>DASPNH010000167.1:0-65809 GCA_035626675.1 Binatia bacterium
CACTGGTCGTCACGCCCGCGCTGGTCGTCACGCCCGCGCTTGTCGTCACGCCCGCGTTGGTCGTCACGCCCGCGCTGATCGTCACGCCCGCGCTGATCGTCACGCCCGCGCTGATCGTCACGCCCGCGCTGATCGTCGCCCCGGCGCTGGTCGTCGCCCCGGCGCTGGTCGTCCCTTTGCCGACGGTCATCGCGCGGGCGCTGCTCGCGCGAGCGCGGGTCCTGACGGCCACTGCGCTGCTCGCCGCGGCCACTTGGAGGGCGACGTTCGGTCTGCTCCTCCGGGCGCTTCGCTTCCGGCGCGCCCTCTGGTCGTGTGCCACGACCGCGACCGCCGCGGCGTCGCCGCCGTCGCGGCTTCTCCGATAGATCGCTCGAAGCTGACATGTCGAATTCTTCACCGTCCAGCATCACGCCCTGGCGAACCGTGGCGCGTACCTTGGCACGCCGAGCGCCGATGCCGAGGAAGCCGGCGCGAGGATGGTGGACGATCTCGATGTCGACTTTGTCGCGGCTGGTTCCGAGCTGGTTGAGAGCGACCTGGATGGCCTCGTCGATGGTGCGGCCCTGCGCTTCGATAGTCGTGGACATGGCGATTTCCTAGCTTGCCTGCCGATTGGACAGATATTGCTGGCCGATCGAAAGGATGTTGTTCGACAGCCAGTAGAGCACCAGACCCGCCGGGAAGTTCACGAACATGACCGTGAAGATCACGGGCATGAACAGCATCATGCGCTGCTGCGTGGGATCCGCCGTACTCGGCGTCATCTTCTGCTGAACGATCATGCTGGCACCCATCAGCAGCGTCAGCACCGGGATGCCCGGCGGCGTCAGGAACGGGATGGCCAGGTGTCCGAGCCGGTCGGGTTGCGAGAGATCGTTGATCCAGCCGAAAAACGGGGCGTGTCGAAGCTCGATGGCTTGAAGAAGGACGTTATAGAGGCCGACGAAGACCGGTAGCTGCAGGAGCATGGGAAGGCAGCCCGCCAGCGGATTGACCTTGTGGCGCCGGTACAGCTCCATCATCTCGCGATTGAGCTTTTCGCGATCGTCCTTGAAGCGCTCCTGGATCTTCGCGATCTCGGGCTGGATGCGCTGCATGCCCTTCATGGCCTCGATCTGCCTCTTGTTGACCGGGTAGAAGAGCACGCGGACTGCGATGGTGAGCAGGATGATGGCCCAGCCGTAGTTGCCGACGACGCGCTCGATCAGCAGCAGCGCCCACATCAGCGGCTTGGCGATGACCCAGAACCAGCCGAGGTCGATGGATTGGTCGAGGTCGTGGCCGAGCTTCTCGAGGTCGGCCATGCTCTTCGGACCCAGGTAGAGCTGGTAGTGGATCTTCTCGGTCGGGCTCGCCGACCAGAGGGTGGATTGGCCGGCCCCGTCCGCCGTGGCCGCCACCATCTTGGCGGGAACGGGCTCGTCGGGGATCAATGCGGCCAGGAAATAATGCTCGGCGTAGCCGGCCCATGAGAAGCGGCCTTCCAAGACTGCGGGCTCGCTGATGCCAGTGACGGCAAAAAACTGAAGACCGTTGTCGACGTAGGCCACCGGTCCTTCGGTGGCCGCCACGGAGCTGTTGGCGTCGACGCCTCTGGACCATCCCAGGCCAAGAGGCGTCGCTCCGATGCCCGAGGCCTCGATCGACAGATCGATCATGTAGCTGCCGGCCTGCAGGCCGAGCTTCTTGACGATGGTCGCACCCGAGGCCGTGCGGCCGGTCATCGTCACGGTCGCGGAACCGCCCGGGGCCACTTCGTCGGTGGTCGCAGAGATCTGGTAGGCGATGGCACGGTCATCGACCACGCCACCGCTCGCGTTGCGCCACAGCAAAGCAAGTGGCTTGACGCCGTCGGCACGAATCAGGTCATACGGACCGCTGTCGGGATCGGCAGTTGCAGGGTAGCGGAAGAGCTCGAACTGAATGATCCGGCCGCCGCGCGGCGAGAACACCGCTCGGTACAGATCGGTCCGCACTTCGACGGACGGTCCGGCCTCTGCGGCCTCCACGGCTGCGGGTGGCGCAGCGAGATCAGCGGCGGAGGGGTCTGTCGCTGGCGCGTCCATGGGACCGCTCGCCGACGGTGCCTGCGCGGGCGGCGGAGGCGTCGGGAGCAAAACCTGGAATCCGACGAGGATTGCCAGGGACAGCGCCAAGGCCAGGACTAATCTCGTTTCCACGCAGCCGCCTCCAGCGGCTGCAGCCTAACCTCGCGTTTCATCGTTCTAACGAACAGGGTCATGGCCACCCTCGCAGAAGGGATGGCATCGGGCGATGCGCCCGAAAGCTAGCGCGGTGCCGCGCAGCGGTCCGTATCTTCGGATCGCTTCGGCAGCATAGCTTGAGCAGGTTGGATGGAATCGACAGCTCGGCCCCAGCAGGGGCGAGATCAGTGTCCTGTAGATCGCGATGAGCGCGACTAGAAGGCGGCCAACGATCTCCATGGGCAAGTGACGCGCGGCGAACATCGTCCTAGCGTTCGCCGCCGCTGTCTGTGTCCCGTTGGAGAACGGCTGCCAGCTCGCGTTCCACATCCTTGAAGCCCAGTGTATCCGCGCCGGCTCTCACGATGACCACGATGTCGGAGCCAGGCTGCAACTCGGTCCGGTGCAATCGAAAAAATTCTCGAACTCGGCGCTTCACTCGATTGCGCTCGACCGCTCCGCCGACCTTGCGGCTTGCGGTGATCCCGAGCCGAGTCTCTCCCGTGGGACTCGGCCCCTGCAGTACGAGGAAGTGCTCTGTCGCTTTGCCGCGCCTGCCACGCTGGAGCCTCAAAAAGTCTCTCCGCGAGCGGATGCGGTGCGCCCTTGTCAGCCGCTGGTCCGTGCTACCGACGCGCGCGCTTGGCCGGGGTGGCAACGGTAAGCCGTTTACGCCCCTTGGCCCGACGACGCTTCAGCACCAGCCTGCCACCCGGCGTGGCCATGCGTGCCCGAAAGCCATGACGGCGCCGCCGTCGGAGATTGCTAGGCTGGTACGTTCTTTTCACGGTGACAGTTCCCTTGGCGGTGCACCCTGACGGGCGCGCGGTCCCATGACCGCAGCCAGGGGTTTTTGTCAGCGAAGGGAGGGCTTGTCAACGCACAGCGACGACTGGACTTGCGCCCACAGTCAGCGTTTTCGCCTCAGTCGAACTCGGGTTTGAGCCTGCGCCGAAACAGCTCTTCGAGGGCTTGGCCCGGCGGCATGTTCTCGTAGAGGACCTTGTACGCACACTCCACGATGGGCATCTCGACCCCTTGGCGGTCGGCGAGATTCTTGACCGCCCTGGTGTTGCGAACGCCTTCGGCGACCATCCGCATGCCACCGAGGATTTCCTGGATCGATTCGCCCCGTCCCAGTCGCAGGCCGACCTGCCGGTTGCGCGACAGATCGCCGGTGCAGGTCAGGACCAGGTCGCCGATGCCGGACAGGCCCGACATCGTTTCGGGCCGCGCGCCCATCGAGGCCGCCAGGCGCATGATCTCGGCCAATCCTCGGGTAATCGTGGCGGCGCGGGCATTCAGGCCGTAGCCGAGGCCGTCGGAAACGCCGGTGGCTATCGCCATGACGTTCTTGACCACGCCTCCGAGCTCGACTCCGACCACGTCCGTGCTGCGGTAGACGCGCAGCATCGGCGCATGAAAGTAATGCTGGATTCGTTCGGCGACCTCGTCGGCGTCGGCAGCCGCGACCACGACCGCCGGCTTTCCCGAAGCCACTTCGGTGGCGAAGCTCGGACCGGAAAGACAGCCCACTCGCGACGGATCGCCCACGGCGTCGGCGATTACGCCGTGCATGGTCTTGAGGGTGTCGTCCTCGATACCCTTGCTGGCGGAGACGACGACCGCGCTGGGGCTGGTTTCGCCGGCGGCGCGCTTCATGGTCTCGGCCATGGCGTGCGACGGAACCACGGCTACCACCAGCTCTGCCTGCGAAACGGCCTCGTGCAGATCGACGGTCGCGCGGAGCGACGGGCACAGGCGCACGCCAGGAAGGTAGGTCCGGTTCTCGTGCTGCTCGTTGATGGCTTCGGCGACCTCGGCTCCCCGCGACCAGAGCGCGACGTCGTAACCTTTCTCGGAAAGCATCGTTGCCAGGGCGGTTCCCCAGCTTCCGGCCCCGATCACTGCCGCGCGCGTCGTCACGAATGGCTCACTCCTCGTCGCCGCCGCCTTCCTTCTCCACCACCGGCGCCACTGACACCACATGCTCGCCGGCCTCGACGTCCAGCTTGACCAGCGTCACTCCCTGGGTGTTGCGGCCCTTGACGCCGACGTTCTCCATGGCGATCCGGATCATCTTGCCGTCGCTTGTGACGATCATGACCTCGTCCTCGTCGCTGAGGATTTGCAGCACGCCCACGACCGGGCCCGTCTTGGGCGTCAGGTTCATCGTCTTGACGCCGCCGCCGCCGCGATGGATCAGCCGGTAATCGTCGACGGCGCTGCGCTTTCCCATGCCGTTGGCCGAGACCGTGAGCAGCGTCGCGCCCGGCCGTACGATCTCCATGGCCACGACGCGGTCGTCGTCGTCGACGTTGACGCCGCGTACGCCGCCGGCGCCACGTCCCATAGGCCGGACCTCGCTCTCGTTGAATCGCGCCAGCTGGGCACTGCGCGTGGCCAGCGCTACCTGGTCGTTGCCGGTAGTCAGGCGCGCGGCGATCAGTTCGTCGCCGTCGGTCAGGTTGATCGCGATGATGCCGGTCGCACGCGGACGCGAGTACTCGAGCAGCGGCGTCTTCTTGACGATGCCCTTGGCGGTCGCGAACAGGATGTAGGCGTCTTCGGGGAAGTCGCGTACCGGCAGGAATGCCGAAAGCTGCTCGCCGGGGCCGAGCTGGAGCAGGTTGACGATGGCCTTTCCGCGTGCGGCGCGCCCCGCCTGCGGCAGCTCGTGAACCTTCTTCCAGTAGACCCGCCCGCGATTGGTGAAGAACAGGATGTAGTCGTGCGTGGAGGCCGTGAACATGTGGGCGACGAAGTCGTCGCCCTTGGTCGTGGCCCCGACCTTGCCGCGCCCGCCGCGTCGCTGCGCGCGATACAGGGAGACGGCGTTGCGCTTGATGTAGCCTTCGTGGGAGACGGTGACGACCATCTCCTCCTCGACGATCATGTCCTCGATAGTGATCTCGCTCGAAGAGTCTTCGATCTGGGTGCGGCGCTCGTCGCCGTACTGCTTCCGAAGGGCTTCCAGGTCCGAGATGATGATCTTTACCAGCTCGCGCTCGTCCGAGAGGATGTGACGCAGGCGCTCGATGGTCTTCTGCGTCTCGCGGTACTCCTCCATGATCTTGTCGCGCTCCAGGCCGGTCAGGCGCTGCAGCCGCATGTCGAGGATGGCCTGGGCCTGGATGTCGCTGAGCCCGAAGCTCTTCATCAGGCCTTCCTTGGCCGAAGGCGTGTCCTTGGAGCCGCGGATGAGCTTGATCACCGCATCGAGGTTGTCGAGCGCGATTTTGAGGCCTTCGAGCAGATGGAGGCGGGCCTCGGCCTTGCGCAGGTCGAAGGCGGTGGCGCGGGTGATGATCTCCTTGCGGTGCGCGATGAACTCCTCGAGCATCTGCTTGAGGTTGAGCAGCCGCGGCCTGCCCGCGACCAGCGCAAGCATGATGATGCCGAACGAGTCCTGCATCGGCGTCTGCTTGTACAGGTTGTTCAGCACCACCAGCGGAACGGCGTCGCGCTTGAGCTCGATGACGATGCGCATGCCGTCGCGATCGGATTCGTCGCGAAGGTCGGAAATGCCGTCGAGCTTCTTGTCGTTGACGAGCTCTGCGATCTTCTCGATCAGGCGCGTCTTGTTGAGCTGATACGGGATCTCGGTAACGACGATGCGCGTGCGGCCGGTGCGTTCCTCCGTCTCCGTGTTCGCCTTCGCACGGACGGTCAGCACGCCGCGGCCCGTCTTGTAGGCGTCGATGATCGGCTGGCGGCCGTAGATGATCCCGCCTGTGGGAAAGTCGGGGCCGGTCACGATCCGCAGCAGCTTCTCGATCTTGATCTCGGGGTCTTCCATGACCGCGAGGAGCGCATCGCAGATTTCGCCCAGATTGTGCGGCGGAATGTTGGTCGCCATGCCTACGGCGATGCCGGAGGAGCCGTTTACCAGCAGGTTGGGCAGTTTCGAAGGAAGGACCGACGGCTCGTGCGTGGTCTCGTCGTAGTTCGGAACGAACTCGACGGTTTCCTTGTCGATGTCCGCGAGCATGTCGCTCGCGATGCGCGCCAGGCGTACCTCGGTGTATCGCATGGCGGCGGGGCGGTCGCCGTCCACGGAGCCGAAGTTTCCCTGACCGCTGACGAGCGGGTAGCGCAGCGAGAAGTCCTGCGCCATGCGCACGATCGTGTCGTACACGGCCGTATCGCCGTGCGGATGATACTTGCCGATCACGTCGCCGACGACGCGGGCGGATTTCTTGGGCGCCTTGTTCCACTCGTTGCCGAGCTCGCTCATCGCGAACAGCACGCGACGATGAACCGGCTTGAGACCGTCGCGGACGTCGGGCAGCGCGCGGCCGACGATGACGCTCATGGCGTAGTCCATGTAGGACGTACGCATCTCGTCTTCGATGCTTACGGGGAGAGCGGGGTTCTTGCCGATCGGTGCCACGCGCGGCCTCAGACGTCGAGGTTGCGGACGTTGAGCGCGTTCTCCTCGATGAAGGAGCGACGGTCTTCGACGTTCTCGCCCATGAGCTTGTCGAACATCTCACCAGCGGCGGTCAGATCCTCGGCCTTGACCTGGAGCAGGGTGCGCATCTCCGGATCCATCGTCGTGGCCCAAAGCTGCTCGGGATTCATCTCTCCGAGGCCCTTGTAACGCTGGATGTCGGTTCCCTTGCGGGCGCCGGCCATGATCGTGTCGTGCAGTTCCTTGAGCGTGGTCACTTCCTGTTCGGTCTTGCCGGTGGTGACGACGAACGGAGGCTTGCCAATCCCCGAAATGCCGGTCAGCAGCCGGCGCAGGCGCTGAAACTCGGGAGATTCCAGCAGGGCCGTATCGACCAGAGTCCGTGTTGCGGCGCCGTTCAGGCGGCAGATCACCGTGAAGCGTTCGCGGTTGTGCTCGGCATCGCTGGAGTATTCGACGCGGGCCGGCTCCAGCTCCGGATGCTGGCGGACCAGCTCGGCCAGCATGCCTTCGACGCTGGAGCGCAGGCCTGCGGCGTCGCCGAGAAGGGCAGTCGTCAGCTCCTCGGCGCCTGCCACGGCCGCGGTGACGTCGCGATGACGGCGCTTCTTCTCGAGCACGTCGAGGAGCCGGTCGATCTCGGCAAGCTCCTTGAGCACCTTCTTCAGCTGGTCGCCGGCAACGCTGCGGCCGGCTCCCTTCGACTTTACCTTGACGTCTTCGACGCCGAGGTCGATCAGGTACTCGGCCAGGGCTCCTTCGTCCTTGAGGTAGCGCTCGGACTTGTTGCGCTTGACGCGGAACAACGGCGGCTGCGCGATGAAGACGTGTCCGCGCGTGATCAGCTCCTGGAAGTGCCGGTAGAAGAACGTCAGCAGCAGGGTGCGGATGTGCGAGCCGTCGATGTCGGCGTCGGTCATGATGATCAGCGTGTGGTAGCGAAGCTTCTCGATCGTCTTCTCGCCCTCGCCGTCGCCGATACCCATGCCGAGCGCGGTGATGAGGACGCGAATCTCGTCCGAAGAGATCGTGCGATCGAAGCGAGCCCGCCAGACGTTCAGGATCTTGCCCTTCAGCGGCAGGATGGCCTGGAAGCGCCGGTCGCGGCCCTGCTTGGCCGACCCGCCTGCCGAATCGCCCTCGACGATGTAGAGCTCGCTGCGCGTAGGATCGCGCTCCTGGCAGTCGGCCAGCTTTCCGGGCAGCGACGCCGAATCGAGGGCGCCCTTGCGACGCGCCAGCTCCTTGGCCTTGCGCGCGGCCATGCGCACGCGCGCGGCTTCGAGGGCCTTGTTGGCGATCTTGCGCGCCTCGCCGGGATTCTCTTCGAAGTACGTCGAGAGGTGCTCGTTGATCAGCGCCTCGACCAGGCCTTTGACCTCGCTGTTGCCCAGCTTGGTCTTGGTCTGTCCTTCGAACTGAGGCTCGGGGACCTTGACGGACAGCACCGCCGTCAGGCCTTCACGGCAGTCATCGCCTTCGAGGGCCTCCTCGGCCTTCTTTACGATGTTGTTGGCGGTTGCGTAGTTGTTGATCGTACGCGTCAGCGCTGAACGGAAGCCGGACAGATGGGTGCCGCCTTCGATCGTGTTGATGTTGTTGGCGAAGGTGTAGACGTTCTCGGAGTAGCCGGAGTTCCACTGCATCGCGATCTCGATCTCGATACCGGCGCGTTTTCCCGAGAGGTACAGCACCTTGTTGTGAATCGGCTGCTTCTTGGCGCTCAGGTGCTCGACGAAGGAGACGATGCCGCCTTCGTAAAAGAACTCCTGCTTCTTGGCACCGGCGCGCTCGTCTTCGAGCGAGATGCGAAGGCCGCGATTCAGGAAGGCCAGCTCACGCAGGCGGCTGGCGAGAAGGTCGAAGCTGAACTCGGTGGTCTCGAAGATCTCCGCGTTGGGCAGGAAATGTACCGTGGTGCCACGCTTCGACGTCGTTCCGACCTCGGCCAGCGGCGCCTTGGGAACGCCGATGTCGTAGTGCTGCTGCCAGACCTTGCCGTCGCGGCGGATCTCGACCTCGAGCCACAGCGAGAGCGCGTTGACCACCGACACACCGACGCCATGCAGGCCGCCGGAGACGGCGTAGGACTTCTTGTCGAACTTGCCGCCGGCGTGCAGCTTGGTCAGCACGACCTCGGCGGCCGAGACGCCTTCGGTCGGATGGATCTCGACCGGGATGCCGCGTCCGTTGTCGGTGACCGTGATGCTGTTGTCGACGTGGATCTCGACTTCGATGGTGTCGCAGTGGCCGGCCAGAGCTTCGTCGATCGAGTTGTCGACGACCTCGAAGACGAGGTGGTGCAGGCCGCGCTCTCCGGTGTCGCCGATGTACATGCCGGGACGCTTGCGAACGGCCTCGAGGCCTTCGAGCACCTTGATGGCGTCGGCGCCGTAATCGTCCGGACTGCCTGATCTGCCCTTTTGCGCTGCCTTCTCTGCTGCCATCTCTGATCCGCTCGCACGCTGCCTATGGCGACCCACCAACGCTGCGACGGCAGGCGCTCCAAGGAAGCCGATTCTCCTCGGGAGAATTGGCTGTAGCTATCAGTCACCCGCTCGCATGTAAAGCCGAGGGGTGCGCGCGAACGCAATGATTCCTGTTGTATTTTCAGCAGCTTAGACGCCAGCGACCTGGCTGGCGCGGCACTCAGGTCGGAGCCGCGGACGCGGCCGGTTCACCGCCGCGTCCGGCTCAGATTCGCATCGGCATGACGACGTAGCTGTAGCTCGAATCCGAGCCCCGAATGACCCCGGGACTGAGCTGGTCACCCAGACCGACCTCGACTTTGGAGCCTTCGGGAAGGACCTGCAGGACCTCGAGCAGGTAGCGCGCGTTGAACCCGATCTCCAAAGTGACGCCCCCGTAGTCGACCTCCAGATCCTCGCGAGCTTCGCCGACGTCCGGGTCGTTGGCGCTGATCTCGAGCCGGCCGGGACTGACGCCGAAGCGAATGCCGCGCGCCCGCTCGCTCGACAGCAGCGAGACGCGGCGGACGGTCTGCAACAGGGCGTCACGGTCGACCTGGAGGAGATTGGGACTCTCCTTGGGCACGACCTGCTTGTAGTCGGGGAAGGTTCCCTCGACCAGTCGCATGCTGAGAGTGCAGCCGGGTATGTCCAGGATGGCCTCGCTGGCCGAAACCTTGAGCGTCACGGGCCCGGTGGCTTCCGGCAGCAGCTTGAGCATCTCGCTCAAGCCCTTGCGTGGCAGGATCACGCCGTCCTTGAGAGCCCCGCCCTTGGTCTTGCGATCGATCATCGCCAGACGGTGGCCGTCGGTGGCGACCATGCGCAGGACCCCCTTCTTGGCCCCGCCGTCCAGATGCACGCCGGCCAGGTTGGACCTGGTGTCGTCGTGGGAGACCGAGAAGATGGTCTTGGAAATCATCTCGGCAAGCTCGGCGGCATCGAGCTCGAAGCTGGGAGCGTCGGCACCGTTGGGTCCGCCCGACGGCATTCCAGGATGGTCGGCGGGGTCGATGCCGGCCAGGCGGAAATTCGAGCGCCCGTAGGAAACCCCGACCCAGTTGTTCTCGAGGCTGCGAACCGTGATCTCCGGAGAACTCGACTCCCGAACGATCTCGAAGAGCTTGCGCGCCGACAGCGCGATCGAACCGGGCTCGCTCGTCCGCGCCGGGCACGTCTGGCGCAGGCTGACCTCCAGATCGGTAGCGACCACCGCCAATCCGTCGGCCCCGGCTTCGATGACGAGGTTGGCCAGAATGGCCATCGCGTGGCGGCGATCGACCACGCCCTGGGTCCGTCCGAGGATTCGCAGAAAGTCTTCACTGCCGATCGTGATGTTCATGGCGTCCGTCCGAAAGGGTTCCTCATTAGTAAAGAATTCTTCCTACTTACTGTTTATGAGTGGCCGTCGGCCCGGGGATATCGGGCTGAAGAGCTCGATGTTGCGAAGGAAATTCGCGCAGAGCCCTTGTGCGGTGACGCGCTCGGCCCGGTGCATAGCCCTTCCGCATCGGCATGGGAAGCCGCTACTGCACGATGCGGAGACATCTTGCGCAAAGCTTGTCCACGGCGTCGTCGCACGGTCGCGCCCGACGCATGCGTGCACCAGCGCCGCATGCGACGCGATCCTTCAGACGCAGCCGATGCGTTTGCTGACGGTGTCCAGCAGCAGGCGGAAGCGTGCATCCTCGCGACGCCGGCGTTCCACGGACTGGCAGGCGTGAATGACCGTGGAATGGTCGCGGCCGCCGAGATGGTTTCCGATCGCAGGATAGGAGGCCCCGCCGAAGTGGCGCATCAGGTACATGGCGACCTGTCGCGCCTCTGCAATCTTCTTCGTGCGTCGCCTTGCTTTCAGATCACCGGCGCGAAGGCCGAAGTGCGTCGCCACGCCCTTCTCGACGTCGTCCAGCGTGATGACGCGAGCCTCTTCGGGATGCAGCGCCGTCAGGAGCTCGGAAGCGAGCTGTTTGTCCAGAAGCCTACCGTTGAGCGACGCATGCGCGCTGATGCGAGTCAGGGCACCTTCGAGGTCGCGGATGTTCGTATCGACCTTGCCCGCGATGAACGCCGCAACGTCCATGGACAGCTCCACGCCCTCGGCACGCGCTTTGCGTTCCAGGATGGCGATGCGCGTCTCGACGTCAGGCGTCTGGATGTCGGCCACCAAGCCCCATCCGAACCTGTTGCAGAGCCGCTCCTCCACGCCCTGCATTTCGCTCGGGAACTTGTCGCACGTCAGCACGATCTGGCGGCCGCTTTCGTACAAGGCGTTGAAGACGTGAAAGAACTCCTCCTGGGTCCGCTCGCGGCCGGCCAGGAACTGCACGTCGTCGATGATCAGCAGCTCGATCCGTCGGAGCCGGTTCTTGAACGCCGCGGATTTGTTGCGGGCGATGGCCTCGATCAGCTGATTCGTGAAGCTGTCGGCCGACAGGAACAGAACGCGCGCTTCGGGGTCGTTGGCCAGGACCGCATGGCCGATGGCATTTGCCACGTGGGTCTTGCCCAGGCCGACGCCACCGTAGAGGAAAAACGGGTTGTAGAGTGTGCCGGGCTGTTGCGCGACTGCCATTGCAGCCGCGCGAGCGAACTGATTGCTGGGACCGACGACGAAGTTGTCGAAATCATAGCGATCGATCAGGCCGCTGGGATTGGAATTGCGCCGCAGCGTGATGCGCTTGCTCTGATCTTCGGAGTATTCCTTGAACAGTTCTCCCTGCTGCCCGTTGCCGTCCCAGGTGAAGGTGAACGTGGTTTCCTTGCCGTGCGCCTCCACCCAGGCACCCGTCAGGAGCTCGAGGTAGTTCTCCTCGAGCCACGATGCGAAGAGGCGATTGGGGACCGAGATCTCCAGCGTTTCGCCGCTCAGAGAGACGGGAACGAGGGGTCGGATCCAGCTCTCGAACTCCTCGTGGTCGAGCCTGCGCCGCAGCGAGGTAACCGCTCGATTCCAAACGTCTTCCAACTGAGCACGAGAGGGAATCTGCACCTTGCCTTCCCGCCAATTGCACACAGGTTTATCGACAGGTGTGGATATCCACAGCCGCGATGCCGTCCAGGATTCTGATGATTGCCGTCGGCGGTTCTATTTGCCGAGCCAGTAGAAGCTCGGCATGCATGCTGTCCCTTCGAGACAGGCCGCTGTCGACAGAGGCGCTGTGTAATGTTTCGAATGTCGTGATGCAAGAGAATCGAAAAACATTTTGCTAACGCCGCGAGATAACGACGTGTTGCTGACGCGTACGCAAACGATGCAACGCGCACGACGCAAGGGTGATCCGAACAGCATCATGCAAGAGGCAAGACAAACGTCGGAAATGTTGTTCGCGCGTGCACGTCGCGTAATTCCCGGCGGCGTGAACTCTCCCGTGCGCGCATGGTCATCCGTTGGTGGAGCGCCGCGATTCGTCGCGCGCGCGAGCGGCTCGCGAATCTTCGATGTCGATGGACGCGAGTACATCGATTATGTCGGCTCGTGGGGACCGATGATCCTCGGGCATGCCGATGCAGCGGTTCTGGACGCCATTGCACGCACCGCAGCGGACGGCACCAGCTTCGGTGCGGCAACTGCGCTCGAAGTGGAATTTGCCGAGGAAATTTGCGGCCGTTTCGCTTCGATCGAGCAATTGCGCCTCGTCAGCTCTGGCACCGAAGCAACGATGAGCGCCCTGCGACTCGCGCGTGCCGCGACCGGTCGCGACGCCATCGTCAAGTTCGCGGGCTGCTATCACGGGCACAGCGATGCGCTGCTCGTGCGTGCCGGTTCCGGCGCGATGACCCACGGCGTACCGGACAGTCCCGGAGTTCCCGCGCAGGTCGGATCGCTGACGCGTGTCGCGCGCTACAACGACATCGATTCGGTCCGTCGTGTCTGCGACGGCGACGTCGCGGCGATCATCGTCGAGCCCGTCGCCGGCAACATGGGCGTCGTCGTACCGAAGTCAGGTTTCATCGAAGCGTTGCGAGAGATTGCGGATCGAACCGGTGCGCTGCTGATCTTTGACGAGGTCATCAGCGGACTGCGCCTGGGGCCGGCCGGCTTCCAGTCGCGAAGCTCGGTGAGACCCGACCTGACATGTCTGGGAAAAATCGCCGGCGGAGGCCTGCCGCTTGCAGCCTATGGAGGAAGTGCCGAGCTGATGCGGCGGATCAGCCCCTCCGGCCCCGTCTACCAGGCCGGGACGCTGTCGGGAAATCCGCTCGCCGTTGCCGCCGGATTGGCCACGCTTTGCCAGCTGACGACGGACGTTTACGACCGGTTGGAAGCTGCCGCGGCCAGGCTCGAAGCCGGCTTGCGCGACGCCCTCGGCAGCCGTCCCGGATGCATCCAGCGCGCCGGATCCATCCTTACCCTGTTCTTCGGCCCTGCCGCCGTCACCGATTACGACGAGGCCGTAACCTGCGACACCGAGCGCTTCGCGAGGTTCTTTGCCGCCATGATCGACGAGGGCATCTGGATCGCACCGTCGCAATTCGAGGCATGGTTCGTGTCTCGTGCGCATACCGACGCCGACATCGACCGAACCATCGAGGCGGCGCGGGCGGCGATGCGCGCCAGCGACTGAACGGCGGTCATGTCGGCGCACGATCACGACGACGAGACTTCGGCGCGGCGCAGGGCGTCCTATCAGGCGATGGCCGTGGCCTGGAGCCTGGGATGGCCGATTGCCGCCGGGGTGCTGATCGGCTCGTGGCTCGACGGCTACTTCGACACGTCTCCGGTCTTCATCCTCGTCTTCGGCGTCGGCGCCCTCGGCGTCGCGGTCCGGCAGCTGCTGATGATCGGCACGGGCGCACCCCGCCGGCGAGATCGAACCTGATGCAGCGGCGCGCCGACCTCACTCGCATCATGATCGTGGCGGGCACGATCGCGGCGGCCGCGGCCGCCGGCGCGGCGCTGGCGGGGACCGGATCGGCTGCGGGAGTACTGCTCGGTGCGGCATTCGCGCTGGGCAACTTCTATTTGCTTCGGCTCGTGGTTTCGCGCCTTATGACGCCCGCCGCGAGCGGGAAAGTTACGGTTTTCCTGATCGTTGCGAAATTTTTCCTGCTGTTCGGACTGATCGCCGCAGTGCTTTACCGGCTGCCCATTGCACCGATGTCTTTCGCGGTCGGTGCAAGCGCACTGGTGGTTGCCATCGTCGTGGAGGGAACGCTCCTAGGCGCGCCGATCTCGGGTCAGGACCAAGGGCAGGGCAAGCAGCGCTAGCGACTTCCAGCGCAGCCACGGCTGCGCTGCGCATGGTTCGCGATAGCGCGCAGGGAACCCGATGGAGCATCATCCGATCACCTGGCACGGCCTGATCCCGGGCATCAACGCGATTCCGGGCCACACCTTCCACGCGCTGCTCGCGATGGCTCTGCTTCTGCTGTGGGCGGTGCGTGCCAACCGACAGCTCGTTGCTGCGCGCGCCGCCGGCACGCACCTGGTTCCCGATAGCCGCCTGAGCGCGCGCAACCTGGCCGAGCTCCTCGTGGGCGGCATCAAGTCGATGACCGATGCCGTGCTCGGCGATCGCAGTCGGCCGTTCATCGCGCTTTTCGGCACGTTCTTCGTCTACATCCTGGTCGCCAACCTGCTCGGTCTGCTGCCGGGCCTGGCGCCGCCCACGGGCAACTTCAACATCACGTTCGCGCTCGGCGTCGCCTCGTTCCTGGCCTTCAACTACATCGGCATCCGCGACCAGGGCATCGTCAACTACACCAAGCACTTCGCAGGGCCCGTGTGGTGGCTGATCCCCTTGATGCTGCCGCTGGAGCTCATCGGAACGGCGGTCCGCCCGGTCTCTCTCGGCCTGCGACTGTTCGGCAACATGACGGGCGACCATCTGGTCCTGGAAATCTTCACGGACCTGACCAAGATCATCATTCCGGTGATCTTCTATTTCCTGGGCGCCTTCGTGTCGCTCATCCAGGCATTCGTGTTCACGCTTCTGAGCATCATCTACGTCTCGCTGGCCCTCGGACACGGGGACCACGACGACCACGCGCATGGCCACGGCGGCCATCCTGCGCCAGCTCATCACTGAAGCCGCGAACACGCACGATCTCGCACCGCTCGCCGTGTGGAAGAGGAAGAGGATGCGGTGGTAGGCGAAACAGAAACGGTGTGGGAAAAACGGAGAACACGATGAAGAGGATCAAGACGTTTCTGACCCTGGCCGCCGGCGCCGTGCTGTCGAGCCCGCTGCTGGCAACGATGGCGCAGGCGCAGGATCACGACGATGCGGCGGCGGTTGCTGCGGCTGTCGGTGCGGGAGCTTCCGGCATGATGGCCATGGGTGCCGGCATCGCCATCGCCGGCGCGGCATTCGGTTGCGCGCTCGGTCAGGGCCGCGCCGTGGCGTCGGCCATGGAATCCATCGGTCGCAACCCGAACTCGGCCGATCGCATCCAGACCCCGATGATCATCGGTCTGGCCATGATCGAGGCCCTCGCGATCTACGCCCTCGTGATCGCATTCCTGCTGCAGGGAAAGATCTAGTAGGCCGGGGACTGCGCACCAACTTTTCCGCCCTGGGAAAAACTGGTGCCTGTCCCCTGTCCTCATCCCTATTCGGCGGCGGGGGGTGAACATTCCCCGCCGTCTTTCTTTTTGAGGTGTCCTCATGACCACCGACCTGCGCGACTACAAGAAGGAATGCCTGCTCGACGAGCATCGCTCCCTGTCTACCTTCGTCGAGAAGGAAATCGTCATGACGACGGTGGCCAAGCTCGTGTGCATCGTTGCCTGGCTGGTAGGCGTTCTCGTCGCGGCACGCAGCGGCGACGGCGGCGACGTGCTGCCGCCGGTGGCGATAGCCGTGGTGGCGTTCTGGTCGGTGGACGTGCTGTATGCGTACTACGGCCTCATCTACAAGATGCGCCGTCTTCGAGTCCGCGAGTGGCTCGAGCTGCTGCCTCGCGCCAACGACACCGAGCTCGTGTCGTGCCGGACCCCGGCGAACCCCTTCGACGGCCTTTCGCGCGACGAGAAGATCGGCGCCTTGACGTCGACGCTGGCGAGCCCTGCGGTGTCCGGGCTGTACCTGGCGTTGCTCCTGCTGCTGCTCCTGCAGCTCGCGTTGTGATCAGCCGGCCGCGTCCACGATCTGCGCACGAGTGGTGAGCGTTTCGACCACGGCGCCGCGGGCAGCAAGCCGCATCAGCCCATCCTCCTCTTGACGGTCCACGACGGTCACGATCAACGCCACCTTGCCGCCGGCCGCCTCCACGGCATCGATCGCCGCCAGCGTCGAGCCGCCCGTCGTGACGACGTCCTCGAGTAGCGCGATCTTCGCGTCCGCTCGGAAACGCCCATCCAAACGCTGCGCCGTGCCGTGGTCCTTGACGTCCTTGCGGACGAAGAATCCATCCAGTGCGTAGCCGCGTCCTGCCGCCGCGGACAGCGCCAGGCTGACGAGTGGAACCGCACCGACCGCCATCCCGCCGACCAGCGTGATGCCATGCTCGATCAGCCGGTCGCAAAGCATCTCGCCGACGAGGCGCGCTCCTTCGGCACGAAAGACCGTCTGCTTGACGTCCACGTAGAAATCGCTTTCGCGGCCGGAAGCGAGACGGAACACGCCTTTCCTGTACGAGAGCTGGGCGATCAGGCGCGGCAGGGCTGCAGCGTTGGCGGCGCTCAC
This sequence comes from Binatia bacterium, assembly GCA_035626675.1. Classification (GTDB taxonomy): domain Bacteria; phylum Desulfobacterota; class Binatia; order UBA1149; family CAITLU01; genus DASPNH01. Next base: position 16,721 of record DASPNH010000167.1, read on the forward strand.
GAGGCCACTCCCAGAAAGCTTCCGAGATGCCCCATGAAGACCTCGAAGCGATCATGGTGCACCCAGTGGCCCGCCTTCTCGACTTCGGCATAGGTGTAGTCGCGAAAGAACGTGGCCCGTCCGTCCGTCACCGGATTGGAAGCCCAGCTCTCGGCGCCGCGCACCAGAAGCACCGGGCTCTGGATGCGTCCCCACAGCCGCTGCACGCCTTCGACGTCATACCGGTAAGGCCCCCAGGCCCGCACGTAGTTGTCGAACTTCCAGGTGTAGTTGCCGTTCTCCAGGCGCACCACGCCGTGGATCGTCAGGTGCTTGGCCATCGCGGGCGACAGATGCGGATTGGCGCTTCGCATGCGCGCCTCGGCATCGGCCAGCGAGGCATACTCGCGCGGCTTGCGGCCGGGCAGGCTCTGCATCGTCTCGATCCAGGTCTGCATGCGTTCTTCGATGGGCTTGCCCTGCACGTCCTTGATGAGCTCGGGGGGCGGTCCCAGGCCTTCGATCGCGCAAACCTTGACGAGGTTCTGCGGGTAGATGCCCGCGTAGTGCAGAACGATGGCCCCTCCCAGCGAGTGCCCGACCAGCGTCACCGGCGCCTCGCCGACGTGACGAAGGAGCTGCGCCAGGTCCAGGACGTATTCGGGCATCCCGTACTGCGAACCGATTGCCCAGGCGGAGTCGCCGTGCCCGCGCAGGTCGGGTGCGATCACGTGGTAGTGCTTTCGCAGGCGCTCGGCGACGAAATCCCAGTTGCGGCAGTGATCCTGCCCGCCGTGCACGAGCACGAGTAGCGGCTTTCCTTCGCTGCCGTAGTCGACGTAGTGCAGCCGCAGGCGCTGGGAGAAGAAGGAATGCGAAGTCGGTCCCATTCCGCCGGCTGCTTCCGTCATACGGTCCCCTCAGCTCTTGAGCAGGCTGCGCGCGATGACCACGCGCTGGATCTGCGAGGTACCTTCGTAGATCTGGACCAGCTTGATGTCGCGCATCAGCTTCTCGACCGGATACTCCTTGAAGTAGCCGAAGCCGCCGAAGATCTGCACGGCGTTCACGCAGTGCTGCATCGCATGGTCGGCGCCGAAGGCCTTCGAGAAGCTCGAGACGATGGAGGAACGCTCGCCGCTGTCGATCAGCCAGCCCGCCTTGTAAGTGAGCAGTCGCATCGCCTCCAGATCGATGGCCATGTCGGCGAGCATGAACTGCACCGCCTGGAACTCGGCGATGGGACGTCCGAACTGCTGGCGCTCCAGCGCATACTTCCTGCATTCGTCGAGTGCCCGCTGGGTCACTCCGATGCAGATCGACCCGATCTGCGGCCGCGTCCGGTCGAAAGTCTGCATGGCGATCTTGAAGCCCTGCCCTTCCTCGCCGACCAGGGCCGACTCGGGCACTCGCACGTCCTCGAATACGATCTCGGCCGTATCGGAAGCGCGCTGGCCGAGCTTGCCTTTCATCTTGTGCGCCGTGATCCCCGGCAGGTTCGCCGGCATCACGAAGCAGGAGATGCCGCCGTGGCGCATCGCCTTGTCGCGCGTGGCGAAGACCACGTACCAGTCGGCAACGGTGCCGTTGGTTATGAAATGCTTGACGCCGTTGAGGACGAATTCGTTGCCGGCCTTCCGGTACGTCGTCGACAGACTGGCGGCGTCCGAGCCGGAGCCGGGTTCCGACAGGGCGTAGGCCGCAAAAGAGCATTCGCGAGCCAGCCCGCCGAGATAGCGCTCCTTCTGTTCATCGTTGCCGGCAATGAGCAACGGCGTGGAGGCCAGATCGTTGGCCGCCATGATCGTGGCCATCCCCGCGCAGCCGTAGTTGATCTCTTCGAGCACCAGGATGGAGTCGAGCACGCCGAGGCCGATGCCGCCGTGCTCGGGTGGAACCTCGAGGTTGAGCAACCCGACCTCCCAGGCCTTGCGCATCACCTCGTGCGGAAACTCCTCGGCTTCGTCGAACTTGCCGGCTACGGGAATGATTTCCTGCTCGGCGAATTCGCGGGCAGTCTGTTTGAGCTGTTCCTGCTCGGTGGTCAGGTCGAAAGAAAGCACTCGTGCATCGCCTCCTGGGCTCGGTCGCCCGGCATGTAGGCCGAAACGGCACCGGTGTCCATTTGGCGCTCGCGCAGCGATGGAAGTTGCGCGACAGCCTGCTTAGGCTCGCTCCGCACCGCGAGAGCGGATCGTATGAACTCGACACGGCGAACCAATCTCCTGCTGCTCGCGGGCCTGGTCGTGGGCGCGGTGCTGGCGACGGCCGGATTGCTGCGCGATGCCGAAACCAGCATTCCGGCGGCACTGGACCAGGGCGCCATCGCGACCGTCAACGGTCGTCGCGTTCCTCGCACGCGTTTCGAGCAGGCCATCGCGTTGATCGAACGCGAGCGTGGGCGTCCGGTCACGACCCAGGAGCGGCAGCGCGCGCTCGACCGCATCATCGACGAGGAGCTGCTGGTACAGAAGGCCCAGGCGCTCGGCATCACCGAGTCCGATCGCAAGCTGCGCGCCGACATCGTCGCTTCGGTGCTGGATTCGGTCGCTGGCCAGAGCCGGACCGTACAGCCGTCCGAGCGCGAGCTGCGGCGCTTCTTCGAGGACAATCGCACGGTCCTGGCCGGCCCCGGTCAGCTGCGCATCGAGGCGATCTTCTTTGCCAGCGCACGCCCCGACGCTCGCGAGCGGGCTTTCGCGGCCGCCGCGCGGCTTCGTGCGGGCGAGGCCGCCGACGTCGTCCGGCGCGAGCTCGGCGACGCGCCGGCGGTCGAGGTGCCTTCGGTCGCGCTGCCGGCGACGCGCCTGGCCGAGTATGTCGGTCCGACCGCGGCCACGATCGTGCCCAACCTGACGGTCGGCGACGTCAGCGACCCGATCGGCGGCAGCGACGGCTATCGCGTCGTGATCCTGCGGGAGCGCGAGGAATCGCAGGCGACGTTCGAATCGATGCGCGAGCAGGTTGTCGCCGAGTACCGCCGCCGCGCCGCCGACGACGAGGTGACCCGTTATCTCGACGAGCTTCGCCGCGGTGCCGAGATCGAGGTCGTCCGGGACGTCGCCGAAGGGGCCAAGGTCGGGCTGGACGTCCGGCAATGACGAAGCGCGTGCGATCGGCTCCGTGCTTGCTGGCCGTTTGTATCCTCGTCTTCGCTCCATGGCGCAGCGCCTCGGCTCATGAGCGAAGTGCCAGCTACTCGCGCTGGCAGCTGGATTCCGTGGGTGCGTCGCTCCAGCTTCGCATCGGTGAGCGCGAGCTGACCCGCCTCCCGGAATCCGCGCTGCCGTCGCCGCAGCGCGAGCAGCGACTCGCTGGCGTAGTGGCCGAATCGCTGCGGGCGCGCCGCGGCCAGACCGAGTGCTCTGCACGTGCCGGCCCTCTGGAAGCCGAAGCGCAGGGAAGGATGATGCTGGCGATCCGTCTTTCCTGTCCCGGCGAAGGAATGCTCGAGATCGAGAGCGCTCTGCCCGAGATGCTCGGCGTTCCCCATCATCATTTCGCCCATATCACCGACGAGCAGGGCGCCAGTCACGAGATTCTGCTGCACGCCGAAAGGCCGCGCTGGCGACAACCGCACCATGGAACTGGCGGCGGCGAGCCGATGCGGCGCGCGTTCACGCTGGGGCTGGAGCACATCCTCGGCGGCTACGACCACCTCGCCTTCGTTGCCGGCCTGGTGCTGGCCGCTGCGGGGCTGTCGCAAGTCGCGGCAGTCGTCACCGGATTCACCGCCGCACACAGCATCACGCTGGCGCTGGCCGCCCTGGCTCTGGTGCGACCCGTCGGCGCCGGTATCGAGATCATGATCGCGTTCTCCATCGCGGTGCTGGCCATCGAGAACCTGATGTCCGCGTCGATGGGCAGTAGCCGGCGCTACGCCGTCCTTACGTTGCTGGCGCTGGCGGCTCCGGCAATAGCGTACTCCGCTTCGGGTGGCGTGCGGATCGATCCGCTGTTCGCCGTTGGCATGACGCTCTTCTCGTCGTGCTATCTGCTGCTGGCCGCGGGCTCGCCGCTGGCGGCGCGCCTGCGCTGGGTCGTCGCTTTCGTGTTCGGGCTGCTGCACGGGTTCGGCTTTGCCGGCGCGGCCATGGACGCGCAGTTCTCGCAGTCCTCGCTCCTGGTGACGCTGCTCGGCTTCAATCTGGGTGTGGAGGCAGGGCAACTCGCGATCGTCCTGCTGCTATGGCCACTGCTGGCAGCTGCGCGCCGAACACTCCGCCACGGCTATGCTCTCTACGTGCTGGAGCCGGCCTCCACGGCGCTGCTCGCAGCATCGACGTGCTGGTACCTGACGCGAATCTTCGGGTGAGAAGGCGGGTTGCGCCGACGCAATCTTCAGCCTTGCCGGCGTCGCAGGGTAGCGGCCGGCGAAGGCACTTCTCGTGCCCGCCGGCCGCAACATCGGACTCTGGAAGTCAGGCTTCAGTCCAGCCGCACCGTGGCCGGCAGACACACACGATCCGCCTTGCGAACCGTCTGCGACTCGCTGCCGATCTCGCTCTCGACCTCGACGCCGAAGGACTGGAACGGCTCGGCGCCCGCGACCTTGCGCGTGCGGAAGCAGGCCAGTGCGCCCGCCGGATCGACGATCTCGCCGGCCGCGGTTGCGGTGGGCACACAGACCGACTCGAGCCGCACGGCGCGGGCCTGACGGCTGCCGAGGTCGTCGCTCACCGAAATCGGCGCTCGGTCCAGCTCGCCATCGAGCCTGGCACGGAAGCACTGGTAGCGGTCCACCTCGCCGGCATGCGATTCGCCATCGATTGCGGCCGGTACGCACACCGCATTGCCGGAACCGAGACTTACCGTGCCGGTGGCCAGCGCGCTCTGCAGCGCTCCGGTAGCTCCGGCAAACGGCATCTCGCCGCGCTCGCGGCGGGTCTGGTAGCAGGCCAGATGAGCGCCTTCCCTGTTGGCGGCGACATCGCCCGTCTGGGCCACGTTGCAGATGCTGGCTGCCTTCTGCACGAGCATGTCGGCTTCGTCGGCCTCGCCGGAAACCGATATCTGCGTGCCGGCCAGCGACTCGGTGCCGGGCGCCGTGCGCGAGGCATAGCATGCGAAGGCGTCGGTCTGGCCGATCTGCACCACCTGCTGGAACGTCGGCCGGTTGATCCAGTGAATGGCCGGTGCCGTGGTCACGCCCGCGGCGCTGTGACGCACGTCCTCGTCGGCCACCGTGCGTTTCCAATCGGCGACGTTCGGGCTCGTGAACTCGGTTTCCAGCGCCGCCGCGGCGTCCGAGAGCGAGTCCCACAGCGCCGCGCGGCAGGCTGCGAGCACTCCGCCGCCGCAGTACGTTCGCGAGAAGCTCCCCGTCACCGGCATGCCCAGCACCTGGCGCAGGTCCTTCATCACGTGACCGTAGGTTCCATCCTGAAACGCCGAGCCGACGTGGCCCCGGCGATTGCCGTCATCGAAGCCGATGCCGAGATGGTCGATCGCATGCCCGCTGCTTTCGTCGAGCACCGCGCGCGACAGCAGCGGCCACCATGCATCGATGATGGCAGGCGACTGCGCGTCGTCGTACTGGCCGCTGGCATCCTTGTCGCGGCGGTTGGCGCCGCTGGCCACCCATGCTTCGAGGCGGTCGCGCATGTCCTGCGCGCGCGGGTCCGCGCCCACCGGCGCCGTCTCGCCCAGCACCTGGAGCACGATCGGTAGCACGTCCTGACCGCGCAGGTCGCAGGTGCCGGCGTCTTCCATCGCGTCGATCATGTCCGTGCGCACGGCGCCGCCGGCGGCCACCAGAGGCTCGACGCGCACGTCGAACATGCGGCTGCGGTAGGTCGGGCCGTACGAGAAGTTGCGATCATTGGCGCGGAAGCCCGGCGCCTGCTTGTTGTTCCACGACGTCAGGTAGCCTTCGGGAGGATTGAGCGTCCATGGCTGTTCGGGAAGGGTCAGGAAGCCGCTCCAGTCGAAGCGCCCATCGCCCCATGCCGGCAGATAGGGATCCACGCCCTGCGCACGCTTCGGGCACAGGCAGGAGTGCTGATAGCCGATGTCGCGGGCGTCGATGTAGAACCAGTTGAAGGTGTAGTCGACCTGATCGCCCATCGCCTGGCGGAAGGCATCGAAACCGCCCGCCATGAAATCGGGATCGTTGATGTTGCGGAAACCGAGTGCCGAGCCGAGCTCGTTGCGATAGGTCGACCGCAGCGTGGCGACGGCAATGGGCGTTCCGTCTACGAGCGTGCCACGTGCGATGAGCGGGCCGTAGTGCTGGGTGCGTTCGACGCGCCACGAGTAGACGAGCTGGGTCGGGCCGCCCGGCAGACCGCCGGCCGTGGGCTTGGTGACCTGCACGTGCTGGTAGGTCTCGATCGGCTCGCAGATGCCGTTTCGCAGGTAGCCCATCGAGGACGTCGTGGCCGGTAGTCCGAGCGGCTCGCACAGGCGCAGCACGAACTGATCGACGTTGTCGCCGCCGGCCGAGGTCGCCGACCACGCATAGTCGTTGCCGCGGCCGAGCTGGACGAACAGGTCGGTGCCGGCGAAGGAAACGCCGCGTGCCGAGATGCCCGGGCCGTGCACGTCCTTCTCGACCAGGAGCTGCGGGATGAAATAGCCGGTCTGCGGGCCGAACACGGCGATCGGGCGCCCGCTCTGCGTGTGCGCGCCCGAGATCAGCATCGCGTTGCTCATCGCCCCGGCGCCCAGGCCGAGGCCGTCCAGGCCGTCGGCGAGATCCTCGAGCTGCTCGAGCACCGGATCACCGGCCGGATCGATGGGAACCAGGCTGGCGCAATCGATGTCCGGATGCGCGTCGGCATCGACCGGGCCGAGATCGGACATGTACGGAAACGGCGTGCGCGAAGTCGTCGGAGCCTCGGGGTCGTCGATGAAATGCAGATCGTCGAAGATCGTGCGCGCCTCGACCGCGCTGCCGACCTCTGCCGCCAGGCTCTTGAGACCGCAGTGGTTGCGAAGCTCGCCGCCGCCGCCCTTGCCGAAGATGCCGCCGACCAGGGCCGCGATCGCCACGACGTCTTCGGGCACGAAGTCCTCGAGCACGATCTGCAGCGCCTCGTACTCGGCGGGCCTGAGCAGAGGGTTGACGCGTGCCTCGGCGATATAGGCGTTGACGCCGGCGATGTAGTTCAGGAGATCCTGCTCCATCGCAGGCCCCTCGGGCGTGCCGTCGCGGATCGCCGTCAGCTGCGCCGTCAGGTCCTCTTCCTTGTACGGCGCGATGGCGATCTGCTCCTGGTCCATGTGCAGGTTGGCTTCGGAGGGTCCGAGGAATTCGGCCATCCGCCCTCGCCCGACGTGGCGCAGAATGTCCATCAGGAACAGCCGGTCTTCGGCGGTAGCGTAGCCCTGGCCGAACATCGTCGCCGCACGGGTCTCGCCGTAGATGTGGGGGACCCCGAAGCTGGCGTCGCGGATGATGGTGACGCCCGGCGTCGGCGAGTAGGTGCGGTCGATATCGTCGTCACGAACGCCGAAAGACGCGTCCTTGAAGAATTCGAAGATGCGTTCCTCGGAGAGCCCCGGCGAGTTGTAGACGAGGTCGCCGTACATCGAGAGCTGGTCGAGCACGTGCGGCGGCATCGTCCCGCCCTGAGCTGCGATCGCTTCGGGCCCGTTCAGCACGCCGTCCTGTCCCGGCGGTACGATGTTGAGGAAACCGCCAGCGTCATCGAAGCCCCGGTAGTTACCGGCGGTCTGGGCCTGGGCCGCGGCACTGCCGAGTGTGGCTACGGCGACGGCCAGGGCAGTCGCGACGAGAGATTCTTTCATCGGTCACCTCTGGAGAAAGGCTGCGTGGCTTCGACTCTTGGGCGCCTCCCGACACGGCTGTCAACAGCCCTCCGTCTGCGCCAGCTGATCAGAAAAAAGCGCTCGCCCTCGTCTGCTCCGGATGAGAAATGGCCCGCGGCCCCCAGCCAAGTGGCTGGAACAAAACCAGAATTGTCTGCGTCGAGCATTCACCCTTTCAGCCATTCCACTTTCCTGCGACGTCGGCGCGGAGCGCCCTCAGCCCCCTTGCTAGCGGCGAAAAATCGCTCTTACAGTCGTGTCAGTCGTGCTCACTGTGGATATGCGCCACTGGGGGGTGAAGACACGGCCAGTTCGCCCGCGGCAGTCCCGCGGCAGTGACACGGAGGGGACCTCCATGGCTGTTCGGTTCGCGCTTCTCGGCCCCGCGGGCCTCGCCGTTCTGATCGTCTTGTGCGTGTCCGTTTCGCCTTCGCGCGCCGGCTGCCCTGGCCAGTGCGCGGTGCCGGGCGGAGGCGCTGCGGCTACCGACTGCATTCTCGAGCTCAACGGCCTGGTCCTGGACGCCGACGGGAAGGGCAAGAACGTCACCTGCACCGACGGCGATCCCGCCTGCGACGCTGACCAGACTTCCGATGGCACGTGTCGGCTTCGAGTCGCGCTGTGTCTGAACAACACCGATTCGCGGCTGCCGGAGTGCGAAGCGAGTGATGTTGCGTCGGTCTCGGTGCGAAACGCGTCATCCGGGACCTCTCGCTACGATGCGGGCCTGGAGGCGCTTCAGAGCGACGCCGAGGCCATCACACCCACGGATCAGGCGCGATGCACCGAGCTGGAAACGGTTTCGGTGGCGGTCAGAACGACGCCGTCGCGCATCAAGCCCGGTCGCCGCAAGATCGCCGTCCGCGCCGTTACCGGCATTGGTCGCGTCGACTCCGACAAGGTCCGTGTCACCTGCCTGCCGGCCGCAGCCGAGCCGGCGGTTCCAGCGTGCGCGCGCGCCAAGGTCGTAGAGAACGCCGCCGAGCTCATCGGCGGACAGCTCGCACGCGGCCGCGTCGGCGACTTCCTTCTCGAGAACGACCAGGTGCGTGTCATCGTCCAGAAGCCGGGGCGGGTCTTCTTCGGCATAGGCACCTACGGCGGCAACATCATCGACGCCGATCTGCAGCGACCTGGTGAGCCCGGACGAGACGCGTTCGAAGAGCTCGTTCCCGGCATCAATCTCGAGAACACGACGCACTACACCGATGCCATCGTTCTCTCCGACGGCCAAGGCTGCAGCCCGGCCACGGTGCGCATGAGCGGCGTCGACGACATCTTCGACTTCGTCAATGGCAGCTCGGCCATACGCGACATGGGCTTTACCTTCCCGGAAAGCGCCGACGACGTGGACCTTCCGGTGGAGGTGCAGACCGACTACACGCTGGAGACGGGCAAGAGATACGTCCGCATCGATACCACGATCGCCAACCTGGGCCCGGCGCCGCTGTCGATCTACTACGCCGAGTACGTCAACGGGTCGGGACAGATCGAGATGTGGCGGCCTGCCTACGGCTTCGGCGAGCCGCTGGCCACGACGTCGTGTCCGAACACGACCTACCATGCGTGCAGCTCGGGAAGCTGCGACCCGTGCAACTACATCGCCTTCTCGGGCGACGACGAGGCGGCTGGGGTCTCCTACGGCTACATCCACACCGCCAACGGCACCACGGCCGTTTCGGTTTCGGGCGTGGTGGTGCCCGCGCTCGGTCAGGAGGTCGCTGTGGTGTTCCTCGGAGCCGGCGCTCCCAACTTCCACATGGCGGCGGCCGGATCGGTCGGGGATGCCATCACCATCACGCGCTACTTCGCGGTCGGCGACGGCACCGTCGCATCGATTGCCGACGTGCGAAACCAGATCCAATCGGTTCCGACCGGCACCATCGCCGGCACCGTTACCTCCGGCGGCCTGCCGGTGGCCAATGCGGACGTAGTCGTCATCGGAGCGGATTATCCAGGCGGCCCCGACAAGAACATCGTCCTGCATTTCCGGACCGCGGCCGACGGCACCTACAGCGGCACGCTTGCTGGCGGGCTCTACACGGTCGAAGCCAACAAGGACGGGAGGCTGCAGGCCACGCCTTCACCCGCTATCAACGTTCTGGTGATCGCAGGGAACACCGTGACGCAGGACTTCACGCTGCCCGAGCCGGCGCATCTGGCGGTGACGGTCACCGATCAGAACGGCGATCCGGTGCCCGCCAAGATCCAGCTGGTCGGCTTCGATCCGAGCCCGGAACCGTACAATGTCCAGGACGTGGTCGGCGTTCTCACCAACGTCACGGGCGTCTACGGCGACGACAGCGCCGACGGCACCGCGCATGGTATCGCCGTCGCCGCCTTCGCCGGCAAGGACGGCAGCACCGGTGTCCTGGACGTGGAGCCAGGCCAGTATCAGCTCGTCGTCTCGCGCGGCCCTCGCTACTCGGCGTTCCAGCAGATGGTGACGCTGACGGCGGGTGCAACCACCACGGTGGCGGCGCAGATCGCCGAGGTCGTCGAAACGCCGGGCTGGATCAGCGCCGACTGGCACGTCCACTCCATCGACAGCCCCGATTCCGAAGTCACGCGGAAAGAGCGCGTGGCCACGCATCTGGCCGAGGGCATCGACTTCTTCACGCCATCCGATCACGACTACCGATCCGATTTCGGGCCGACCATCGCGGCCATGGGCGTCCAGGAGCTGATCGCGACCACGCCCGGCGGCGAAATCACCACCTTCGACTACGGACACTTCAACGCATGGCCCGTCCAGATCGTGCCCGGTGCGTTGCATGGAGGTGGAGTGGACTGGGGCGGCGAGGTCGCCGAGGTCGGCCAGGACTTCCCGCAATACGGCAACTACAGCCTGAGTCCTGGCGACGTCTTCGACCTGGCTCATGCGGACACGCCGGGCAACGTGGTGCAGCTCAATCACATGTACAGCCACTTCGATACGCTCGGCCTCGACATCGACACCGCAGAAGGCGACACGGGCCCGCCGCAGTCGCACAAGGACCCGCTGGAGCGGCGCCTGGATCCGGCCGTGCCCAACCATTTCAGCGACGATTTCGACGCGCTCGAAGTCTGGATCGGCTGCAACGGCCGCGCCGGTTACGAGTCGGAGTTCCTCGGGGTCAATCTCGGCGACTGGATCAACCTGACCAATCAGGGCATCCGTCGCACCGGCGTGGCCAGCTCGGATACGCACGAGCGTCGCATCACCCAGGTCAACGCCCGCTCGCTGGTGGCCATGCCTCCGGGTCTGACCGAGCCGGCGGTGCTCGGCAATGCCGCAATCGACGTTGCGGGTGCGGTTCGCGACGGCCGCGTGACCGGAACCAACGGGCCGTTCCTGGAACTGTCGGTGGCTGCGGCGTCCACCGCTCAGACGGCGAGCCTGGCGGCCGGGCAGCCGACGCTGGTCTCGACCAGTGACGGAGCGGCGACCGTGCACGTCCGCATCAAGAGCCCGCTATGGGCCGAGTTCGACCGCGTCGATTTCTACGTAGGGAGCGCCACCGAGCGCTACGATCATGACGGCGATGCAGCGACGAGGGCTCGCTATCGGGCCGCCCCGACCATTTCGAAGCTAGCCGGCACCGATTTCACCATCGACACGATCGTCGACTACCCGGCGATCCCGGGCGCCTCGCATCTGGAAGCGGCGATCTCCGTGCCCCTTACCGGTCTGACCGAGGACACATGGGTCATGGCCGTGGTGCGCGGCAGCGACGGGATCTCGCGCCCCCATTTCCCGGTCTATCCCAACAGCCTCGACGTCGAAGGCAACGATTCTCTGGCTGCCCTGACCGACGGCAACCTCGGCGAGGGCGGGATGCTTTCGCTCGCCTTCGCCAATCCGCTATTCATCGACGGCGACAACGACGGCGCCTGGACGCCGCCGGGCGTGCAGCTGATCGGGCCGTAGCGAGATGCGACAGAAGCCACTCATCGTACTGGGCGGGATCGCTTCGGTGCTCGCGGTCGGACGCGGCGCCATCGCCGCGGAAAGCGCAGTGATCGCTGCCGTCGATCCCCCGGCATTGACCGCCAAGCCCGCCCAGCCGCCGCCATCGCCGCCGTTGCCGGAAGCGTTACCGGCTGGCGCCGTCCCCGAAACGAGCACGGCCGGCGCCGTCGCTGAGGCTGCGCAGGCGTCACCGCCGCCGCGCACGCTTCGCCAGCTGGCCATCAAGTCGATCCTGGTAGCGTCGGTGCGTGCCTCGGCGGCCGAGCCTCGCGAGCAGGGCCGCATCATCGTCTACCCGCTACGGATCGAACGTATCGTGTGGGGCAGCAAGCCCGCTTCCGACCAGATTCTGCTCGTCGAGCTGCGCGGTGCCTCCACGCGGCCGCCTCTTCTGGAGGCCGGCGCCAGCGCGGTCGTGCTGCTGCAACCGCTCTCGCAGGTTTCCTATCTGCGCGAGCACGTGCGCGAGCCGAATGCTTTCGAGGCCGTGGCCGGCCGCGATGGAATCATCCGGTTCGCAGGCCGTGAGCAGGGCGTGGAAGTGGCGGGATCGATGCTTCGCGCACGCGACGCTCGCAGCCCGCTGCAGATCCGCAGCCATGCTTTTTCCGAGCTCGGCTCCGACAACCCGCGCCTGGTCGAGGACGGTGTCCACGAGCTGGCGGCCCTGTCTCCGCTGCAAGGGCTGACCGAGCGTGAGAAATCGATCCTGGCCGTCCAGCTCAGCAACACCTCGATTCCCGGACAGACGCGCGTGCGCCTGATCGAGACTCTCGGACGCGGCCAGGACCGCGCCGCAGCGTCGCTGCTGGCCGGTGCCTTCACCGAGACCGCGCGCCTGCTCGAAGCGGCGCTGCGGGCGCGCGCGAAACTGGGCGCGCCGGCCGGTTCCAACGAGCTCAACGTTCATCTGGGATCGCCCGACCTCGGAGTGCGCTCGGCCGCGCTGCGCGCGCTGGCCGTCAGCCGCCATGCGTATGCCGCGGCGATCCTGGCCAACGCGGTGTCGCCGCACGAGCCGCGCGAGATTCGTCTGGCGGCCATCGATGCACTGGCAGAGCTGGAAGATTCCGCTTCGCTCGGAGCTCTTGCCGCCGCCTTCGAGTCCGACGATCAAGGAATCAAGCAAGCGAGCGCTCGCGCCATCCTGGCCAAGGGCGACCATGCCGACGACGCGCTGGTCGACCTCGCCCTGCGAGGCATCTCGCGCGAGACACGCACCTACGCCGCCATGCTTCTTCTGACCCGCCGGTCGCGGGCGCATCCGAGCGTCCAGCGTCTGGCGTCGTCGAGCCCCTCGCCCGACGTCGTCGAAGTGCTCGAAAAGGGCCTCCAGGACTCGCACGCGCACGAGCACTGACGAATTCGGCAGCGGGCATCGACGAGTTGCCTGCACATGTTGCCACCGAGGGCATCGATGCTAGAACGCGCGCTCATGCTCGCGTTCGTGATGGAGGAGCACGGCCCTCGCCTGCAGCGAGACCGGGCGTTGCCGCAGCCCCGCGACGGTTTCGTACGCGTCAGGCTGCTGGCTGCCGGCATCTGCAACACCGACCTGGAAATCACACGCGGCTACATGGGGTTTCGCGGCGTTCTCGGCCACGAGTTCGTGGGCGAGGCGCTCGAAGGCCGTATGGCAGGACGACGCGTCGTCGCGGGCATCAACTTCGGGTGTGACTCGTGTCGCTGGTGCGATCACGGCCTCTCGCGGCACTGCCCCGAAAGAACCGTGCTCGGAATTCTCGGCGCCGACGGCGTGCTGGCCGAGGAGTTCCTGGTGGCCGAGCGAAATCTCCTCGAGGTTCCCGATGGCGTCGCCGACGAGGCCGCCGTCTTTGCCGAGCCCATCGGCGCGGCCTGCGAGATTCTCGAGCAGCTCGGTCATCTCGAGCGCGGACCTGCACTGGTCCTTGGCGCGGGCAAGCTCGGCTCGCTCATCGCGCAGGTGCTTTGCGTTGGCGGCTTCGAGGTGGACCTGGTCGGCCGGCATCTGCAGTCGCTGGCATGGATGCGGGATCGCGGCGTGCGGCTGGTGGGTGACGCTCCCGATCGCGACGGCTACGCCGTGGTGGTCGAGGCCACCGGAACCACTGAGGGATTGAAGACGGCGATTGCGTGCACGCGCCCGCGCGGACACGTGGTGCTCAAGACCACCGTGGCGGGCGCGCACCAGATCGATCTATCGCCGGTCGTCATCAACGAGATTTCCATCGTCGGATCGCGCTGCGGACAGTTCGATCCCGCGCTCGGATTGCTGGCCGACGAATCGATCGCCGTGGCTCCGCTGGTGGACGCGCGCTACGGTCTGTCGGACGTCGAGAGCGCCTTCTCGCATGCCGCACGCCGCGGTGTTCGCAAGGTGCTGGTACGCGGCGGCTGACTGGCGAACTGTCCCTGTGGAGCGCGGCGTCGGCCGCGGCATCGGAAAGCAGATCGGAACCGCGTCGATTTCCTTCAGTCGCGCTTGCGCCTTCGCTGATCGTCGACGGTCTCCTTTTCCGGCGCTCGCAGGACCCAGATCCGCGCCCGCCCGATTCCCTTGAGCCTGGTCGGAGGCAGCTCGCGCAGCACCAGATCGGTGCCGGCCTGGACGCGCTGGGCGAGCTCATCCGACAGCAGGACGGTACCCGGACGTGCAACGCCGACGAGGCGGCTGGCCAGGTTGACCGTCCTCCCGTACACGTCCCCTTCCCACGCCAGCGTCGGCCCGAGCGCAAGGCCGACGCGCACGGCCGGCAACAGGTCATCGGCGGCGCATGCGCGCGAGAGGGCCAGCGCAGTGTCGGCTCCCGCAACGGCATCGGCGTTGTGGAACATCACTTCGTCGCCGAGCATCTTGATGACGCGGCCGCCGCGGTCGGGAATCTCCTGGTAGGCGATCGCCTCGAAGCGGTCCACCACGGCGGCCAGCTCGCGTTCGGTCATCCGCTCGCTCATCGCGGTGAAATCGACGAGGTCGGCGAATCCGACCACCGAGCTCTCGCCTTCGCCTGCCTTCTCGCCGGCACTGGCTGCGGTCTGCGAGATCGCAGCCAGCAGATGGCGGCGCCAGATGTAGCTCAGGAACGGCTCGTGGCTGGCGACGATGCCTTCGGCGATGGCGGCCACGCGGTCGGCGGCGCCGCTGTCGCTGAGCTCGCCTGATCGCACCGCCGCCTCGATCTGCTGTGCCATCGACAGCACGTGCATGTTGGCGATGCGGGCGAGGGACTGGCCGGTGGCTCGCGCAGTCTGTACCAGCACGTCGGGATCGAGCGCACCTTGCGCGAAGAGGTCGTGGATGAACCGCAGGACGTCGACGTCGCGCCGCGTGAAGATCTTCTCGTCGGGCATGACCGACGGAAATCCGAGCGCCTGCCACAACCGGCCGGCCTGCTCGCTGGAGATTCCGGACAGGGCGGCGACGTCGTCGGAGCTGAGCTCGGGCTTGCCGAGCAGGGCAGTGCTGGCCGTGGCGCGGATGCTGGCGGTACGCAGGTTCATCGGAAGCGAGCGTAGCGTGGCGGCATCACTGCGAGAAACCGTGCGCGAATCCACGCCAACGTTCACGCCGCCAGCGGCCGCGGTTTTCTCTCTTCTCCCTCCGGCGTAGCTTGGCGGCAGAGGCACGCCGATGGATTTCGCCTACACGCCCGAGCAGGAACGCTTTCGCATCGAGCTTCGCGCATGGCTGGAACGGAAGAAGGCCGACGGCGCCTTCGCCGCGCGCGAGCATGAGAATCTCGACCACGTCGTCGCCGAGGGCAGACGCTGGCAGGAGACGTTGTACGAAGGCGGCTGGTGTGGAATCCACTGGCCCAGGGAGTACGGCGGCCGCAGCGCCAGCCTGCTCGAGCAGATCATCTTCCAGGAAGAGCTGGCACGCGCCGGATCTCCGCAGCTCATCAATCTGCTGGCGCTGACGATGGTGGGGCCGGTCATCATCGCCCATGGCACCGAAGAGCAGAAGAAGCGCTACCTCAAGCCGATTCTGACCGCCCAAGAGATCTGGTGTCAGGGTTACAGCGAGCCCGGCGCAGGATCCGACCTCGCCTCGCTGTCGACCAGGGCCGTCCTAGACGGCGATGCCTACCGCATCAGCGGACAGAAGGTCTGGACCAGCTACGCGCAGTACGCGCACTTCTGCATCCTGCTGGCCCGTACCGATACCGAGGTCCCCAAGCACAAGGGCATCACCATGTTCATCGTGGACATGCACAGCCCTGGCATCGAGGTGCGGCCGCTCAAGCAAATCAACGGCGACAGCGAGTTCAACGAGGTCTATCTGGAAGACGTGCGCGTGCCGCGTGCCAACATCGTCGGACGCGAAGGGCAGGGATGGGACATGGCGGTGGCGCTTCTCATGCATGAGCGCGCGACGCTGACTTTCCAGCGACAGCTGCAGTCGCGTGTCGCGCTGCAGGACCTCCTCGTGTTCGCACGAACCTGGGACGAGACTGGCGCCGCGCCGGCCGACGACCCCATCGTCCGGCAGCAGGTCGCGCAGGCCTACATCGACAGCGAGGCGATACGGCTGACGGCCCTGCGCAACCTCACAAGGCAGCTTCGTGGCGGACAGCCGGGGCCCGAAGGCTCGATCGAGAAGCTGTTCTGGAGCGAGATGTTCCAGCGCATGCTCTGGAACGCAGTGGGCATGCTGGGCCCGTACGGGAACCTCGCACCCGAGGATCCGAGCGCCCCGGCCCACGGCCGCTGGCCCCATCTCATGCTCTATTCGCGCGGGCGCACCATCGCGGCCGGGACGTCGGAGATCCAGCGCGGCATCATCGCGCAGCGCGTGCTCGGAATGCCGAAGGATCGCTGAACGCCGCGCAGCATTCCCGCTCTGAGACATGTCGCCACTCCGGAAGGGTGGGGTCGCGAAGCGCCGGCAGTGTTTCGCAGCCAAATTTCCGGGGAATCGTGCCAGGAATAGCTCGACGGTCGCCTATGGCGGTCGTATCATTCGATGCGCTTTGCAGCCTTGGTGGGGCCGTCGCCTGCGATGAGCGGCAACGGAAGCCAGGCTGCAAAGACGCTCGGTTCTCGACGGAGTGGGGGATTCTTTGCTGCTTGATTCCGAGCCGGTGTGCGCATCGGCAGCGCGCCATCTCAGGAACGCATCGACCGGGCTGAGCCTCGTGGCCGCGCTGGCAGTGGCGTTGTCGACTACGGCATGCTCGGTGTCCTTGCCGGCGGACGGCGCCGTGATGCCGACCGAGCAGGAGCTGCATCGACAGGCCGATTCCATCGATCGCAAGGCGTTCGATGACGGGCTCGTGCTGCAGGACGAGAGCCTGGATCGGTATCTGCAGACGGTGGTCGCGCGTCTTCTTCGCGCCGCCGGCGCCAGTCCCGATGCCGTCCGAGTTCGCGTCATCCGCAATCCCGTTCTCGGCGCCTCGGCCCTGGCCCATGGCGTCATCCACGTCCATACCGGCATGCTCGCGCTCCTCGACAACGAGGCGCAGCTCGCCACCCTGCTCGGGCACGAGATCGAGCACGTGCTGGGCAAGCACGCGGTGCGCGAGATGCATCTGCAGGCCAATCCGACGATGGCCGCCAGTGCGCTGAACGGAGAAGGCGAGGACGAGGAAGCCAGCTTCGATGCGATCATTCGCCGCTTCGAGCGCCAGCTCGAACGCGAAGCCGACGAGGCCGGCGTGCGGCGCATGGCTGCTGCCGGCTATGACACCGCCGAAGCACCCAGGTTCTTCGAGATGCTCCTGGCCGATGAAGTCGCGGCAGGCATCACTCGCGACGACCAGCGCGGAAACCATCCTGCTGCACACGAGCGTCTGACGCGCTGTCAATCGCAGGCGCGGGCGCTGGCGGCAAGCGCCGCGGCACGTGACGCCGTGGTTGGCCGCCACGCCTACGAGTCCGCGATTTCCTCGATGCTGCTGGAGAACGCGCGCATGGATCTTCGGATGGGTCGGATCGACGAGGCCGGGGCCGCCTTGGAGCGCCACCTCGCGTTGCGGCCCGACAGCCGCGAAGGTCGCCGGCTCGCAGCACAGATCGCCAGGATCGCCGGCTCCCAGCCGAGCAGCTTCTCCGTCCACTGACCGACCTCGCTGCTCGCGGTACTGTCCTCATTTCAGGACAACACCACGATTCCCACTGTCCTCTGCGCTGGTCACCGTCGCCAGCGCGCCATCGGACCTGGCTTCACGGCGGATGTGAATTCCGGCGCATTTCCCAGGTCTTCAGCGCCCGCCGCGCTTGCGCGGGCATGATCCGTGCGGGTGGTCCATTCGTTGCACAAGTCACCCTCGGACGGCGGCGATCAACGACCGCTGTGTTCGGGGAGCATCATGAAAACGAGGAGCAACGATTTCACGTCCATACCAGCACCTGCGACCGCATCGCATGATCTGATCGTCGCACGGCGAATGAGAATCCTTTCGGGCATTCCGTTGCTCGAGGGCATTGCGGAGAATCGCCTGGCCGCGATCGCACAGCGCGCGCGCTGCCGCCGCTTCCATCGCGGCCAGCTTCTGACGACGGAGGCGGGCAGCGTTCCCACGGCCAACGTGATCGTGGCAGGCGCGGCCAAATGGACCATCGGGTGTCCGCAGGGCAGAGCGGACCTGCTGCTGGAGATCCTGCGAGCGGGCGACGTCTTCGGCGAGGCGGAGGTGTTCGGAGGACTGGGCAGCCCGTGCAGGGCGACCGCACTCTCCGACGGCGAGCTGATGGTCCTGCCGGCACTGGAAGCCGCGGAGATGCTCGCATCGAATCCGGAGATGGGCGTGCGCTGGCTCGAGCTGACGTGCAAGCGACTGCAACGCATGCGTCAGCTGGCTGCCGATGCCGTCTTTCTCGACGTCGGCGGGCGCCTGTATCGGCGTCTGATGGAAATCTGCCGAGTCGACCCGGCGCAATTGAGCGCAGGCGACCGCCTCGAGCACGGCCTGAGCCAGCGTGAGCTGGCTTCGAGCGTGGGCGCCTCGCGCGAATCCCTGAACAAGCTGCTCGCCGCCTGGCAGCGCGAAGGTCTGGTCACGGTGGCACGTGGTGTCCTGGTCATTCGCAAGCCGGCTGCGCTGGCGAGGGCCGCCGCCGCCGCCTACGGCCCACCCTCCTTCGCTGCCATGGCCGAGCCTTCGCCCGGTGACGGCGTTCCCGCCATGCGTTGACCGTCGGCGGAAGGGGCGTGGCCTCGCGCCCCTTCCCTGGAGGATTGCACAGTCCAAGGCGGTCGCAGGGGTCCAGTACGCCGTGTGCACGTGAGCGTATTCACAAAAAAGTGTGGGTTCCCTTCACGACCCCGTGCGCACCGCTGGTTTGAGGTGCGCCGTGCGGCTAATCCACCTCGTTCGTGCCGGCACGGCCCGAACGCATACGCCGATGGAGGGAATTTTCTGATGGCATCGCCTGCTTCTCGTCTTCGCCGATCCTGCGCGTTCGCGATCGTATCCGCGCTGCTCGTGACCTGGGTGTCGCCGGCTGCAGCTGCGGACCCGGCCACCCAGTGCACCTCCTACAAGCTCGGCGCCGCCGGCAAGCAGGCCGCTGGCCTGCTGTCGTGTGCCAGCAAAGGCGCCAAGGACGGCTCGGAGACCGATGCCGAGTGTGTCTCGAAAGCCAACGTGAAGGCTGCGGACGGATTCGCCTCTGCCGACGCAAAGGCCGGTGAGCCCTGTCAGGGAACGTCGGCCACTACCACCAGCCGGCTCGAGGAACTGACAGAGGAGATCGCCGGCATCGTCGTCGTCCCGCCCGGTGGTGGAACCTGCGCCTCACTCGCGACCAGGACGGCGGGAAAGTTCGCGGGAGCGCTGCTCAAGGCAGAATCGTCCAACGAGAAATCGCCGGATGCCGTCCGTCGCCAGGCTGCCGTGGAAAAGGCGCGGGGGTCGCTGCTGGCCGGCATCGCCAAGGCAGAGGCCAAGGACGGCTGCAGCGGCAGCGGCCAGGCCGAGCCGGTACGCGTCGCAGTCGAAGCCGTGGTAGCGACGATCGTCGACTGCATCGGCAGCGACGACGGCTGCACCGAGGCTGGCGGCGAGGTCGAGGAGGGCGGAACGATCACCACGGATGACGAGAACGATGGCGCCGACGCCGAGGAGCCCGTCGAGTCTTCGGTGGAATCGCCCAATGCGGGTACCGTCGTCATCGTCGTCGAGAATGTCGAGGGCGATGCGCCCAGTGGCTACGAGGTCCTCGGGCAGCAGGTCGACATCACGGCACCGGATGCGACCGCCAGTGCCCCGCTCGTACTGACCTTCCTGATCGACGCATCGGTGCTGCCCGGCGACCCGATGACGGTCACCATGACCAGGAACGGCGTCGTGGTCGGCGACTGCACCGGCGCCGCGGGCGTGGCCGATCCCGATCCCTGCGTGGACTCACGCACCGTCCTTCCCTCGGGCGACCTGGAGATCGTGGTCCTGACGTCGCAAGCGAGCATCTGGGTCCCCGTGACCGAGCTTCCGGCCAATGGGTGCCCCACGGCGATGCTCATGAGCATGCTCGGCGACATGACCGGTGCCGACCGCAGCACCGAGCTGGACATCGGTTGGAACAGCCTGACCCACGACGTGGATCGGCCGAACGACACCCGCTTCGCACTGTCGCTGGACTGCTCGGCTGCCAGCCCTCCGGACTGCGACACGTGCACGATTACCGGCATCGATCCGCGCAACGGCAACTGCCGCTGCGCCAACAACACGCGCACCACCTGCGATCAGCCCTTTGCCGCCGATTCCAACGACTGCGGCGGCGCGATCTGCCAGTGCTACATGGCGCCGCCGATGAACCTCGTGCGCGGCGGAACTCCAGTTTGCGTCATCGAGCGAGCCGGCTCGCAGCCCACGGGCTCGTGGGACGTTTCGGACGGTGCCGGAAGCATCGGATTGCAGACGTACGGCGTGATCTATCTCGGCGCGACGCAGCAGGCGCCGTGTCCGGCCTGCGTCGGCGATGCCTCCGCGAGTGACGGCGTGCGCGGCGGCACCTGCAGCGGCGGCCCAAGCAACGGCCAGCCCTGCGATGCCAACGGGCTCGACCCGACCTATCCGCACCCGGGCGGCGGGGCGACGAGCTACGACTGTCTTCCCAGCGTCGCCAACAACATCACTGGTCTGGGAATGCCGATGAACCGCACCGAAACGACCGGCCACTCCGAGCTCGTCGCTACGCTGCCGTGCAGCAACGCACCCGGAGAGATGTGCGCTTGCCGGGTCTGTAGCGGCAACACCTCCCGCGCGTGCAGCACCGATGCGGAGTGTGCCGCGGTTTCGGCGGGGACCTGCTCGTCAAACGGATTCGGAGCCGGCGGGCAGCCGAACAGCTGCGACGATTTCAACTGCGTGGTGGACGGCGACACCGAAGGCGTCTGCGCCAACTCGCTGCAACATTGCGATGGGCTGGTCGAAGAGGATGGTCGTGCCGTTCTTGCCTGCAACTCGAACACCGATTGCGACGGCTATGGCTCCTTTGCTGGGGCTTGCACCGTCTCACAGCCCAACGAGTGTTTCGGCGACACGATCGCCGCCGACGGCGCAGCGAGCCCGACCGCACCGAAGACTGCGGCTACGTTCTGCGTCCCGCCGACCAGCAACGCAGCGGTAAACACCGCTGGCGGGTTGCCCGGCCCTGGCAGGGCACGCACCGAGTGGACCGTGAGCTACGCGACCGAGCCGTGACGAATGAAAAGAGGTCGGGACCTTTTCCGAAAAGGCGCCTGACCTCATTTTGTGCGGCTGCGGCTGTGCCGCTCCCAACCGAAGAGAAAGGGGCACGCTCGCCGGAGCGTGCCCCTTGCATTTCGAACCCGTTGACCAAACGCCCGCTCGGCGCGCGAACGAACGCTCGCTGTCGGGCTCGCCATCAGGCGAGCCCGCTCAGCTCGCTTTGCGGATCCTCTTCCTCTCGCGCTTGGCGTTGATGCTGTGACGGCGGCCGTTCACGCGGCGGAACGGGAACCGGTAGACCTGGCCGGTCATTCCCGCGCGCTGCGCACGCTCGCGCCACGTCCTCAGTCCGGTGCGCAGATACTCGGGCTCCATGTCCAGAGCCTGGCAGATGCTGGCAAACGAGAAGGGCCAGCTCATGTCGTCGGAGTCGAGCCATGCCTCGACGTCGTTGTCCTCGAACTCCTCGGTTGGAATTCTCGGCTGGATGAATGCGCGCTGGAACGACGCGATGGCATCTTCGAGGACCGCCAGCATCAGGCGCTTTTCGGGCACCAGGCAGGCCTCGGCGAAAATACGATCGTAGAACTGAAGCGGCGTCATCGTGTCCGGCTCCACCATCGTCAGGGCCGGATCTTCGACGCATACCGTTTTGGACTTTCTCTGTTCCTGTACTGGCTGAATCCCCGCTGCTTGTACGCTCATGCTCCTTTTACTCCCCACGAAAAACCCGACCCGCCGCGCCCCAGCAGCAAGCCTGGTCCAAGCGAACCCCGCGAACCCCGAACCTTCCGTCGCTGCCGGCTCCCCTTCAGCCGGTGGCTTTGGCTTTTCGTCCCTCTTCTTTCTCCTGGCGCAGCTCCTGGATGAGCCGCAGCAAGAGCTTCCTCCGAAGCAGGACGATGAAGCGTTCCACCAATTTGACGCCCGCGAGCGCCATGGTCGCGACGGACCCTTCTACCACCTTCCCCGTCACCGCACGTGTGAACATCTTCAATTCTTCGCGTGCGAGTCTTTCGATGGCGTCGACGTAGATGGGAAGCGAGACATGGTGCGGGATCAGCTCCTCGCGCAGTCCGGCCCTCTCCAGCTCGGACATCGTCTCGACCATCAGGACGTCGTCGCCCTCGATATAAAGTGTTCCTCCCCGCTCCACGGGCTCGAGCGCGCCAAGACGGACGGCGAACTCGAAGTCCTCGCGGTCGATGCCGTAACGTTCCAAGGCCTGCTCGACGGTGATGGGAAGCTGTCCGGGTGTAAAGTGGATGGCTTCGTAGAACGTTCCCTCCAGACCGAGGAGCGTATCGGCTTCGCTCGGGCTGATGATGGAGTCGTTCTGGTCGAGGATGGACTTGATGACGTCGAGGGGAAGGAACCTCTTCTGCTGAAGCTCCTTGATGAAACGGATGCGCGTAACGAAGAACCGGTCGTAGTAGGCCATGTTGCGACCGGTCTTCAGCGTGGGCGGCGGGAGCAGCCCCTCGCGGATGTAGAACTTGATCGTCGCGGTCGAGACCCCCGTCTCGCGTGCGAGATCCGATATCCGAAGGAGCCCGTCGGTGGACGGTTTGCTACGCAGTGAGGACGGCATCCGAACAGTGCGGCTCACCCATTAGGTGAGGCGGCCCGCCTACTTACTGAAACGTGTTCGACGCTGTCAACTAAAATGTCAGGGTTTGGAGAATGCCGCGAGGCGTCATGATTGACTCGGCCCGGTCACGCCAGTAGGCGGGCTCGATGCCCATATCCCGCTTCGATCTGGACACGCGTCGCCGCGGCCTCGAACGTGCTGCAGAGAGCGTCGTCGACGTGGTCGTCGTAGGCGGCGGGATCACGGGCAGCGGCGTTGCAAGGGAAACCGCGCTTCGCGGTCTGACCACTGTCATCCTGGACAAGGGCGACTTCGCCAGCGGCACCAGCAGCCGTTCTTCCAAGCTCATTCATGGCGGCCTTCGCTATCTTGCCCAGGGCGACATCGCCCTGGTTCGCGAGGCTGTCCGTGAGCGTGCAGTTCTGCGACGTCTGGCGCCGCATCTGGCCCGTCCCACAACGATGTTCCTTCCGACAGCATCGCGCGCCGGTCGGATGAAAATGCAGGCCGGCCTGTGGAGCTTCGAGAAGCTGGCCGGCGACCAGGCCGGCGAAAAGTACGGCGTTCTCGATCGCGACGCAGCGCTGGAGGCCGAGCCTGGTCTGCGAAAAACGCCGCTGGCCGGAGCCGTCACCTTCCAGGAGTACATGACCGACGACGCCCGTCTGGTGCTCGAGACGGTGCAGGCCGCGGCCGCCAGCGGCGCCATTGCCGCCAATCACGCCGAAGTCGTCGCCATCGATCCGGACCCGGCGGGACTGCGCTTGAGCGTACTCGACCGGCTCTGCGGCGACTCGCTCGTCGTCCGCACGCGGGCCCTCGTCAACGCTGCAGGTCCGTGGTTCGACCGGGTTCGCGGACTGACGCAGCCGGGCGCGGGCTCTTTGCTGCAGCTGACACGTGGCATACATCTCGTCGTTCGGTCGCAGAAGCTGCCGGCCAGGCACAGCGTGGTCCTGAAATCGCCCGATGGACGCTCCACTTTCGTGGTGCCGCGCGGGGACATCGTCTACATCGGCACCACCGATACGCACTACAAAGGCCAGCTCGAGGAGCCTGGGGTTTCGCGGGACGATGCCGCCTATCTGCTCGAGTCCGTCGCTGCGACCTTCGAGCAGGCGCCCGCCGCATCCGACGTCGTCGGCTGCTGGTCCGGTGTCCGTCCGTTGCTGGCCCAGGAGGGAAAGTCGCCCTCGGAGATCTCTCGCCGCGACGAGATCATGGTCGGACCGGGACCGGTGGTAGCGGTGGCCGGCGGCAAGCTGACCACTTACCGGCGAATGTCCGAGCGCGTCTGCATGGAGCTCCTCCGATTGCTCGGGCGCGTTCCTGACGCAGGCGTCGACTCCGCCAAGGTACCGCTCGCCGGCGGCGGAGCGGCCGAGCAGCAGGAAGCCAGATCGAAGACGCCGGGCCTGTCCGATGCAGCGCTGGGCGAGCGGCTGTGGGCGACCTATGGCGCTGCGGCCCGCGACATCATCGAGGCCATCGCTTCCACTCCGAGCCTCGGCGAGCGTGTCAGCGCCTCGTGCGAGCTGACGCTGGCCGAGATCGAGCACGGCGTCGGCAAGGAGATGGTCGCAAGCCTCGATGACATGCTCCGGCGCCGATCGCGCGTGGCCATGTTCGACACCGAGGCGGCGATCGAGGCGGCGCCGGCCACGGCACGCGTGCTGGCGAGCCTGCTGGGATGGGATGAGGAGCGCAGGCGGCAGGAGGTCGACCAGGCCACCTCGCGCTGGGCGGGCGAACTCGAGATCGTGCGCCAGGCCTGAGTCGCTTGCGCCGCGCGCCGGCGTGCGGCCGCGCAGACGTGCAGATTTTGCGGGAGGACCTCATGACGACGATGAATGCAGCCGAGCTGGCCGAGGCCCTCGGCCGCGAGGCTGGCACGCTGGAAGTCCTGACCGATCCGGCTGCCGTCCAGAGCAGGAGCCGCGACTACTGGATGCGGTCGCTGATGCAGTCGCGGCTGCACGGCCCGCCGCGCGCGGCCGTGGTGGTGCGCCCGCGTGACGTGGCGCAGGTGGCCGCCGTGCTCGCGTTTGCCAACCGCACCGGCACACCCGTCACTCCATTCGGTCTCGGCTCCGGCGTCTGCGGCGCCGTGCTGGCGCAGGGCAATGAGATCATCCTCGACGTCAGCGCGATGAACCGCCTGCTGGCCGTCGACCAAGAGACGCTGACTGCCACCGTCCAGGCCGGCATGCGCGGCTCCGAATACGAGGACGCGCTCCAGGCGCGTGGCTTCACGATGGGCCATTGGCCGCAGTCGATCGGCATCTCGTCGGTTGGCGGCTGGTGCGCGACGCGGGCCTCGGGTCAGCTGTCGACACTGTACGGCAACATCGAGCAGATGCTGCTGGGCTGCGAGGTCGCGCTCGCCGATGGCCGTCTCCTGCGCCTGCCGCCGGTGCCGCGCTCGGCTACAGGCCCCGATCTCAAGCACCTGTTCCTGGGCAGCGAGGGCACGCTTGGCGTTTTCACCGAGCTGACGTTTCGCATTCACCCCGCAGCCGAGAAGAGGGTCGGGCGCGCCTATGCGATGCCGAGCGTGCGCGCCGGCCTGGAGGCACTGCGCAAGATCCTGCGTGCGGGCTGGATGCCCGCCGTCACGCGCCTTTACGACGAAGTGGAAGCGGGCCGCAATTTCGCCGTCGCCGCCGACGGCAAGCCGGTGCTTCTGCTGATGAGCGAAGGCAGCGCGCAGCGAGTGGACACCGAGGCGGCGGCGATCGCGGCCATCGTCACGGCGCAGGGCGGCCTGGATCGCGGCGAAGACCCGGTCATCAGCTGGCTCGAGCATCGCAACAAGGTCCCGACCTTCGAGCGGCTCCTCGAACAGGGTCTGGTTGCCGACACGATCGAGGTCGCGATCGACTGGAACCGCATCGGCGACCTGTTCGAGACCGTCACGCGCCGCGGAGCGGCCATCGAGACGGTCTTTGCGATGTCGGGACACGTCTCGCACTGCTACACGCAGGGCGCCAACATCTACTTCACGTTCGTGGCGGCGCAGAGCGACCTGGAGGCGGCGATCCGCACCTATGACGAGGTGTGGAAGACCACGGTGGAGACCACCATCGAGCTCGGCGGCACGATCGCTCACCATCACGGCATCGGCCGCGTCCGCAAGCCGTACATGGAGCGCGAGCTCGGCGAAGGCGTCGAGGTGCTGCGCGCGCTCAAAAGGTCGTTCGATCCCAACGGCATCCTCAACCCCGGCGTCCTCGTCGACGTGTAGAGGCGCAGCGCATGTCCGGTTTCGTCATGGCCATCGATGCCGGCACCACCGGCGTGCGTGCAGTGCTCTTCGATCGTGCAGGGCATGCGGTGTCTTCCGCCTACCGCGAGCTGCGTGCGTACTATCCGCGCCCGCAGTGGGTGGAGCAGGATCCGGTCGAGCTGTGGGAGTCGACGCGCACGGTGATGGGCGAGGCGATGCATGGCGCCGAGGCCTCGCCCGCCGACATCGCAGCCATCGGCATCACCAATCAGCGATCTTCGGTGGTGGCCTGGGACGGGCCTACCGGCCGCCCGCTCAGCCGCCTGCTGGTCTGGCAGGACACGCGTACCGGCGAGCGCTGCGCCGAGCTGCAGACTCTCGGGTTCTTCATTACGCCGATGATGGCGGCATCCAAGGCCGAGTGGATCCTGCGCAACGTTCCTGAAGCCGCCGAGGCTGCGGCGCGAGGACGCCTTCGCCTCGGCATGCCCAACAGCTTTCTGGCGGCGTGCCTGTGCGGTGACGTCAACGTCAGCGACCACGGCAATGCCAGCCCCACCGGGATGTACTCCTACTTCCACAACGTCTGGGATCGCGCGCCGCTGGCCGCGCTCGGTCTCGACGAAGCGTGGCTGCCGCGCCTGGTCGATTCGAGCGGTGAGATCGGACGCACGCGCCAGAGCGTATTCGGCGCGGAGGTGCCGGTGGCCGGGATGGCCGGAGACCAGCAGGCTTCGCTGTTCGGACTGGCGTGTGTGGAGGTGGGCCAGACCAAGTGCTCGCTGGGCACCTCGGCGATGATCACGGTGAACTCGGGGGAATCGGTCGCGCTCGGCGGTCCCGGCACCTATCCGGTGGTCGGCTGGTGCTACGACTCCCGCACGTTCTTCAGCCTCGAAGGACAGGTGGTGACTTCGGGCGCGGCGATCCAATGGCTTCGCGACGGGCTCGGCGTGGTCGCCGATGCTTCGCAGACCTCGGAACTCGCCTTCAGCGTAGCGGACTGCTGCGGCGTCTGGGCCGTGCCGGCCTTCCAGGGTCTCGGAACGCCCATCATGCGCGCGGAGGCCAAGGCCATGATCGGCGGCCTCTCGCGCGGCGCCACGCGTGCGCACATCGTGCGAGCGATGCTCGAGGGCATTGCGCATCGCGTGGCCGACGTCGCCGACAGCCTGCACGAAGGTGTACCGGCGGCCGACACGGTGCGCGTGGACGGCGGCGCCAGCCGCAATGATTTCCTGCTGCAATGCCAGGCCGATCTGCTCGGCGTACGCGTGGAGCGGTCCAGCGTCAGCGACGGCGCGGCGCTGGGTGCCGCGCGCCTGGCCGGCCTCGGCGTCGGCTTCTGGCCCCGCGAGGAAGCCGCGCATTGGGAGGCCCAGCGCGTGTTCGAGCCGAGCATCGGCGCCGACGAGCGCGCGCATCGCCGCGCCGAGTGGAAGAAGCGCATCGAGCTGGTGCTGGCCGCAATCGATTGAACGGGCCCGAACGCGTGCAGGTTGCGACGCTCGGCCGCGTGCGCGGCGAAGGCCCGCGCGGACGGCGCGCAGGGATGGCGGGGCGAGCCCGCTCATGCGGCGTACGTGGAAGCGCCGCGGCGTTCTGCTAACAACTCACGATTGCATCATGTCGCTCGAGCTCGTCATCTTCGATTGCGACGGAGTTCTCTTCGACTCCGAGCATGCCAACGTCGCCTTCTATCAGGAGGTGCTGCGCCAGTGCGGCGAGCCTCCGTTCTCGGCTTCGGACGAGGCGGCGTGCCATGCGCTGGCGTCGGTGCAGCTGTTCGAGAAGTTCTACGGTGATCGGCCCGAGATCCTGCAGCGACTTCTGGCCAAGGCCAAGGAGATCGATTACGCGCCGTTCTACCCGATGATGCAGCCTCGCCATCGCCTGCGAGAGATCCTCGGCGAGCTTCGCCTGCGCTACAAGACTGCCATGGCCACCAACCGCGGCATGACAACGCAGGGCGTGATCGCCTTCTTCGAGCTCGCCGACCTTTTCGATCTCGCGGTCGGGGTCCTGGACGTGCCCCGTCCCAAGCCGCATCCGGACATGCTGGAAAAATGCCTGACGCATTTCGGCGTGCAGGCACGCCATGCGGTGTACATCGGCGATCAGCCCAGCGACCAGCAGTCGGCGGTGAGCGCCGGCATCCGTTTCATCGGCATCGGGCCGATGGCCGAGCGCGCCGAGCTATCCATTGCCTCGCTCGAAGACCTGCCCGAACTGCTTTCGACGCTCTGAAGCGTCCTACTGCCGCGCGTACTGGATGCGGTAGATGCGGCCGCCGCGATCGTCGGCGACGTAGAGCGAGCCGTCGGGCGCCACGGCAAGGCCGGTCGGACGATGCGGCCCGCCCGGGTTGATGCCGAAGCCGCTGGCGAAGACCTCGTGCGCGCCCGTGGCCTTGCCGTCCTGGAACGGAACGAACACGACGTTGTAGCCGGCCTGCGGCAACGGCGCGCGATCCCAGGAGCCATGGAAGGATACGAATGCCCCGCCGCGATACTTCGGCGGGAACTGCGAGCCGGTGTAGAACTCGATCTCGATGGGCGCCCAGTGCGCGGGCAGCGCCACGGCCGGGTCCTTCTTCTGGTTGCAGCGGCCGACCTCCTTGCCGTCACCGCCGTACTCGGGATTGAGGATCTTCTTTCCGAGCGCCAGATCGAAGAAGCAGTATGGCCAGCCGAAGTCGTCGCCTTCGGTCAGATGCACCAGCTCCTCGGCCACCAGCTCGGCGTTCTGCTGCGGCGTGTAGAGCTTCGGCCACAGCACCGAGAGGCTGTCGCGCCCGTGCGTGACGCCCCACAGCTCGCCGGTCCCGGGCTGGACCGTCAGCGCCACCGTGTTGCGAAGTCCGGTGGCGAAACGGCTGCCGTCTTCGTGCCGCTGCCCTGCGCGTTTGGCATCGAACCGCCAGATGCCGCCGCTGCGCGCGAGCAGGGGACAGGGGTCGCGTCCTGGAACTTCCGGCGCGCGATCGGGATCCTGACATGCGTTGGACGGCGCGCCGATGTTGACGAACAGCGAGCCGGCCGCGGTTCCCTCGGCGGCGATGGCGATGGATTTGGCCGCATGCTGGCGCTGATCGACGAGGCCCTCGACGATGATCTCGGGATCGGAGGAGGGTGCGGGACCGCCCGCATTCCACGGCCAGCGCAGCACCTTGCTGTCGGTGGCGAAGTACAGATGACCATCGTGCAGCGCGATGCCGGTTCCCGCGGCTTCCGCGATGGTCGCCCGGTCCTCGGCGCGTCCGTCGCCGTCGCTATCTCGCAGGATGAGCACGCCGCCGGTGCCGTCCATCGCGGCGACGACCTCGCCGCGTGCGGACACGGCGATGTGCCGCGGCTCGCCCACGCCGTCGGCAACCACGCCCGCGCAGAAGCCTGGCGGCAGCGTCAGCCCCGCATTGTCGGCGTCGCACGGCGGCACCGAGTGCGCGGGGGTGAACGCCATCAGCGACAGCACGACGCCTGCGGCGATGCGGGAGGTGATCATGGCCTGACCGCTCCGAGCTCGTTGACGCGGTCGATGAGCTTGCGCAGCCGACCGAAGCCGTGCTGATCGAAGTCCAGGGAGATGCGCGGAAGGTGGGCGATGGCAGGCTCGTCCATCTCTTCCTTCAGCGCACGCACGCGCCGCACCGGCGCCCTGGCAAGCACGTCGGCGAACTCTTCGCCGAGTGAGGTCAGCACATCGTCGCCGACGTCGTGCTGCAACCGCAGGATGGTCTTGCCGCGAATGGTGCGCATCGAGTGATAGACGCTGTAGAAGCGCGTGATCTCCTCCACCGCGGCTCCGACGTCGTCGGTGATGCGGTACAGGTTCAGGTCGTACTCGCTGATCAGGCCGCGCGCGAGAAGGTCGCGCCGCAGATAGGCGTCCCACTCGACCCAGTAGCTGCTGCCGGGCACGTCCAGGCAGACGATGGGGACGGGACGGCTCTTGCCGGTCTGCACGAGGGTCAGGGTCTCGAATCCTTCGTCGTGCGTGCCGAGGCCGCCGGGAAAGAGCACGACGGCCGAGGCTTCCTTGAGGAAGAACAGCTTGCGCGTGAAGAAATATTTGAACTCGATGAGCTTGGGATCACCGCGCAGCGGGTCGGCAGGCTGCTGCTCGAAGGGAAGGCGGATGCCGACGCCGAAGCTGCGGTCGGGGCCTGCGCCCTCGACGACCGCCGACATGATGCCGGGACCGCCGCCGGTGATCACCATGAATCCGGCATCGGCGATCCTGCGGCCGAAATCGATGGCCATCGTATAGATCGGCTCTCCCCGGCGCGTACGAGCCGAGCCGAATGCCGTCACCTTGCGCAAGCCGGGGTAGGGGCGGAACACCGCCATCGCGCGTCGCAGCTCCGAGACGACCGCCGCCAGCAGTTTGAGGTCGGCGACGTCGGTGCCATCGGCGACCAGCCCGATGGCGTCGTCCAGCATCGCCTCCAGGATGCGGCCCGCACGAGGGTCGGCGTGATCGGTGTGGGCCGAGACCATGCGCTGGAGCAGCGCGACATGAAGGGGATTGCCGATGTTGTCGCTCGAAGCCATGGAGGTGATGCGCCGCCGCGCGCCCGAGCGACCATTGTTCGCCGTAGCGGGGATGGGTGCAATGCGGTTCGTGCCTGGGTAGCATGCCGCGGTCGCGCTCGCCCACTGCGGTGCGTCTCGAGAAATCCAATGGATCGATCCTCGGCCATGGTGCTCGTCGCACGCCTGTTCATCTACGCCGCGCTCGGAGCGGGTGCGTTCCAGATGCTGGTCATGGCCGGCAGCGGCGGCGACATCCGCTGGCTCGTGCGCGATGACGGACCGCTCGAGCTGGCCGAGCTCGTCGCCATCGTCCTGACCGCCGCCCTGCTGTTCGCGCTGGCGCGCGAGCGCGAGCGCACCGGAAACATCCTGCGCCTGATGGCGGCGTTCGCGTGCATCGCCGCCGCGCGCGAGCTCGACAACCTGACGCTCGAGCTCGGTTGGCGCCACGCCTACAAGCTGCTGGCGCTACCGGCGGCAGCCTATGCCGCCTGGCTCGTCTTCAGCCGCCGCCGCGAGCTTCCCGGCGAGCTCGTCACGTTCGCGCGCAGCCCCGGTTTCACGCTCATGGCGACGGGGTTCTTCATCGTCGTCATCTACTCGCAGATCCTCGGACAGAAGGTGCTCTGGCAGGGCGTGCTGGGCCCGGAGACGTACCGCCCGGTCAAGGACCTGGTCGAAGAGGCATCGGAGCTTCTCGGGTATCTTCTGATCGCTTTCGGCGCTGCCGAGTCATGCCTGAGCGCCGAGGCCGATTGACGGCCATCACGGGCACGGCGATGGCGCGCACCGAAATCGCTGCGGCGCTGGCGTTCTCGCTGGGGCTGCACGCTGCGACGATGGCGCTCCTGTCCGTGCTGCGCGCACAGCCCGTGCTGCTCTTCGACGTGCAGTCGGTGCCCATCAAGGTCGCGATTCTGGACGTGGGCGACGAGCTTGCCGGGCCCGGCGTGCCGGGGCCGCTGCTCGTGGACGGCGCGCCCGCGGCGCCCGCTGCTCCCGCCACACCCGTAGCCGCTCCGGCGCCCGATCCCGTCGTCGCGGCGCCACCGCCGCCGCCGGCCAAGGAAGAAGCGGTGCCTGAAGCCGTCGTCGAGATTCCTCCGCCACCTGCGCCCAAACCCGCGGAGCTGAAAGTCGCACCCAGGAAACCGATTCCTCAGCCCAAGCCGAAGAGCGCGCCCAGGCCGCCGGCGCAAAAGCCGCGGGCCTCGCAGCCTTCCTTACCGCCGACGTCTGGTGCCTCCTCCTCGCCAGCGACATCTTCCGGCGCCGCCGCGGCCAGTGGTCGGCCGTCAACCGGCGCGATTCCCGGCGGAGGTGGCAGCGGGCGCGACGGTGGAACCGCCACCGCGCCGGCGTGGGCTGCCAGCGCACGCGCCGGCTACGAGCAGCGCTTCTCGGCGTGGATTCAGCGCTTCAAGGTCTATCCGCTGCTGGCCCAGCGGCGCCATCTCGAGGGCTCGGGCCGGATGATGATTCGCATCGACCGGCGCGGGCGCGTGCTGGCCCGCTCGATCGAGAAGTCGAGCGGCGAGAAGCTGCTCGATGACGCGGCACTCGACATGGTCGACCGGGCCGATCCGTTTCCCTCTCTCCCTCCCGAATACCCTCACGAGACGTTCGTCGTGCGATATTCGTTCGACTTCCATCTCCGCTAAGGTGGACCCATGGCACCCGAGATCAAGAGTTCCGCTCACTGGAAGCGCTGCGGCGTGTGCAAGCGAGACATCGGCTTCGACAAGCTGTTCTACGAGTGCAGCGTCTCCACCTGCAACACGGGAAAGCATCCGCCCGCCTTCTGCTCCATCAACTGCTGGAACCAGCACGTGCCGGTGATGCGGCACCGCGACGCATGGGCCGATCAGAAGAGATCGCCGACGCGCGCGGAATGGGAGAGCGATCAGAATGCCGGCGCGCACGATGACGCCGGAGCGCGCGAGGCCGCGGTACCACCTCCGGTCAGGCGCATGATCATCGAGAAGAAACCCGAGCCTGCGCATCCGCCCAAACAGGAAGCCGAACTCGAGATCCTCGTGGTCGCCTCCAAGGTCAAAGCCTACGTTCGCGCGCGCTCGGGAATGAACACGTCCGACGCCGTGATGGAAAAGCTCTCCGACATGCTGCGCGACATCTGCGACAAGGCGATCGACCATGCCAGGTTCGCGGGCCGCAAGACCGTGATGGATCGCGACTTCACCGATCGGGTCCTGCCGTGACGCCGTAACGGCCGCGCGAGAAAGGCCGGCCGATCGTTGCCTGCTGAGCGTGACGACGCCACGCCGCTGCTTCGTCAGTAAACGGCGGCTACCTGAACTCGCGCAGTTTCGAATCGGGGCAGCTCGGCCGAGACCAGGATCATCCGGAAGCTGTCGTGCGCGCCCGGGGCCAGAGGCTCGACATCGCCCGCAAGGTCGTCGCCGGGCGCGGCCATCGACTCGGCGGCGCGGTTGTAGCCGTCCTCGCGGTAGACGATCCGGCCGAGCTCGTCGACCAGCTCGAACCGTAGCAGGACATGATGGATGGCGGCGGCGGCGGTGTTGGTCAGGCTGCCGGTGATCACGAAGAGGCCCTGGCTGGCCGGCCCGTTGGACGCGACGAGCGACTGGCTCAACGCGCAGCTGATGGCCGTGGCATAGCTGCGCGTCTCCTCGATGCGGACATCGGTGACCGGACGCGTCGCCGGCAGGCCGGGCTCGGCCGACGGTCTCCACACCGAGGTGTCGCGATGCTGCGCCGACCACGTAGCCCAGCTCTCCAGTTGGCCACCCTCGATGCGAGCTCCATTGCGCGTAACCACCGGGACGGCGTCTCTGCCTGCGTCGATCGTGACGACCCCGCCGTCCACCACATCGTCGACGTGGCCGCCGGCGCGCGACAGATCGCTCAGCGAATAGGCGCGCGGCTCGGTGCCGACCACGATCCCGAAGATGCGTTCCTCGTCGGCAAGGCGCGAATCTCCGCTGCCCTGGGTCGCCGCCACCGCGGCCGGCTCGGCCAGCGCCATCGCCGCTTCGATGGCCGTGGCCGCATGGAGCTGCTCCTGGTCGAAGGTCGCAGCCAGCACGTGCGCTGCCGGCAGCACGGCCAGAACAGCTGCCGTGACGATGCGAGAAAGAATGTCGAGCCCGACCATGACGCCGCAATCGTACTACACAGGCGGCCGCGCCGGTTGGAGAAAATGCCTGTGCGTCAGCCGAGCAGCGCACCCTCGTGTGTCAGGAGCCAGCGCTTGCGGTCGAGTCCGCCGCCGTAGCCGGTCAGCGAGCCGTCAGAGCCGATGATGCGATGACACGGGACGATCAGCGAAACCGGGTTGCTGCCGTTGGCTAGGCCCACCGCGCGCACCGCTGCCGGCTTGCCGATGCGCCGTGCGATGTCGCCGTAGGACGCGGTGCGGCCGGGCTTGACCGACCGCAGCGCACGCCACACTGCCCCCTGAAAAGGCGTGCCCTCCAGGTCCACGTCGAGATCCTCGAGCGCATCGATGCGGCCGGCGAAGTACGCCTGCAGACTCGTGCGCTGCTCGGGCAGCCTGGCCTGCACGATGCGTGCTGCCGGGAACCTTTCCTCCAGCCGGGCACGAATCCTTGGCCAGTGCTCGCCCATGGCCAGGCCGCAGACGCCTTTGTCCGAGAGCGCGAACGTGACGCGGCCTACGGGAGAGTCGATGGAGTCGAAGCGCACGGATGGCGGCGACGTCCTGGGTCTGGTCATGCTGCTTTCCTCCTGCCCGCGTCCGCTCGTTGGCGCTTGGCCGTCTGACCGCCGCCTCGTCGCGCGGCGGTAGAGCTCCATAGATGGATCGCCGCGTACGCGCGCCATGGGCGCCACGCTTGCGACCGCTCATCGAGCACTACTGCGGTGATGGCGCTCTTCGGCGTGCTGATCGCGCGCAACAGACCGAGGTCTCCGTACGGAAGTGCGTCCGGATCGGCCAGGCCGCGCATCGCCACGTACTCGGCCGTCCAGCGCCCGATCCCACGTACGGTCTGCAGCATCTCGACGGTTTCGCGCGGGTCGCTGCTTTCGGTCAGCGGCAGGCTGCCGGCGGCTACGGCTGTTGCCAGCGAGCGCAGCGTCTCGATGCGCGAACGCGGCATTCCGATTCCGGCAAGGTCGGCTTCGGCAAGTTCCTGCGCAGTGGGAAACGCACCGGCGATACCATCGACGGCGGCCTCGCCGAGTGACGCTCCGAAGCGTGCGGACAGCTTCGCCAGGATGGTGCGTGCGGCCGCGACGCTCACCTGTTGGCCGACGACCGCGCGTACGGCAGCCTCGAAAGGCTCCCAGGTGGCGGGCAGGCGAAGTCCAGGAACGTGATCGACGAGCGGCCTCAGGAACGCGTCGGTGCGCAGCACTGCGGCAATGGCCTGCGGATCGGCGTGGCAATCGAAGCAGCGCGCCAGGCGTCGCGAGACGGCGCCGAGCGCATTCGAGCTCTGCACCGAGACGCTGGCGACGAGCTCGCGACGCTCCTCGTCGCAGCCGACCTCGATGCGACCGAGCACATCACCGATGCGAATGGCACGCCGGTACGTCCCATCGGCCACGGCTTCGACGCCCGCGATCGTGCGAGCGGCAAGGAACGAGAGCATCCAGCCCCAGTCCAGCGGCGGTCGGTATCCGAGGCGCAGCGTCACGTTCGCACTCGCACGATCACTGCAGACCGCTCTGGACGCGGCCCCGGCACCATCGCAGACCGTACCGGACGCCGCGCCCGCGCGCAGTGACTCCGCCGTGGCAGCGCGCCGCGGAGTGGCGACCTGGCGCAGGCGGCTCGGCGTGTCGCCGAACGCGACCTGCATCGCTGCGTTGAACCTGCGAATGCTTCCGAAGCCCGAAGCCAGGGCGATCTCGGCAACCGAAAGCGAGGAATCGTCGAGAAGGCGCCGCGCCAGATGGAGGCGCCTGGTCAGCGCGATCTGGTTGGGAGCGGCTCCGACGTGCTGGTCGAACAGTCGTCGCAGATGGCGCTCGCTGACGCCGAGGCGGCCTGCGAGATCGGCGACGCTGGCACCGTCGAGTGCGCCCGCATCGATCAGCCGCATCGCGCGTGCGACCGTCGCCGAGGTCCCCATCCACGCGGCCGAGCCCGGAGCGGCCTCCGGACGGCAGCGGCGGCACGCCCGGAATCCGGCCTGCTCGGCAGCTGCCGCGCACGGGTAGAACGTGACGTTTTTCAGGTGCGGAAGCCGGACGCGGCAGACCGGACGGCAGTAGATGCCGGTGGTGCGAACGCCGATGAAGAAGCGGCCGTCGAAGCGCGCATCATGGCTCGTCATCGCGCGGTAGCAGCGGTCGCGGTCCAGGTTCATGGCGCCGGTATAGCGCGCCGCCGCCGCCGAGTCTGGCCGTTTTCGGCCATGGTCATCGCCTCTGCGTCACTGCTGGAAGATGGCCCCGATGGCCAGCAGGATGCCCACCACGTAGGTGCCCAGGGCCCCGATGAAACGCAGCGGATGCGCCTGTTCGAGCGATTGGCACACGATCATTCCGACGGCGTGCATGTAACGAAACACGACGGCCAGCACGAAGAGCCAGCGCGTGATTCCGGTGGCGCCGCCGCTGGCGAGCGCGAAGATGAGGATGGCGAGAATCGGAGCGTACTCGCACGCATTGCAGTGCGCGCGCACGAACTTGTGAAGAGGGTCGGTGGGATCGCTGCTGCAGCCGATCGAGACGCTGGATGCGCGGCGCAGCATGGAGACGCGCAGGCCGAGCACCATGCACAGCAGAGCGAGCAGCCCGATGCAGTTCATCGCCAGGTTCATGAAGACCTCCGGGCCGGCGAGGATGTCGGCGTGGCCGGCGCGGGCATTATGCGTAGGGACGCTGCCGGTGCCAGCCGAAGCTCCGCACCGCATCGCGTCGAAGAGTTTGCGCTCGCGGTGCGATCGCCGGGAAGAGCTCGCGCGTTGCCATCTTCCCGAATCGTTTGCCGCTGTCCCATCTCCGGCCAGCTGGCGCTCTCCCATCGCTCGGAGAGCTGGCGCTCTCCTATCGCTCGGAAAGCTGGCGCTCTCCTATCGCTCAGAGAGCTGGCGCTCTCCCATCGCTCGGAGAGCTGCCGCTCTCCTATCTTCCGGAGAGCTGGCGCTCTCCTATCTTCCGGAGAGCCGGCGCTCTCCTATGGGCGCCGTGTTGGAGACGGCGGCTGCTCGCTGGCGCGATATGCCTGGGCCAGGAGCTGGATCGGGTGCGCGACGCGCGCGGGGATCCCTGCAAGAGCCAGATGGCGGCCGATCTGCATCATGCAGCCGATGTTGCCGACCGCCACGACATCGGCGCTGCGCTGCCTGGCCAGATGCGCCTTCTGCCTGCCCAGCGCATCGGCGAGCTCGGGCTGGTCCAGGTTGTAGCTGCCCGCGCTGCCGCAGCAGATCGCGTTCTCGCCGAGGTCGACGGGCGGCTTGCCGATCGCCGCTTCCACCACCAGCCGCGGTGCCTTGGCGACGCCGCGCGCGTGCAGCAGGTGGCAGGCGTCGTGATAGGCCACCACGCCGAGCGCCAGCGGCCGGCTCGGCATCTGCAGGCCGAGATCGACCAGAACTTCGGTGACGTCGCGGCAGCGAGCGGCCAGCGCGGCGGCGCCGGTTGCCGCTTCGGTCGCGCGCAACAGGTGCGCGTACTCGTGCATCATCGCGCCACAGCCGGCGGCCGTGGTGACCACGAAGTCGACGTCTTGCGCGCGCGCGAATGCCTCCACGTTGGTCCGCGCCAGCGCGACGGCTTCGTCGGTACGTCCCGAATGCAGCGCGAGCGCGCCGCAACAGACCTGGCCGCCAGCCTCGACGATCTCGACGCCGTTGCGCTGCAGGACCTCGACGGTGTCGCGATTGATGTCGGGAGCGATCTGGTCGCCGACACAGCCCGTCAGCACGGCCGCTCGCGCGCGCGCTCGCAGAGGCTGCGACAGCCGGCTGCGCCGCAGCGGCGACAGCGAAGCATCGGCCGGGTCGGACTGTGACGCAGCCGGAAGCAGGCCGAAGCCGGGGATGCGCCGGCGGACCGACGACAGCCCGATCCTGTCGGCCACATGGGCGGCACGCAGTCCCAGGCTCAGCATGCGCGGGTCCGCGTAGACTTTTTGCAAGGCGTCCTTGCGCAGCTTCTCGGTGCCCGAGCGCTGCTCGATCAGCAAGGGACGGAACTCTTCGATGCGGCGTCCGAACGAGACACCCGAGGGGCACGCGGTCTCGCACGCCAGACATCCGAGGCACCGCGACAGATGCTCGGCAGCCTCGCCCTGCAGCGGAATCTCGCCGCGCCGCACCGATTCCATGATGTAGATGCGGCCGCGCGGGGAGTCAGCCTCGGTGCCGAGCACGCGATAGGTCGGGCACGTATCCAGGCACAGGCCGCAGTGCACGCACGGCAGACCGAGATCGTCCATGGCCAGGAACGTTTCTGTTGCAGAGCCCCGGGCGGTCTCGGTCACTGGCGATGCAGGCACCCCGGCGGTCGCGTCCGGCCTCGTCGCGAGCAGCGCTTCCTTGTCCGTGGCCGGCGCGGGCCGCGTATCGTCGCCGGCGCCAGTCTCGGGCCTGGTCGCCAGCAACGGGTCGTTGTCGCCAGGCGCTTCGGCGGCATCGGACGGCGAGGATCCGGAAGCAGCGCGGCCGCGCGCCTCGGCAAGTTCGAGCTCGAACTGCTCGCGGGTCGTCATCACAGCCCTCCGACCAGGCGGCCGGGAGCGAGCACGCCGTCCGGATCGAAACGTCGTTTCAGTTCCCGCATGAGATCGAGCGAGGCCGGAACCGGCGACCACACGTCGACTCCGCGCGTCAACTCGGAAGGCGCGCGTTCGATCACACGCGTGGCCACGGCGGAGGCAGCAGTGGCGCGCAGGACCGCTTCGGCCGATGCGGCCGTGAGTGCATCGGCGGGAATGTGCAGACGCGCGATGCCGTCGCCGAGATGGCCGCCGGCAAAGACCGCCGCACCGCTGCGGCGCAGGACCAGCAGCGTCTCGTGGACGAGCGAGAGCAGACCGTCGGGCCGCGCGCCGATTCGGACGGTGATTCCATCCTCGGCATCGACGTGGGCAGGGCTCATCCACTCCTCGAGCGCCTGCGCAGGGTCGCGGCCTGCAAGCTCGCAGACGCGGTCGCCCTGATAGGCGACTTCGTGCTCGGTGCCTTCGATACGGACCACCAGCGACCAGACCACCGTCTCGCTGCCGGCGTCGGCGGCGAAATCCAGCGCAGCCAGCGGAAGCGCGGCGGCGAACAGGCGCGCGCGTGCGGCGTCGAGCTCGGAGAACGCCGCGTAGTCGAAGACGAGGGTGGCGGCGGCATCGGGCTGCGGATGCGTTCGCAGCGTCATCTCGGTGATCACCGCCAGCGAGCCCATCGAGCCGGTGAACAGACGCACCAGATCGTAGCCGGCGACGTTCTTGACGACCCGCCCGCCTGCCTTCACGCAGCGCCCTGCTCCGTCGACGACGCTCATTCCGAGCACGAGGTCGCGAGGCGTGCCGAAGCCGTAGCGCAGCCCGCCGCTGGCGTTGGCGGCGACGATGCCGCCGAGGGTAGAGCGGTCTTCGGCCGGAAGGTCGATGCACAGCCGCTGGCCTGTGCGCGCCAGATTGCGTTGCAGGCGATGCAGCGACACGCCGGCTTCGCAGGTGACCGTCATGTCTTCCGGATTCTGCTCGACGATGCGGCCGATCGCGGTCGTCGAAAGCTTGATGTCGAAGGCCCCCGGCACATTGCCCACGTGCAGGCGCGTGCCGCCGCCGGCGACCACGACTCCGAGCTTCTTGCTGCGCGCCTCCTCGACGGCCGCACGCACCTGCTCGACATCGCGTGCCGTGACGACGGCCTGCGGCACTTTTCCGCCCAGCGCATCGGCGCTGCGCCCGGGCCGCAGCTGGCCAGGCCCGAGCGAGGCGAACGCGCTCGCATCGATGCGCCCGCCGCTGCGTGCAGGAGAACGCGCCGGCTCGGTCTCGCGGGCCTGCACGCTCATCGCCGCCACCGCAACGAGGAGGAACGTCGCATCAGCCGCCGCCTCGCGGTCGCGGCCTGACCACTTCGATGCAGCCGCGGTCGGTGGGAACGACCTTGTTCGGATTGCACAGTCCGAGCGGATTGAACGCGTCGCGCACGTCGGCCATCGCCGCCATCGTCGCTGCGCCGAAGGCGGTGTCCATGAGCCCGAGCTTCTCCACGCCGATGCCATGCTCGCCGGTGATGGAGCCGCCGAGGTCCAGGCACGCCGTCAGGATCTCGTTGCCGGCCGCGATCACGCGCTCGACCTCGCCGGGCTTGCTCTCGTCGTAGAGGATCAGTGGATGGATGTTGCCGTCGCCGGCGTGCATGAGGTTGGCGATGCGCAGGTCGTACCGCGAAGCGACGTCGGCGACCACGGCCACGATCTCGGGCAGGCGGCTGCGCGGAACCACACCGTCCTGCGTGCAGTAGCTTCGCGTCAGACGGCCCATTGCACCGAATGCGCGCTTGCGCGATTTCCACAGCAGCGCCCTCTCGGCTTCGTCTCCGGCGCGTCGCACCTCCTTGGCTCCCTCGGCAATGCACGCCGCGCTGACGCGCTCGGCCAGCTCGTCCAGCCCCGCGGTCAGGCCATCGAGCTCGATGAGCAGGACCGCGCCGGCGTCGGTGGGGAATCCGAAGTGGTAGGCGGCTTCGACTGCCGCGATCACGAGCGCGTCCATCATCTCGAGCGCGGCCGGAACGATGCCGGCGGCGATGATGGCCGACACCGCGCGGCTGGCGTCGGCAACGGTGGCGAAGACGCCGAGCAGGGTGGTGACCGACTCGGGCTTTCGCAGCAGTCGTACGCGCGCCGCGGTGACCAGCCCGAGCGTTCCTTCGCTGCCGGTGACCAGGCCGACGAGGTCGTAGCCGGGAGCGTCGCCGCTGCGATCGAGCCAGACCACGCGGCCGTCGGGCAGGACCAGTTCCAATGCCAGCAGGTGATTGACGGTGACGCCGTACTTGAGCGTGTGGGGCCCGCCCGAGTTCTCGGCCACGTTGCCGCCGATCGTGCACGCGGACTGGCTCGACGGGTCGGGCGCGTAGTAGTAGCCCTGCGCTTCGACCGCGCGCGTGACCTCCAGGTTGACGACGCCGGCCTCGACCTCGGCCACGCGGTTGTCGAGATCGATGCTGCGGATGCGGCGCAGCCGGCTGGTGCCGATCATCACGGGCGCTTCCACCGGCAGGCATCCACCGCTGACACCGGTTCCGGCGCCGCGCGGCACATAGGGAATGGAGGCGCCGGCCAGCAGCGAGACGACGCGTGCAGTCTGCTCGACCGTCTCGGGCAGGACGACCAGCTGCGGCGCCGCCTTCTCGAGCGTGTAGCCGTCGCATTCGTAGACCTTGAGCGAGGCTCGCCCGCCGACGATGCCACGCTCGCCGACGATGGCGCGAAGCTGGCCCAGGATGTTCTTGTCGAGAGTCATCGAAGGAGCGAAGACCGCGGTGTCGCAGCCTTCGTCTTCTATAGCGTTGCCGGCCCCGCGGCGGTAGCCGGCAACCTTTTTGATTGCGCCTGCGACCACGCTAGTGGACCTCGATGACCACTCCTCCTCCTCGTCTGCTCCTCGGTCCGGGACCCTCGATGGTCAATCCGCGCGTGTATGCGGCGCTGTCGCGTCCGCTCGTCGGGCATCTGGACCCGTACTTCCTGACCTTGCTGGATCAGGTGCAGGAAGGCCTGCGGCAAATCTACGGCACGCGCAACGCGATGACCCTGCCGATCTCGGGCACGGGCTCGGCAGGCATGGAAGCGTGCTTCGCCAACCTCGTCGAGCCGGACGACGAGGTCGTCATCGGCGTCAACGGCGTGTTCGGGACGCGCATGTGCGAGGTCGCCACCAG
The DNA here is from genome assembly GCA_035626675.1 of Binatia bacterium. Classification (GTDB taxonomy): domain Bacteria; phylum Desulfobacterota; class Binatia; order UBA1149; family CAITLU01; genus DASPNH01. The sequence continues at coordinate 58,247 of DASPNH010000167.1, forward strand.
GCTCGGCGCGCGAGTGGAACGCGCCGAGGCCGCCTGGGGACGCATCGTCGAGCCCGACGAGATCGCGGCGGCACTGGCTCGCTGCAAGCAACCGAAGATCGTCGCCGTCGTGCACGCCGAGACTTCCACGGGCGCGTGGCAGCCGCTGTCCGACATCAGCCGCACCACCCGCGAGGCCGGAGCCTTGCTGCTCGTCGACTGCGTCACCTCTCTGGCAGGCTGCCCCGTCGGCATCGACGACCTCGGCATCGATGCGGCTTATAGCGGCACGCAAAAGTGTCTGAGCTGTCCACCGGGCCTGTCGCCGGTGACGATGAGCGAGCGGGCGATGGACGTCGTCCGTGCACGCAAGAGTCGTCCGCGCAGCTGGTACCTGGATCTCGGCCTGATTGGCGCCTACTTCGGCGAGCAGCGCCTCTACCATCACACGGCTCCGATCTCGATGGTGTACGCGCTGGCGGAGGCAGTGGCGGTGGTGCTCGAGGAGGGGCTCGAGGACCGCTACCTGCGGCACGAGCGCAACCATCATGCGCTGATGGCAGGGCTGGGCCGTCTGGGCCTTCATGCGGCTGCGCAGGAAGGGCACCGGCTGTGGATGCTCAACAGCGTTCACGTGCCCGAAGGCATCAGCGAAGCTGCCGTGCGCAAGCGGCTCCTGCTCGACCACGGAATCGAGATCGGTGCGGGCCTGGGTCCGCTTGCGGGCAAGACGTGGCGCATCGGACTGATGGGCGAGTCCAGCCGCCCGGCCAACGTGCGCCGCCTGCTGCTCGCGCTCGAATCGGAGCTGCGCCGCGAAGGCATCGCCGTGCCCGCGGGCGAAGCCGTCGAGGCGGCCGACCAGATCTACGCACAAGCGTGAAGAGGGCGCGGCTGTGGCCGAGCGCGATCGGCTGGCGGTCATAAAGCGGCCACTGGCAGGGCTCCGGTCGGCCCGGCCGGAAGAAACCACCTTGCCATCCTTGCCGCGGCCCGCGCGCCGTCTGCCGCCCGCGGGCCGGACTGCTGCTCAGGCCGACTGAGGAATCTCACACCCGCTCGCTGCGAGCTGCTTTCGCGCTATCTCGGCCGCCCCGACATGCCCCGAACTGGACGCCGCTTGGAGCTGCGCGGTGGAGCGCGACGCGCAATCCACTGCGAAGAGGGCGGAAACTGGCTAAAAGTTCCACGACCTGGCGCTCCTGGTTGGCGCCAGCGGCCGAGCGAGCGTTTGACGCGTCGCGCGTCGGCCTTTCCCTGAGCAGGTCAGCGTCGCGCCACACCATCACCGTCCGCGCAGCCGGCGCTACTGACAACCGCGTCCGAGCCGGCAAGGCCAAGGTCGAAAGTGTGCCGGTGCGGCCACCGCGTGTTGCTGGCGCGGTCCCGTCGCGCCAAAGTTCAGATGCCGTCTCCATGCAAGCTCGCAGCGGATACCGTTACGCGACGGCTGTGGTTGCCGTCGCCCTGGCAGCGCTCGTTCGCTGGCTGCTGGCCCCGCTGCTCGGCTATGGGCTTCCGTTCGTCACGTTCTATTTCGCCACCATCGCCGCGGCGTGGTTCGGCGGGCTGTATCCCGGTCTGCTGTCCGTTGTGCTGGGCGCACTGGCGGGCGTCTTCCTTTTCACCGGCCCGGACTTCTCGCTGTTCTCCGAAGATCTTGCCGTTCAGCTCGAGGTCATCCGATTCGTCGTCTTCGTCGTCGTCGGTGTCCTGCTCAGCCTGGCCGGCGGCTGGCTGCAGTTCTCGATGCAGGCGGCCGAGAGGCGCGCCAGGGAAGCGGAGGAAAACCAGGCGCGCCTGCAGCACGAGGTCGAGAACCGCCGCCGCGCCGAGATGGAAGCGCGCGAGCAGCGCGAAACGCTTCGGCTCGCCATCGCCAACGTCGATGACGGAGTCATTGCCACCGATACCGAAGGTTTCGTCACCCTGGTCAACGGCGCGGGCGCGTCGCTGATCGGCCGCAAGGAAGACGATATCGTCGGCAAACCCGTGGAGTCGGTGCTGCTGGTCGTCAACGAGACGACTCGGCGGCGCGTCGAGAACCCGGTGGTGCGAGCGTTGCGCGAGAACTCCGCCCTGGCCAGGGACGGCGGCGGCAGCATCCTGGTGCGCAGGGACGGCAGCGAGCGTGCGATCGAAGAGCGCGCCGCGCCGATGCGCGACGAGCATGGACGCGTGATCGGATGCTTGCTCGTGTTCCGCGACATCACCGAGCGTCGCAGGCACGAGAACACCATCCGCGAGGGCGAGCGCAAGAAATCGCAGTTCCTGGCCACGCTCGCGCACGAGCTGCGAAATCCCCTGGCCCCCCTTTCCAACTCTCTCGAAGTGATGAAGCGCGCCGAGGGCGACGCCGCGATGATGCGGCAGATCCACGGAACCATGGAACGCCAGGTCTCGCATCTCGTCAGGCTCGTCGATGACCTGATGGATTCGAGCAGGATCAATCGCGGCCGGCTGCAGCTGCGCAAGCGGGTCGTGGAAGTCTCCTCGGTCGTGCATCAGGCCGTCGAAGCATGCCGCCAGCTCGCCGAATGCTCGGAGCTGGACGTGCAGGTCGCCGTTCCCGAGGAGCGCATCCTCCTGGAAGGCGATCCGGTTCGACTGGTACAAATCTTCACCAATCTGCTAAACAACGCGTGCAAGTTCAGCCATGCGCACGGGCGCATCTGGGTGAAGGCGGAGAAGGACGGCGACGATGGGGTGATCGTTTCCGTCAAGGACGCCGGCGCCGGCATTGCAGCCGACATGCTCGATCAGGTCTTCGACATGTTCGTGCAGGCAGACAGTTCGCTGGAACGGACGAAGCAGGGATTGGGAATCGGACTTACGCTTGTGAAGCAGTTGGTCGAGATGCACGGTGGTCGCGTCGAGGCCCGCAGCGAAGGCATCGGAAGAGGCAGCGAGTTCCTCGTGCATCTTCCGGCGCTCTCTGACAAGGCGCAGGACTCGCCTCCGGAGGCTCGAGACGCGATGGAACCAACTTCGAACAACGCCCGCCGCCGCATCCTCATCGTCGACGACAATCAGGACTCCACCGAGAGCCTGGCGATGCTGCTCAAGCTCAAGGGCAACGAGACGCACACCGCGTTCGACGGCATGCAGGCGGTGCAGACGGCCGAAGCGGTACGCCCCGACCTCATCCTGATGGATATCGGGATGCCCAAGCTGAACGGCTACGACGCCGCCCGCAGGATCCGGCAGGAGCCATGGGGCAAGAACCTGGTCCTGATCGCGCTGACCGGCTGGGGCCAGCAGGAAGACCTGGAGAAATCACGCCAGGCAGGCTTCGACGGCCATCTGGTCAAGCCGGTCGCACCGACGACGCTGATGGAGCTGCTGGCCACGTTGCCAAAGACCGGCGGGGCGCAGGTGCCGGCCTGAGCGTTTAGCGACCTCGAGCAGCTCAATCGATCAACGCGAGCCCCCACGGCTTGCTTCCCACGCGCACTCGCATCGTTACCCGTCGCGACTCCACGTCGATGACCGAGACGTCGTTGGATGGCCCGTTGGCGGTATAGACGGTCCTGCCGTCGGCGGAGACGGCGATGCCCCACGGCCTCTGGCCCGCCTCGATCGATGCCGCTACGCGATCGCCTGCTGCCGGTTCCAGAATGAGCACCATGCCGCTGCGTCCCGTCGAGACGAAGACGCGGCTGCCGTCGCGCGAGGCGACCACGCCCATCGGCCGCATTCCTGCTCCCAGGTCGACGCTGCGCGCTGGCGCCGTCAGGTCGCGCGACAGCACGCTGACTGAGGCGCCGTTCTCGCAGGTGACATAGGCGCGCGAGCCGTCGGGCAGAAACGCGATGGAGCGCGGCCGCGGCCCCACCTCGACCGCCGTCAGTCTGGCACCGGTTCGGGCATCGATCACGAACACCTGGTTGTCGGCTTCGGCGGTCACGTAGACGCGCTCGCCGTCCGGGCTGACGGCAACGCCTTCGGGCTCCACTCCCACCGCCACGCTCGCCACGACTCGCCCGCTGTCGACGTCTACGATGCTGAGACGCGCGGCATCCTCGTTGGCAACGAAGATGCGGTGGCCGTCGCGGCTGACCGCGACCTGCTCGGGGTCCGAGCCGGCGACAAGGATGCGCGCAACCTCGAGCGTGGTGACGTCGATGACCGCAATCCCATCGGCACTCTTGTCGGCGGGCGGCAGCGTGTTCTCGTCGACGCCGGGTGGAGCGGCCGGTGAACCGCTCAGCGCGACGTACAGCCATCGGCGATCGGGGCTGACGGCGATCCCGCGCGGCCGCTTCCCCAGAGCTATTCGCCGGAGTTCCTGGCGAAGTCCGGTGTCGATCACCGACAAGTCGCCGGACTCTTCGTTGGTCACGTACAGGTGCGCGGCATGCGACGGCGAATCCGGCAGCATGCAGATCGCGATGCAGGCCGCCGCAGCGAACGCGCGTGCGAGGTGCGGCTGGGACGACGCGCGCGGCCGCGGGATGGAGACTGGCGGCAGCAACGTGGCTCAGATCGCCGGCGCGATTTCGCGCGCGAACCTGTGGACGAGGTCGGCCGATGCGCGCGCGGACAAGACGTAGTGGCCCACACCCCACTCGCGCTTGCGGCGCTGCAGCTCGGCGATGCACTCGGGCACCGTGCCGATGAGGGCAATGGGCATTCGCTTGATCTCGGCCGCCTCGACGCCGAAGAGGCCGCCAAGCGCCGAAGCGAAGCTGTCGCCGTCGGAGGGCGAGTCGCTGACCATGGCGCTGAAGATCGTCGAGGACAGCTCGATGTGCGAGGGATCGCGGCCGGCAGCGCGCGCCTCGTTGCGCAGGAACTCGGCGCGTTGGTGGAAGGCTGCGTCCGTGGTCTTGGCGACCTCGGCGCGGTCGACGGTGCCGGCCTTGCCGGTGTCCACGCCGATGTTGACCATGTCGGCGTGGCGCGCGGCGATGCGCAGCAGCCCCTTGCCGCCGCCGCCCAGCATGATCGGTGGATGCGGCTTGCGCACGGGCTTGGGCACGGCGATGGCGTCGCGGAGCTGGTAGAACTCGCCGGAGAAGCTCGCGCGCTCCTGCGTCCACAGCGCCTTGATGGCGACCAGCGCCTCTTCGAGCATGCGAAGGCGCGGCTTCACCTCGGGAAACGGCGCGCCCATCATTTCGAACTCGGCGCGCGTCCAGCCCGAGCCCAGGCCCAGCATGGCGCGGCCGTTGCTGATGTGGTCGAGCGTCGTGATGGCCTGCGCCGTGGTGCCAGGGTGACGGAAGAGGTTGCAGTGCACGAGCGCGCCGATGCGCGCGCGGCTGGTGACGGCGGCCAGCGCGCCGAGCATGGTCGTGGCCTCCCACGACGGCGTTCCGTCGTCCAGGCCGGCGCCGCCTTGGTGCTCCAGGGCCCAGTGGTCCGGAAGGTAGATGGCGCTGTAGCCGAGCTCTTCGGCCTCGCGTGCGCGCGAGAGCATTTCGGAAGCGGGAAGACCGACCAGAGAAAGTCCGAAGTCCATGAGCGTCTCCGTTCCAGAAGCGTTGGGCGAACGTCGCGCGCGACCGGCCCCGGGTCAACCCGGACCGATATCGCGTGGCCGCACGGGCCGCTATGCTGTCGGCCAGGCATGAGGGAGCGCGAGCGACCGCAGGTGCGTGACAACGCGACGACCGTTTCACGCGCGCGCGTACGCCAGAGATCCACGCGAGCCGTCGCGATGCTGGCGGCTCCACGACCGCGGCAACGCCGGGGCTGCGCGCGAGCCGTGGCGATGCTGGCCGCTTCCCGACCGCGGCAACGCCGGGGCTGCGCGCGAGTAGTCGCGGCGCTGGCAGCTTCAGGCATGCGACTGCGCCTGCCGGCTGCGCGCGCTCTTGCCGTCGTGCTGGCGGCGCTGATTCATGGCGGATGCGACCGCGATGCCGGCTTCTCGGATGCGTTCGTGGAAGCGCCGCCGCCGGCGGCGATCCGCGACGACCTCGACACGCTGCATCTCGGCGAGGCGGCGCGTGCTACCGTTGCGGCCCTGGAGCGCAGGGGCCGCAGCGGCCAGGCAGACCCGCAGTTCGCTCGCACCGCGCGCGTCGTCGCTGCCGCTGCCGAGCATCCCGGACGCCTCGGGCGCGTGTTGAGGAGGCGCTGCCGGTGGTACGCTGCGCGCGAAGCCGCCAGGGTCACTGCCTACTACGAGCCTCGTCTGAGCGCGCGCCGCGAGCGCGACGATCGCTACCGTCATCCGCTCTACCGCATGCCGGAGGCCGCCACGCTGGCCGACGTCGAACGCAGACTCGGCCATCCGCCGTCGCGGGCGGACATCGATGGGGCAGGCGTGCTCGCCGGCCTCGGGCTCGAGTTTGCGTGGCTGGAGGATCCCGTCGAGCGCTTCTTTCTTCACGTGCAGGGCTCGGGCCGCCTGCATTTCGACGACGGCAGCGTGGCGCGCGCCGCTTATGGCGGAAACAACGGCATGAAGTACACCAGCATCGGCAGCATCATGCTGCAGCGCGGGCTGCTGCAGAAGGGCGCGGCCTCGGCTTCGGCGATGCGTGCATGGCTGTCGGCCAATCCGCAACGACGCGACGAGCTGCTCTTCGAAAACCCGCGCTACATCTTCTTCGCGCCGAGCCACTCCGGCGGCGAAACCGACGGGCCCTCGGGATCGCTTGGCGCGCCGCTGGTGCCGGGCCGCTCGCTGGCAACCGATCCACAGCACATCCAGCCCGGCTGTCTGCTGTATCTGCGTTCTCGCCGGCCGGTGCTCGATGGCGCCGGCAGGGTTTCGGAGTGGAAGCCGCTCGAGCGCTTCGCGTTCAGCCACGACACCGGCGCGGCGATCCAGGGACCATCGCGCGTCGACGTCTTCTGGGGATCGGGCCCGGGCGCCGGCGCCGAGGCAGGCTACATGAACGAGGCCGGCGAGCTGTTCGCGCTCTCGTGCCGGCGCCCTCGCAAGGCGCCGCGCGGTGAGCTCCGCTGACGGCGCGGCCACCCGGCGACGTCTTGCAATGACGACCTCCCGCTCCCATACGCGGGCAGCGGCCCATCGGTCGCGAGCGCGCAGGCCATCGTCGTGCGACTGCCCGTGCCGAACCTGCTGCGCGCCGACGAGGAGAAACGATGAAACTTCTGCCGACCCTGTTCCTTGCCGCTCTCGGATGCGTGTGGCGACCCCAGCTACCGCCCAGCAGCTGACCGTCGGCCCGTCCGACAGCATCGAGAAGATCCTTGCGGCGCACAGCGGCAAGGTCGTCACGGTCCGGACGGGCTGCGATCAGGAGCTCACCGGCAAGGTCCGCAGCGTGTCCGCGGACGTCGTGCATCTGGCCGAGCTGACGGGAAAGGATTTCTACGACGCCGTCGTGGCCACGGGCAGCATCACCGCCGTCATCGTCCGCGCACGATAGCCGGCTCCGCGCAGGAGGAACCATGTCCGGAGTACTGCAGGCGAAAGGGGTGGCGGCCGCCGAGGTCATCGCCGAGCTCGAGAGCAGGGCCAGCGGCGACGCCGACTGGCGCACCGGCAAGATGCTGATGGGCCTGTACGACCCGGGCCCCGGCGCGCACGAAGTGGCGCTGGCGGCCTACACGCGGTTCCTGGCGCAGAACGCGCTGTACATCAACATGTATCCGAGCATCGCG
>DASPNH010000168.1:0-4073 GCA_035626675.1 Binatia bacterium
CGGCTGATCCAACGGATCCTGACCGAGGAGCAGGTCCCGCTGAACATGCGGGAGAAAGAGCAGCTCGTCATCGACATCCAGAACGAGGTGCTCGGTTATGGACCGCTCGAGCCCTTGCTCAACGACAGCTCGGTCAATGACATCCTCGTCAACAACTTCCAGCAGGTCTACGTCGAGCGCGCCGGCAAGCTGCAGAAGACGGACGTCCGCTTCCGCGACGACGTCCATTTGCGCAAGATCATCGACCGCATCGTCAGCGGTGTGGGGCGCCGAATCGACGAGTCGATGCCCATGGTCGACGCGCGCCTGCCCGACGGCTCGCGTGTCAACGCGATCATCCCGCCGCTGGCGCTGGACGGCCCGGCAGTCTCGATTCGTAAATTCAGCCGCGATCCTCTCCAGCTCAAGGACCTGGTCGGCAAGAAGTCGCTGACGCCCGAAATCGGCGAGATCCTCCAGCGCGTGGTCAAGGCACGCCTGAACGTGATCATCGCCGGCGGAACCGGCTGTGGTAAAACCACGATCCTGAACATCCTCTCCGGTTTCATTCCGGACGACGAGCGCATCATCACCATCGAGGATTCGGCCGAGCTTCAGCTGCGACAGGACCACGTCGTGCGCCTGGAGACGCGTCCCTGCAACGTCGAAGGCAAAGGCGAGGTGACCCAGCGCGAGCTCGTGAAGAACTGCCTTCGTATGCGTCCGGATCGTATCATCCTCGGCGAAATTCGAAGCGGCGAAGCGCTCGACATGCTGCAGGCCATGAACACCGGTCACGACGGCTCGCTCACCACGATTCACGCCAACACGCCGCGCGACGCACTGACCCGCGTCGAAACGATGGTGGCGATGGCGGGCCTGAACCTGCCGACCAAGGCTCTGCGGCATTACATCTCCTCGGCCATCGACGTCATCGTGCAGATGACTCGTCTGTCCGACGGCAGCCGCAAGCTGACCAGTTTGTCGGAAGTCACCGGCATGGAAGGCGAGATCATCACCCTGAACGAGATTTTCAGCTTCACGCAGAGCGGGGTCGACGGTCAGGGCAAGGTCAAGGGTCGTTTCTGCGCTACCGGAATCCGGCCGAAGTTCGTGCAGAAGTTCGAGACCATGGGGCTGCACGTTCCCCCTGATCTCTTCAATCCGCACCGCGTCTACGAGATCTGAGGGGGGCTGACCATGCCGATCGTATTTGCTGCTGCCATTTTCTTTGCCGTGCTCCTGTTCATCATGGGGGCCTACTATCTCTACGATCACGCCGTTTACGGCGACCAGACCACAACCGTGCGGCGGCTGCGCACGCAGTCGGAGTTCAACCCACGCGCCACGGCGGTCGAGATCGTGCGCCGCGACGCCATGGGTCAGGACGCCTGGTACACGGTCATGCTCGCGCGCATCGCGCCCCTGGCGGCGATCAAGCGCCTCCTCAAGCAGGCCGACAGTGAAATGCCGGTCAGCGTGTTCCTGTTGTTGTCGGCGATCTTCTTCGTGGCCGGCGCCACCGTCAGCATCTACCTCCAGCTCGGTGCCATCATCACGGCTGGCCTGGCCGTGGTTTGCGGCGTGTCGCCGTTGATGTACCAGCGCCGGCGCCGGGCCACCCGTCTGAAAAAGATCGAGGCACAGCTTCCCGAGGCGCTCGATCTGATCGCCCGCACTCTGCTCGCTGGCCACGCGTTCATCATGGGGCTCAAGATGGTCGGTGATCAGATGGAGGATCCGGTCAGGTCCGAGTTCAAGAAGACCTTCGACGAGATCAGCTTCGGCGTTTCGGTCGCGGAGTCGATGAAGGAGCTGTCCGAGCGGGTCGATTCGGTCGACATCAAGTTCTTCGTCACCTCGTTGCTGGTTCAGCTGGAGACCGGCGGCAACTTGGCCGAGATCATTCAGGGCATTTCGCGGCTGATCCGCGCGCGGTTCGAGCTACACGGCAAGGTGCGGGCGCTCTCGGCCGAAGGCCGCATCTCGGCCATCGTGATGTTCTCGCTGCCGTTCCTGCTCGGCATCGCGCTCTACTACATCAACCCGACCTACATGTCGCTGCTGTTCACCGATCCAGCGGGCAAGGCGATGCTGACGGGCGGTTTCCTGATGATGACCTTCGGCATGTTCGTGACCCGCCGCATGGTCCAGATCAAGGTGTGAGGAGAAGACGATGAGCACGCCATTGCTGACCATTGCCGTGATGAGCTTCCTCGCCTGCTTCCTGGGCGTGCTCGGCTTCGTGACGCTGTACGAAAGCCGCCGCGACGGGAAAGGATGGCAGGCCAGGGTGCGCGGCCATTCCCAGGACGCGCGGCGGGAGCCGGGCTCGACTACGACGGGCCTCGGATATTTCCGCGATCGCCTGATCGGGGTGCTCGAGCGCGTCGGCCAGGCCAATCAGAACAAGCGCAAGGAAGCCGAGGTTTCGGCCCTGCGCCGCTCGCTGACCAGTGCGGGCTACCGCAAGGAAAGCGCGCCGGCGATCTTCACCGGCTTCAAGCTGCTGCTGGCTCTGCTGGTGCCGGCGTGCCTGCTGCTGGTGCCGATTCCCGCGCTCGATCATGCCCCGACCTTCCATCGCATGTTCGCCTACGTGCTGGCCGCGGCCATCGGTCTGTACGGACCGGAGCTGTGGCTCTCGCAGGTCGTCAAGAAGCGCAAGCAGAAGATCATCAATGCCTTCCCCGATGCGCTCGACCTCCTGGTGGTGTGCGTCGAAGCCGGTCTCGGCCTGGACGCCGCCGTCGGTCGCGTAGGGAAGGAGTTGTTGCTGGCCCATCCGGAGCTGTCGGACGAGTTCTCGCTGCTCGCTCTCGAACTGCGCGCCGGCCTGCCGCGTGCGCAGGCGCTGAACAACCTCGGGCGCCGCGTCGACATCGACGAGGTCAAGAACCTGGTGGCGCTGCTGATCCAGACCGACCGGTTCGGCACCAGCATCGGCCAGGCGCTGCGCGTTCACTCGGACGCGATGCGCACCGACCGCGCGCTGCGTGCGGAAGAGATGGCCGCCAAGCTGCCGGTCAAGATGCTCTTTCCGTTGATGTTCTTCATCTTCCCGGTACTCTTCATCGTCATTCTTGGTCCTGCGATCATCCAGGGCATGCGCATTCTGCTGCCCGCGTTGCAGACCTGAGAGCGGCGACGAGACGGCATAGCGAGAGGTGGCGATATGAAAGTCTCGAACTCTGGCGGGCGCGCTCGCGCTCTGGTCGTAGTGTCGATTGCGCTCGGCGTCAGCGCCTGCACGGTGCCCAAGGCTCTGCAGACGCCGATCGAACGCAGCACGTACCGCGAGATCCTGGAGCGGCAAGCCGAGGGCGTAGGAATCGAAGACGAGACGCTCAAGGAGCTGCCGCCGATGACGGCGGCCGACTACGAGCGTCTCGGCGACACCTACCTGATGCAGAACAAGCTCGGTCTGGCCAACGTCAAGTACGTCAAGGCGCTCGAGCTGGACCCGACGGCGTGGCGTGTCCAATACAAGCTAGGAGTCCTGCTGCTCAAGCAGAACGTGCCGCAGCAGGCATTGCTGAACTTCAACGCCATCGTCGCCGTCGATTCGATGAACGCGCGCGGCCACGAGGGCCGGGGGCGCGCTCTGCTGGCAATGGGACAGCACGAAGAGGCCGAGAAGGCGCTGCGCACCGCACTCGATCTCGACTCGGGCCTGTGGAAGGCACACGAGACCATGGGCGTTCTATGCGATGCGCTCGGTCGCTTTCCCGAAGCGATCGACTCCTACCATATGGCTCTGAAGATCCAGCCGAACGAGCCATCGGTGCTGAACAACCTCGGCGTGGCGTACTACCTCAGCAAGGATTACGGCCGCGCCATTCCGACGTTCGAACGGGCGCTCACCGTGACTCCGGCCGCCGAGCGTGCGCGCGTCTACAACAACCTCGGCCGTGCCTATGCCAAGAAGGGCAGTTACCCTCGGGCGTACGAGGCGTTTCGCAAGGGCTCCGACACTGCCACCGCCTACAACAACCTCGGCATGATCTATCTCGAGGATGGGCGCACCAAGCAGGCCGCTTCGTGTTTCCAGAAGGCGATCCATGCCAGCCCGACCTACTACGCGGAAGCGACCG
>DASPNH010000169.1:0-16651 GCA_035626675.1 Binatia bacterium
GACCCCTACCGTGTCAAGGTAGTGCTCTTCCTCTGAGCTACGTGCCTACAGTCGCCCGTTACGGCGCAAAAACGGCCACCCGGTTAACAACCACGGCCGTGGTAGTCAACCCGGCTCGCGCGCTATCGCACTGCGTCGCGCTGCTCTACGATGTGCCTGCATGACGCGGGATACCTTCTCGACCGCCTTCCTCCTGGTGGCGCTGGTGGGGCTGGGCCTTCTGATGGTCCGCCTGCTTGCGCCCTATGCGACGCCGATTGGCTGGGCGTGCGTCCTGGCAGCCGTCTTCCACCCCGCGTACCGAATGATGCTGCGGGTGATGCCGCGAAACCCCAGCGCCGCCGCGGCCATCACGACGACTCTTGTCTTTCTGCTGGCCGTGGTGCCAGCCCTGGTGCTGTCCGGGGTCGTCGCACGTGAGGCCGTCTCGGGCTACCAGGACCTGGCCGCCTTCGTCTCGGCCAATCGCGTCCAGTTCCTGGACGACCTGAGCAACCACTGGATGATCGCACCGGCGTGGGACTGGGCGCAGGAGCGCCTGGCCGGCGAGGAAGCCGATCCTACCTCCTTCATGTTGTCGGGCATTCGATGGCTCTCCCAGTTCGTGGCCGCGCATGCCGGCGAGGTCGCACGCAACGTCCTCGGGTTCTTCGTCGGGATCGGAATCCTGACCTTCACCCTTTTCTTTTTCCTCCGCGATGGCGCGGAGATGGTCTCCTACCTGGAAGAATCGCTTCCGATGGCGGCCGACGACAAGCGCCGCATCTTCGAGCGCCTCCAGACAACGTTGCTCGCGGTCGTCCAGGGTCTGGCCGCAACCGCCCTTGTCCAGGCCGTCCTGATGTTCCTGGGGCTCCTGATCGCCGGCGTCCCCTTCGCACTGCTGCTGTCGGTGGCGACCTTCGTGCTCGCCTTCCTGCCCGTGGGCGGCGCGGCGCTGGTGTGGATTCCCGTCGTGATCGGCTTGTTCGTGGCCGGGGACTATCTGCGCGGCGCGCTCTTCCTGGCCTGGGCCGGGCTGGTGATCTCGTCGGTCGACAACTTCGTCCGGCCGCTGATGATCGGCGGACAGGCCAAACTCCCCACCCTTCTCCTCTTCTTCGGCATCCTCGGCGGCATCAACCTCTTCGGCCTGCTGGGCCTCTTTGCAGGTCCCGCCGTGCTGGCCGCCGCCATGTCCGTGGTGACCATCTACCGCGAGCGGATGCTCTCGCTGCGCGAACCCATCGCCATCGACTAGCACTGACACGAGATAGCGCACTCCAGGACGATCCAATGTCCATGAGGCGCGCGCCGGGGCGCCGAGCGTGGGTGAGGCTCGCGCAGCGATGAGCGATGCAGGCGTACTTCCCACGCCGAAGGAGCAAAGAGCGAGCAGGCCCGCAGATCGGCGTCCCGCCGCGCGCCTCAGCGGCCCGCGGCGATGAGGCCCGCAATCGTGAACCAGTCCTCGGACGCCGACTGGGGTTTGTCGAAACCGACGTCGATGTACCAGCCCGGCTCTTCCTGGAACGCGATGCCGGGGATGGCCGCACGGGTGCCATGCATCAGTTGCATGTCGATGACGCTGAAGGCGTAGATGAACATGCGCGGCTCGTCGTACTCGTAGTTGACCTTGGGGTTGGGACGCTTGGAGGTTCGGATGCTCTGCATCACCACCTTCCAGAGCTGACCGGCATGGTCGTAGAGGTCCGAGTAGATGATGAAGTAGGTCTCCTTGTCCACGTAGATGAGGCGCTTGGAGTAGGCGTAGTTGGAGACTTTCGGCGTGCCTTCGATGACGTACACGCTGGGCCGCTTCTCCCAGTTCTCGCAGAACGTCATTCCGCCGTCCTTCTTGCAGGGCTCGGGAGGCAGACGCACGCCGTGCAACGAGGCGAGCATCGGCTTCTCGCCGAGAAACTTCCAGTCGAACCACGGGATCTGGCCGGCGTAGCCGCCGTAGCTGTCGACGTCGATGTCCTGACCGAAGAGCGCGTCGCTGCGTTGCGCGCTCGACATGCGACGCACGCGTCGCACGAACGGCAGGTACAGCCACGTATCGTCCTGGCGTACCAGATCGAGGTAGCGGTAGCTGATGCCGCCCACGCCTTTGAGATCGAAAGGCTCGATGAGCGGGTACAGGCCCGACTTGCGGAACGTCTGATCGTTGTTCGGTGTCAGGACGGGCGCCGGATCATGATGGATGCGGCCCGTGTACTGCAGTACCCGCAGCCAGTCGGCCACGAAGTGGCGTTCGACCTGATAGTGCCGGTTGCCCTTGGCATCGACGTAGAGCGAGCCGGTATCGGCATCGACCAGATGCAGATTCAGATCATCGGTGAAGTAGTGGGTGTCCTGGAAGTTGTACATGATCTTGGGCGCCGCTTTCGGATCGTTGTTGTCCACGACCGGAAACGGACGCCCAGCCACCCAATTGTTCAGGACGTTGCGATCGTCGAGCGTCGCCTGCGCCGAGTACTTCTCGGTCGCCTGCTGATAGGCAGTCGGGAGCGGGATCTTCTCGTACGGCACGATCGTCAGATCCATGCCGTTGTTGACCGCCCACAGCACTCCCGGCGAGACCAGCTCGCTGACCTTGCCCGAGTTCGATTTCTCGATGACCTCGCCCGGTGCGACGTCGGCCACGGCGCCGCGCGCCGCAGCCAGGGCGACGAAGGTAGCTACGCAGACGACGCGCACTCGCACGGCGGCTCAGCCTTCCTCGCCGGCCGGTGGCGGCGGCGGGGTGGGCTGCGGCGCCTGGCTCTCCTCCTCTCCTCCCTCGAGCATTCCTCCCAGAGCCTTGACGACCACCGTGATGGTCGCCGAGATGTCCTGTCCGACGCGAACCGAGACCGGGAACTCGCCGATCTCCTTGATCGGATCGCGCAGCTCGATGCGCCGCCGGTCGATCTCGATGCCCTTGTCCGTGAGCAGCTTGTGCACGTCCTGATTGGTGACGGAGCCGAACAGCTTGCCGCCGCGTCCGGCGCGGGCCTCGATCTCGACCTTGAGGCCCTTGAGCGATCCGGCCATGCGCTCGTAGGTGCCGCGCTCGCGCTGCTTCTTGATCTCGATCAGCCGCTTGTCGTGCTCGAGCTGCGCCAGGCTGCGGCGGTCGGCGGGAACCGCCATGCCGCGCGGCAGCAGGTAATTGCGCGCATAGCCAGGACGCACCTTGACCACGTCACCGATGATGCCCAGATCGGGCACGTCTTCACGCAGAATCACTTCCATCTCGTATCTCTCCTCACCCTGCGCTGTAAGGCAGCAGCGCCACGTTGCGTGCACGCTTGATGGCCACGGTCAGGCGGCGCTGGTGCTTGGCGCAGGTACCCGTCGTACGGCTCGGCACGATGCGGCCGCGCTCGCTGACGAACGTCTCCAGGATCTCGGACCACTTGTAGTCGAGGTTCAGGGACTTGTCAGCGCAGAAGCGGCACACGCGGCGGCGGCCTCGCCCACGTCCGAAGCGGCCGCGCGGACGTCGCTCGCGATCTCCCCCGCGACCATCGCCGCCGCGATCACCGCCACGGTCTCCGCCGCGACCACCATCGCCTCGCCCGCCCTCGCGACCCCCTCGACCTTCGATTTTCTCGTCCATGACTTACTCCCCTCGCTCTTCTTCGCCGGATGCGGCGACATCGTCTTCGATGGCCATGACGGCATCCTCTACCGGGGCCGTGTCACCTGGCTCATCCATTCCGCCTGAGCGCATCTCGTGCAGAGGCACGTCTCGGCGGTCGCCGTAGTCGCGCTGGACGCGCGGCTCGGGAAGGCCGGTATGCTCCTGCTGCACGCTGACGAAGCGCAGCACGCCCTCGATGATGCGCAGGTTGCGCTCCAGTTCCTTCACCGCAGGCGGCTCGGCCTGATACTCAATCAGAAAGTATCTTCCCTGAGCGTTCTTGTGAATCGGATAGGCGAGATCCTTCACCCCCCAATCGCGGCTCGCGTCGAGCGTCCCGCCTTCGTTTCGAATGATGGTCTCGAAACGCGTGACCAGTTTGCCGATCTCGTCGCCGAGACCGGAGTTCAATACCACCAGTGTTTCATACGGACGCATATCGAACGTTCCTCTTGCTTGGGCTCCGTCATCTCACCAGCAGCGGCGAGATCACGAGCGCGACTATCGACATCCATTTCATCAGTACATTTAAACCCGCAACCGCCTGTCCGCCATCGACGGCAACGGCCGGCGCGAAGCTGCCACGCTGCCGTCCCGCACCCGCACCGATCAGTGCGCTGAGCAGCGTCGCAGAGACGAGCAGGCCGGCCAGAACACCGCCCAGGACCTGAGGCCCGAACATCAACCCTACCAAGGCGGGAGCTGCCGCCACCGATACGGCCAAGGGACTGACGTTGCCGGAAATGGCGACATCGCCGCGCAGCATCCGCACGGCGATTGTGGCCGCCACGGCGCTGCCCGCCATCATGCCGATGAGCACGCGCGGATCATCGAGCAGGATGCGCATCGGGCCGAGGCCGTGCCGAGCGCGAAGCAGGTCGACGCTGTCGTGGTAGCCGAGAAACAAGGCGAAGCCCGTGGCTACCGAGGCGACGAAATTCATCGCGGCCGCTGTCAGCCCGCGCGCCCGCTCGGAGCGCGAAACTTCCGCTCCACTGCCCACGCGTCGTGGACTGTCTTTGGCAGACTCATCCCCTGGACCGGCGATGACGGCGGCGTCGGCCGACATTGCTGCCACCAGGCCCCCGCTTCGCAGCCCCGCGCTCGTCACCGCAGCGCCGAGCCCCGCAATCGCGGTCCCGTAGGCGTCGGCCGTCGCGTACGCCAGCACCAGCGTCGCCGCCATCACCACTAGCGGGAGTGCGGCGTCCGTTGCCGTCATGGAAGCATCGGCACGGCCCTGACCGCGGCCGAAGGTCTCGAGGCAGAGTCCGGCGGCGCAGCCGGCCAGCAGCGCCAGCCATATGCCGTGCGACAGATCGCTGCCTGCGGTCAGAAGGAAGCTCGCGAGCAGAAACGCGGCCATGGCAATGCCGCCGCGCCGCCGAACGCGGTCGCCATGGGCAGCCCGAGGCCTGTCGCTGGTCGCCAGCGACACCAGCCCGGCGATCAGCGCCACCACCAGCGGGTAGCCCATCAGTTGCGCCTGTACGACGAGCGTCTCGACGCGCCCGTCGCCGAGCATGTAGAGCTCGTTGGCGCCGCTCATCCCTGCCAGCAGGACGGCCGCGACGATGGCCGTGCAATGTCCCGCGAAAGTCGTGTCTACAAGGGTAGCGGCGCTGTCTCGAGCGGAATCGGCGGCTGCCGGTGCCGCGGCCACGGCATGCACGAGCACGAACAGGAGAGGGCCGAGCGCGAACGATGCGAGCACGATGGAATCGGAGGGATGTGCGAAGAACCAATGCATGACGCCGAGGCTCAGCATGGCGACGCCAAGCGACGACGCGGTCACCGCCGACGCCGCCAGAGCGCCGATCCTCATCTCCCTGCCATCGCTCGCTACGCGCCGCGCCTCGGCCATTCGGACCGCAGCGCCGGCACTGATCACGGCTGCGCGGTGCGAAGCCGCCACGGCGCACGCGGTGCCGATGGCGAACGCGAACGCGGGCACGGCCCCGAGAAACAGCAGCAACGATACGAAGCATGCCGACGCCGCGATGGCCGCCGCGCCCTGGGCGCTGCGCGACGGCGCGCGACGCCGTTCACCGAGGTCGTGGTGACGGGACTGCAGCGACGCATCGCCGGCCGGCTCGTCCGTGAGCGCGT
The DNA here is from genome assembly GCA_035626675.1 of Binatia bacterium. Classification (GTDB taxonomy): domain Bacteria; phylum Desulfobacterota; class Binatia; order UBA1149; family CAITLU01; genus DASPNH01. The sequence continues at coordinate 5,720 of DASPNH010000169.1, forward strand.
CGAGACGGCGCGCGCTGCAGTACAGGGCAAGAATGCCGATGAGCGGGGCCAGGTACACGAAGAGGGCGATCATCGGCCTTCAGCCCGCTGCCTCCGCAGCCGGGATGCGGTTGACGGTTTCCATTGCCGCCCGAACCCCGTCGCACACGATGGTCTGCAGAGCCGCAGCCGCAGCGTCGACGGCCTTCTGGGCCGCGTGAGCCTCGTCGGCACCAAAGGGCGCCAGGACGTGCTGAATGGTGGGAACGCCTGCGCTCGGACGACCGATGCCGACGCGAAGGCGGATGAAGGCGTCGCTGCCGAGTTCGGCGCAGAGCGAAGCGACGCCGCGATGCCCGCCCGAGCTGCCGCCTTGTCGAATGCGCAAGCGCCCCAGTGGCAGGTCGAGGTCGTCGTAGACCGCGATGAGCTGCTCGACGCGCAGGTCGAGCGCGGTCAGCGCTTCGGCCGCGGCACAGCCGCTCCTGTTCATGTAGGTCTGGGGCTTCATCACGAACACCTCGGAACGGCAGATGCTCAGCACTGCCGTCAGCGCCCGGAACTCCGGACGCCGGATGTGGGTGTCAAATCTGGCAGCCAGAACGTCGACGACTGCGAAGCCGACGTTGTGACGCGTGCCGACGTATTCCTCGCCCGGGTTGCCGAGTCCAACGATGCAGACCCTCGTCGGCTCGGGCTCGGGCACGGCTCAGCTCTGAGCCGGCGCGGCCTCCGCAGCCGGCGCAGCACCGGCTTCGGCGCCCTCGGCCACCGCCGGCGTGACCTCGGCAGTGGGTGCGGCCACGGTGACGATGGTGAAATTGTCGCTGTAGATGGCCTCGACGCCCGCAGGCATGACCAGATCGGCGACGTGCAGCGAATCGTGAACGCCCAGGGACGTCACGTCCACTTCGACCTGCTCGGGCAGGTTCGACGGCAGCGCCCGGACGTCGATCTCGCGCACGATCGGCTGCAGGATGCCGCCATCGACGATGCCCTTGGCCTTGCCGACGAAGGCCAGCGCCACGCGCGTGGTGACGGGCTTGTTCTCATCGATGCGCAGGAAGTCGACGTGCAGGGGCTTGCCGGTGACCGGATGCGTCTGAATCTCGTGGATGAGCGCCAGGCGCTGGTCGAGCGCCGGCTCACTGCTGCGAAAGCGTATCAGATGAGCACCGCGGCCGCTCAGTCCGCTGCGCGAGAACTCGTGCGCATCCACCTTGACGCTGACGGTGCCGGACCCGGCGCCGTAGCAGATGCCCGGCAGCGCGCCTTCCCGACGCAGACCCTTGGCCTGCTCTACGTTCTCTCGACGACTGACATTGAGCTCGATGCTTCGCATGATTTTCTTCCTCGGACGTTGTCGCTCACTGGAACAGCGAGCTGATCGATTCTTCCTGATGGGTGCGCAGGATCGCTTCGGCCATCAGATCGGCCACCGAAACGATGCGTATCTTGTCGTTGGCCACGACGTCCGACCGCGGCGCGATCGTGTCGGTGACGATGACGGTGTCCAGCTTGGACTCGGCGATGCGCTGGACCGCGGGCCCCGACAGCACACCGTGCGTCGTGCACGCCACCACGCGTTTCGCACCGGCATCGATGCAGGCGGCCGCGGCCGTGCAGATGGTGCCGGCGGTATCGATCATGTCGTCGATCAGGACCGCAGCGCATCCGGAGACGTCACCGATGATGCGCATCTCCTCGACGGCATTGGCGCGCACGCGGCGCTTGTCGATGATCGCGAGCGTGGCCTCCAGCCTCTTGGCGTAGGCGCGGGCGCGCTCGACGCCACCGGCATCCGGCGAGACGACCGCGATGGGCATGCCCTCGACGGCACGAGAGATGTGCGGGAGCAGCACGGGATTGGAGTACAGGTTGTCGACCGGGACGTTGAAGAAGCCCTGGATCTGGCCGGCGTGGAGCTCCATCGTCATGACGCGCATGGCTCCGGCCGTCACGATCAGATCGGCCACCAGCTTGGCACTGATGGGAACGCGCGGTGACACCTTCCGATCCTGCCGCGCGTACCCGTAATACGGGACCACCGCCGTCACGCGCTTTGCCGAGGCGCGCTTGAACGCGTCCAGCATGAGCAGGAGCTCCATGATGTGATCGTTGCCGGGCATCGACGTCGACTGCACGACGAATACGTCGGCGCCGCGGACGTTGTCGTGAATCTCGACGAAGATCTCTCCGTCGCTGAATCGCTTGATCTCGGCGCGGCCGCGCTTGGCACCGAGCTTGGTGCAGATGGAGTCGGCCAGCGCCACGCTGGCGTTGCCGGAAAAGACCTGGAGCGAGTTCATTCGTCTACTACATCAACGCGCCGGAGCGCTCGTCCTCTTGGCCGCCGATGCACATCCCGCTCCGGCCGGCCACGATGGGAACTGGGCGGGAAGGATTCGAACCTTCGGATGCCGGTACCAAAAACCGGTGCCTTACCACTTGGCGACCGCCCATCGATCCGCTGCACGCGCATCTTCGAGGCGCGGGCGCGGAGCGCCGTGCAAGATCGTGGCGGCGAAGGCCTTGTCGGGCGCCGCGAAGGCGTCGGCTGCCCGCCTTGCCGCCGCAACGTCCTCGAACCAGCCCACCACGGCAGAGCCGCTTCCCGACAGCACCGCCGCTCTGGCGCCGAGGCGAACGAGCCGTTGCCGGCAGCTTCGAACGGCTGGCACGGCACGTTCGATGCCACGTTCGAAGTCGTTGAAAAACCAAGATTCGACGGCATCGAGCCGGCGCGGCAAACGCGCGACACTAGAGACCGACTTGCCGGAAGTCAAGCCATCCAACGCGGTGCGATAGGCCCATCCCGTATCGATCCGCACCGGCGGAACCACGATGGTCAGAGCGCCGAGTGGAACATCGGCCAGAGGCGTGAGCGACTCGCCTACACCGCGTGCCCGTGCGGGGCGACAGCGAAGAAAGAACGGCACGTCGGCGCCGAGCGCGACCGCCAGCGCCTGCGCGCGGGACGGCGGCAGGCGGCGACCGAGCATGCGCGGCAATACGCGCAGGACGGCCGCCGCATCGCTGCTGCCGCCTCCGAGGCCGGCCCCGAAGGGGACCTCCTTGCGTAGCGAGATCGAGACCCGTGCCTGAAGGCCCAGCTCGGATACGACGGCGCGGGCCGCCCGAGCGGCAAGATTGGAAACGCCTCCGGCAACGCGTTCGGGGCCGGAAACGCGGCACGAGACCGAGGTGCGGCGTGCGCGCTCGACGACCATGGTCAGCTCGTCGAAGAGGGAGACGGGAAACATCAACGAGTCGAGCTCGTGATATCCGTCCGGTCTCCTTCCCAGGACTCGCAGGTAGAGATTGACCTTGGCGGGAGCGCGAACGACGGCTCGATGAATCGTCGCGTCGCTCACGCCGCGCAGTTTGACGGTAGGCGCCCAGCGTGACAACAGACCGCGTGCCCGACCGCATCACGCTGGCCATCGAGCTTGCGCGTCACGCGGGCGCGTTCATTGCGGCCGGCCTTGGGCGCAAGCGCGCGGTCGAATTCAAATCCGACGTCAATCTGGTCACCGAGATCGATCGGGGCGCGCAGGCCATCATCGTCGATGGGCTGGCACGCGTGTTCCCCGGCGATGTCGTGGTCGCCGAGGAGGACGTCGGACAGTGCGCCAGCGACGGCCCGTGCTGGTACGTCGACCCGCTCGACGGCACCACCAACTTCGTGCACGGGCTCCCGCATTTCGCAGTCTCGATCGCCTACTTCGAGCGCGGCGCGGCCAAGGCCGCGGTCGTCTACGACCCGTGCAAGGACGAGCTGTTCACGGCCGAGCGTGGTCACGGCGCCTTCTGCAACGGCAGGCCGCTGGCGGTCTCACAGGTGGACATGCTGGATCGGGCGCTCCTGGTCACCGGGTTCCCCTACGACCGCCGCGAGCACATCGACGCATACCTCCAGTACCTGCGCCTGTTCATCCTGCGTGCCCAGGACGTGCGTCGTTACGGATCGGCCAGCCTGGATCTGTGCTACGTGGCAGGCGGGCGGTTCGATGGCTTCTGGGAGTGGAAGCTGCAGCCATGGGATACGGCCGCCGGCTGGCTGGTGGTCGAAGAGGCCGGCGGCAAAGTGACGGATTTCGACGGATCGCCTTACGATCCATGGGCCCCGCGGATCCTTGCCACCAACGGGCGGATCCACGCGCAGGCCCTCGAATCGCTGCAGGTATTGGCCGCGCAGACCACGGAGCTGACCGGCACCGGCTCCGCGCGATGAAGCGATTTCGAATTGCACCGGGAGGCGGATAAGGAGCGGCATCGCCGGATCCTGCGGGCCGACACATGCCCTCGTAGCTCAGGTGGATAGAGCACCGGCCTCCGAAGCCGGTTGCACAGGTTCGAGTCCTGTCGAGGGCACCATCCCTTCCCGCAGACCACGGCAATCCCGCGAAGAAAGGCCGCTTTCAACCACTCGGGTCGGTTGACTTGCCGGGCTCGTATTCGATAGGGTCAGTCGATTACGCACCGCGCCGCGAGCACATTCATGCGGCAGGTCGTCGAGGAGTTGCGAATGGAGGTACGTGTCGAGGGGTCGCTGGAGCGCGCAATGCGCGTGCTCAAGAAGAAGCTGGCTGCCGAGGGCGTGTTCAAGGAGATGAAGGTGCGGGCTTTCTACGAAAAGCCCAGCGTTCGTCGCAAGAGAAAGCGCCAGGAGGCAGAGCGCAAGCGTCGCAAGGCTCTTCGTCGCGCGCAGCGGCAGAACTCCTGATCGAGCGAGCGAACCGGCGGGCCCCTGGGCCCGCGGCTCGGGAGACGGAGGCGCCGCGCTTGTCTTGACCGACTGGGGGTCGTGCGGTAGCTTCCCGCTCAGCGGGGCCTGCCCGAAGTCGCAAACGCATCGCAACCGCGAGCGTCGCGACGCTCCCCGACTCGACTTGGGTTGTGAAGGAAGCTGTGGAGATGGAGTTCCCCAAGTGCATGAAGTGCGGAGAGGGTCACCTGGTGCCGCTCTCCGACTATGGGACCGACGGAGCATCCGTTCTCTACAAGGCCTGGGTCTGCATCAATCCCGACTGCGGTTTCTCCCTTCGAATCGATAAAGGCCAAGTCACCTACGGCAAGAAGCTCGAACAGCCTCGCTGAGGCTTTTCGTGCTTCATCGCTGGCGAGGAGTTTCTCGGTCCATCGCCAGTCTCACCGCGAGCATCGCGGTGAGCGTTGATCATTCCACGAGACCAAGAGCAGGAACATGTCGGAACCGAAGTCGAAAAACATCGTTTGGCACCAGACCACCGTCACCCGCCCCGAGCGCGAAGAGATCAACGGCCACCGCGGCTGCACCGTATGGCTGACCGGCCTTTCGGGCTCGGGCAAATCGACCCTGGCCAATCTTCTGGAGAAGAAGCTGTGGGAACGAGGAGTTCGCTCCTTCGTTCTGGACGGTGACAACGTCCGTCACGGTCTCAACAAGGACCTCGGCTTCTCGCCGAAGGATCGCACCGAGAACATCCGCCGCATCGGCGAGGTCGCGGCACTCTTCACCGACGCCGGCGTCGTCAACGTCACGGCTTTCATCTCGCCATACCGCGAGGACCGGGACCTGGTCCGCAAAGCCGCACCCGAAGGCCGCTTCATCGAGGTGTACGTGCAGTGCGACCTGGACGAGTGCGAGCGCCGCGATCCCAAGGGCCTCTACAAGAAGGCGCGCGCTGGCGAGATCCCCGAGTTCACCGGCATCTCGGCTCCTTACGAAGCTCCCGACAAGCCCGAACTCGTCATCAACACCAGCGGCAAGAAGCCCGAGGAGAACCTCGAGGAGATCCTCGTCTACCTCGAGAGCAGCGGGTTCATTCCCAAGGCGTGAGCGACGGAACGCGCGAGCGCCCAAGCAGCGTGCCGAATGCGTGAGCGACCCGGGCCAGGCACCTTTTCGGCGGCCGAAAAGGTGCCTGGCCCCTTCACTCCGGCGTGACGTAGGCGGCGGCGATGCCGCCGTCGACGAGGAACGTGGTGCCCGTGATGTAGGAAGCCTGGTCGCTGGCCAGGAACACCACGGCCTCGGCGATCTCTTCCGATTTTCCCAGCCTTCCCATCGGGATGTGCACCATGCGGCGCTGGCGCGCGGCAGGATCCTTCAAAAGCTCGGTCAGTAGCGGTGTGTCGATGGGACCGGGACACAGGGCGTTGGCTCGAATTCCCCTGCGCGCCATCTCGACGGCAAGCTCGCGTGTGAGGGCGAGCACTCCGCCCTTGCTGGCAGTGTACGCGCTCTGCGAGACCGCCGCCCCCATCACTGCCACGAACGATGCGGTGTTGATGATCGATCCGCCCCCGCTGCGAAGCATCGCCGGTACGGCGTGCTTGCAGCCCAGGAAGACGCCTTTGAGGTTGACGTCGATGACGAGGTTCCAGATGGCCTCGTCCGTATCCAGCACCGAGCCGTCGTCGTCGTGGAAGATCCCGGCGTTGTTGAACATGACGTCGAGACGTCCGTAAGTCGCCTCGGCGTGCGCAACCATCGCGGCCACCTGCTCGCTCGAGCGTACGTCGACCTGGAACGCGCTGGCACGCGCGCCCTGACCGGTGAGCTCATCGACTGCCGCACGCGCGAGCTCGAGGCGGTTGTCGGCAACCACCACGGCCGCGCCTTCGCGTGCCATCGCAACGGCAGTGGCCTTTCCTATCCCGCCGGCCCCGCCGGTAACGATCGCGACCTTGCCTGCAAGACGTTCCATCAAAGCCTCCCGTGGCTGCCATGTTCGTCGCGCCGCGCCCCAGCAGCGCGAGCGAATGCATCGAAAATCGCCTGCTGGCGCCCGCACTGCGCGGCCCCCAGCTCGGGATGCCACTGGACCGCCAACATCCACCCGCAGCCCGCTTCGAGCTCGAGGGCCTCGACCACTCCGTCCTCGGCGTGGGCCGTCGCGACCAGGCCCGCGCCGATCCGGTCCACGCACTGATGATGCCAGGAGTGCACGTCGATGCGTGAATCGCCGACCACGCTCGCCAGCAGCGAGCGCTCGGCGACGATGGCGCAGTGGCCGACCGGGCTGCGCGGCATCGCGCGATGCGCGACGGCCTCGCCATAGCGGTCTGGCAGATGCGGCACGAGCGTCCCGCCGAGCGCTACGTTGACGATCTGCAGTCCCCTGCAGATCGCCAGAAGCGGCATACCTGCGGTAATCGCAGCGCGGGCCAGCTCGATCTCGAACTGGTCACGTATCGGGTCGACGAAATAGTTGGTCTCGTGCCATTCGGCGCCGTACAGCGAGGGGTCGATGTCACCGCCGCCGGTCAGCACCAGTCCATCCAGCCGCTCCAGGATGGCGGAGCTGTCCGGCACCATCAGGACGGGTGTGGCTCCCGCGCGTGCCAACGCATCGACGTAATCCCGCGGCAGCGAGTACAGCGCCGTGTCGCTGCCTGTGGGTGTGTACGTGGTGATCCCTATGGCCGGTTTCCCCATCCTGGATCCTCAACCCCGCTCCATGAACCGCCGCCGCTCCCAGGTCGTCACCGTGCGTGAGAACTTGTCCAGCTCCACTTCGGCGAAATGCGCGTAGTGCGCGACGACATCGTCGCCGAGCACGCTTCGCACCCACGCACTGCCGCGAAACTCTCGCAGCGACTCATCCAGGCTGAGCGGCACGGTGGGGAGATCACCGGCCTGATAGGCGTCACCACGAAACTGTTCGGGCGGCTCGATCTTGCGCTCGATGCCGTCCAGCCCCGCCGCCAAGGCGATCGCCTTGACCAGGTACGGATTGGCGTCGCCGCCCGGGACGCGGCACTCGGCCCGCAGCGAAGCGCCTTTCCCCACCAGTCGAAAGCCCACCGTTCGATTGTCGTAGGACCAGGCGATACGGGTAGGTGCGAAGCTTCCGGCGACGTAACGCTTGTACGAGTTCACATTGGGCGCGAACAGCAGCATGCATTCGCGAGCATGCGCAAGGAGCCCGCCGAGATACCACCGGAACTGATCGGAAGAGGCCACCGATGAGCCAGACAGCGGACGATCGCCGACGAAGATCGGATCGTCACCGTCCTTGCTCCAAAGACTCATGTGCAGGTGGAAGCTGTTGCCGGCCAGTGCCTCGTCGAACTTGGCCATGAACGTCAGAGCCGATCCATGCGCGCTGGCGATCTGCTTGGCGGCCTCCTTGTACAGAACGTGGCGGTCCGCCATCTCCACGACCTCACCGTAGCGGAGGTTGATCTCGTGCTGCCCCGGTCCCCACTCGCCTTTGCTGAACTCCACCGGCACGGCCGAAGCATCCATTGCGCGGCGGATGGCGCCGACGATCGGTTCCTCCCGCGCGCCTTGCAGGATGTGGTAGTCCTCGACGTAGCGTCCGAAGGGCGTCAGTCCGGCGAAATGCTTTCGCTCGGCTTCTTCGTAACTTTCGCGCAGCAGGAAGAACTCGAGCTCGGAAGCGGACTTCGCAACGTAGCCCAGGGCTGCCGCCCGCTCGCGCTGACGCTGCAGGATGGTGCGCGGCGCGACCGACACCGGACTGTGGTCGTGCTCGTGGAACAGGTCGCAGAACACCACGGCCGTCCCTTCGAGCCAGGCGGCGCGGCGCAGCGTGGTCAGGTCGGGCCGCGCCAGGACGTCGCCGTACCCGCGCTGCCAGGAGGCGAAGTCGTAGCCCGCCACGGGGTCCATCTCCATGTCGCAGGCGAGCAGGTAGTCGCAGCAGTGCATGCCATCGGTAGCGATCTCTTCCAGGAAGAAGTGTCCGGTGATGCGTTTGCCTACCAGTCGCCCATACAGGTCGGGAAAGACGGTCATGACCGTGTCGATCTGGCCCGACCTGATCAGGCCCTCGAGCTCGGACAGGTTCAACTTTCCCGTACCGGATTCGCTCATGCTCCTCTCCCTTACTTACTCCGACGCCGCGGGCTCTTGGGCCAGTGTAGCGGCAAGTCGGAGCGAGCGCAGGCCCGGTCGCTCGAATGCACACTCCGGCGGAGGCCGCGCTGGGTTGAATAACGGCCCGCCGGTGGGTATCAAAGTGAGCACAGGCCGGAAACGCCGGCCCACGCGCGACTTTCGATCACAGCTCGAACTACATCGTCCGATCATGACGGGAGGACCCCAATGAAGAAGTCGATCTCTCTGGCCATGGCTGCTGGGCTCATCGCCTCTTTCGCGTTCGATGCCGCGCCGGCCCTGGCCGGATCCATCACCGGAAAGGTCAAGTTCGAAGGCACGCCGCCCGAGCGTCGCAAGATCCAGATGACGGCCGACCCCGTCTGCGACAAGCTGAACCCCGGCGGCCGCCAGGGCGAGGTCATGGTCATCGGTGCCGATGGCGGCATCCAGAACGTGATCGTTCACGTCAAGGAGGGCCTCCCGGCCGACAAGAAGTTCGACACGCCCGCCACCTCGGTCGTGCTCGACCAGCAGGGCTGCATGTACACGCCACACGTCCTTACGGCGCAGGTCGATCAGGTCGTGGAGATCAAGAACAGCGATTCCACGCTGCACAACGTGCACGCGATGCCGACCAAGAGCCCGCAGTTCAACAACGCGATGCCGATCCAGAACCAGGTCATCAAGAAGAAGTTCCCGACTGCCGAGATGCCGGTGCACATGAAGTGCGACGTCCATCCCTGGATGTCGGCCTACATCGGCGTGTTCACGCATCCGTTCCACGGCGTGAGCGGCGCCGACGGCACCTACAAGATAGACAACGTGCCGGCGGGAACCTACACGATCGAGGCGTGGCACGAGAATCTCGGCACCAAGACGGCCAGCGTCACGGTGGCCGACGGAGCGGCTACCAGCGACTTCTCGTTCGCTGGCAAGTAAGCCAACCCCGGGCTAAGTTCGCGCCCGCCCTCCCCTGTGGAGGGCGGGCTTTTTTTTGCGGAGTTCCCTTCCGTTGGGACGACTTTCCTCTCTAGAAACTGCGGTCTGGACCGCTGCTGCCGTCATCGCTCTGGCGGTTGCCGCTCGCGGCCTGCTCGTCGCCACGCGCGCTGGCAGGTCCGCCGTGACTTCGCCTCACGCGACCAGCGAAGCCGTCTGGCCTGTCGTGGCCGCTGCCGTCGTGTTGACGGTGACGGGTGCGGTGATCCTCGGAAACCTTCATGTCCGCTGATGCCCTGGCGCCGAGCGTGCATACGACGGCGCGCATCGCCGTCGCGGCCGCCTTCGTGCTGATCCTGGCCGGCGGCCTAGTCACCAGCCGCGATGCGGGTCTGGCCGTCCCGGATTGGCCGCTGGCCTATGGCGAGATCAATCCGCCCGGATGGTGGCGCATCGAGAACATCCGCACCGAGCATGCGCATCGCATCATCGCATTCCTGGTCGCCTCGTGGACGGCGTTCCTGCTGTGGCGCATCTGGCGCCACCCCGACCTCCTGGCCCGCAGGCTCGGAATTGCGGCCGCAGGCCTGGTCTTGCTGCAGGCGCTGCTCGGCGGGCTTCGCGTTCTGAACCTCTCGCTCGACCTGGCCATGGTGCACGGCCTGGTAGGTCAGGTGTTCTTCGCATCCCTGATGGCGGTCGCCACCGTCACCTCGCCCACATGGTCGGTGCCGCGTCTGCCCGTCTCCAGCATCGTTCGCACTCTCGGAGCCGCGCTGCTGGCGGCGGTGGTGGGCCAGCTCGCACTCGGAATCTTCATCCGCCACCTCGGTGCTTCGGTGCGCCCGCTTGCCGGTAGCGCGCTCTACTATGCGCACGTGGTGGCGGCCGGAATCGTGCTGTGCCTGGTATTGGAACTGCGGCGGCGCGCCCAATCGCTCGAGAGCGATCCATCGATTCCCTGCACCCGGCTTCTGGTAGGTCTGATGGCCGCGCAGATCGTCCTCGGCATCGCTTCCTTCGTGGTCACCGAGGCCATGGAGTACGACCGGCAGGCCACGATGCTGGAATCGTGGCTTCCGACGTTCCACGTCGGATGCGGTGCGGCCATCCTCGGCGCCACCGTCGTCCTGAACCTGCATGCTTTTCGCTACCGCCTCGGCCTGCGGTCCGGCGCCGCC
>DASPNH010000170.1:0-3330 GCA_035626675.1 Binatia bacterium
TCGGTGATCTTGACCACGACGCCGGCGCCCACGGTGCGGCCGCCTTCGCGGATGGCGAAGCGCAGACCCTCGTCCATGGCGATGGGCGTGATCAGGTTGACGGCGATGTTGATGGTGTCGCCCGGCATCACCATCTCGGTGCCTTCGGGCAGCGTGCATACGCCGGTTACGTCGGTGGTGCGGAAGTAGAACTGGGGACGGTACCCGTTGAAGAACGGCGTATGACGCCCGCCCTCTTCCTTGGTCAGGATGTAGGCCTCGGCAGAAAACTTGGTGTGAGGCGTGATCGCGCCGGGCTTGCTCAGCACCTGCCCGCGCTCGATGTCCTCGCGCTTGGTGCCGCGCAGCAGGCAGCCCACGTTGTCGCCCGCCTCGCCCTCGTCCAGCAGCTTGCGGAACATCTCCACGCCCGTGATCGTGGTCTTGACCGTCGGCTTGATGCCCACGATCTCGACTTCCTCGCCGACCTTGATGCGGCCGCGCTCGATTCTTCCGGTGGCAACCGTGCCGCGGCCAGAGATCGAGAAGACGTCCTCGACTGGCATCAGGAAGGGCTTGTCGACCTCGCGCTGAGGCTGCGGAACGTACTCGTCCACCGCCGCCATCAGCTCGTCGATGCACTTGGTGGCAACCGCATCGGTGGGGTTGTTCAGCGCCTGGATGGCGCTGCCCTTGATGATCGGGATCTCGTCGCCGGGAAACTCGTACTTGGAAAGGAGCTCGCGAACTTCCAGCTCCACCAGCTCCAGCAATTCGGGGTCGTCGACCAGGTCGGCCTTGTTCAGGAAGACCACGATGCGAGGCACGCCCACCTGACGGGCAAGAAGGATGTGCTCGCGGGTCTGGGGCATGGGGCCGTCGGCGGCCGAAACCACCAGGATCGCGCCGTCCATCTGGGCGGCGCCGGTGATCATGTTCTTGACGTAGTCGGCGTGGCCCGGGCAGTCCACGTGAGCGTAGTGGCGGTTGGCCGTCTCGTACTCGACGTGAGCCGTGGCGATGGTGATGCCGCGCTCGCGCTCCTCGGGAGCCTTGTCGATGTCCTCGAAGGCAACGTAGCTGCCGAATCCCTTCTTCGACTGCACCAAAGTGATGGCCGCCGTCAAAGTGGTCTTGCCATGGTCGACGTGACCGATGGTGCCGACGTTGACGTGCGGTTTGGTGCGCTTGAACTGCTCCTTGGCCATTGCCGTGCTCCCTCTTTTCTTGCGTCAGGCGCCGACGGCGCGTGCCGTCAGCTCTTCCGATACCGAGTTCGGCACCGGCTCGTAGTGGTCGAATTGCATCGTGTAGGTGGCGCGTCCCTGCGTGCGCGACCGCAGCTCGGTGGAGTAACCGAACATGTTGGCCAGTGGCACGTGCGCCGCGACGACCTGCGCGCCAGCGCGCCCGGTCATGCTCTGGATGCGTCCGCGGCGGCTGTTGAGGTCGCCGATGACGTCGCCCATGTACTCCTCGGGCACCACGACCTCGACGGCCATGATGGGCTCGAGCAGCACCGGAGACGCCTTGCGTGCGGCTTCCTTGAACGCCATCGACGAGCAGATCTTGAACGCCATCTCGCTCGAGTCGACCTCGTGGTAGGAGCCGTCGTACAGGCGCACCTTGCAGTCGATGACCGGATAGCCGGCCAGAGGCCCGGCCGTCAGCGCGTCGCGCAGGCCCTTTTCCACCGCCGGAATGTACTCGCGCGGAATCGAGCCGCCCTTGACCGCGTCTTCGAAGACGAAACCGTCGCCCGCCGGCAGCGGCGACAGCTCGATGGCGACCTCGGCGAACTGGCCGCGACCGCCGCTCTGCTTGGCGTAGCGCAGCTTGTGGTCGACGGGCTTGCGCACGGTCTCGCGGTAGGCGACCTGCGGCTTGCCCACGTTGGCGTCGACCTTGAACTCACGCGTCATGCGATCGACGATGATCTCCAGGTGCAGCTCGCCCATGCCCGAGATGAGCGTCTGCCCCGTCTCGTCGTCGTGGCTGACGCGGAAGGACGGATCCTCGCGCGCGATCTTCTGCAGAGCCACCGAGACCTTCTCCTGGTCGGCCTTGGTCTTGGGCTCGATGGCCACCGAGATGACCGGATCCGGGAACGTCATGCTCTCCAGCAGCACCGGCGCCTTCGGATCGCACAGAGTGTCGCCGGTGGTCGCGCTCTTCATTCCCACGCAGGCCACGATGTCGCCTGCCAGGACCTCTTCGACGTCCTCGCGCTGGTTGGCGTGCATCTTCAGGAGGCGGCCGACGCGCTCCTTCTTGTCGCGCGTGATGTTGTAGATCTGGTCGCCGACCTTGGCCTGGCCCGAGTACACGCGCATGAACACGAGCGTGCCCACGAACGGATCGGTCATGATCTTGAACGCCAGGGCCGAGAACGGCTCGTCGTCGCCGGGCTTGCGCTCGATCTCGTTGTTCTTGTCGTACGGATCGACGCCCATGACCGGAGGGATGTCGTTGGGCGACGGCAGGTAGTCGACCACGCCGTCGAGCAGCGACTGGACGCCCTTGTTCTTGAAGGCCGAGCCGCAGATGACCGGCACCAGCTTCATGGCGATGGTGGCCTTGCGGATGGCTGCCGACAGCTCGTCGGCGGGAACCTCGCGTCCCTCGAGGAACTTCTCGAGGACGCTCTCGTCGGTATCGGCGACGGCCTCGACCAGCGCTTCGCGGGCGGCCTGCGCGGCCTCCTTGTACTTGTCGGGGATGGGACTGCGCAGGACTGTCCAGCCCAGGTCGGCCTCGTCCCAGGTCACCGACTGCATGTTGATCAGGTCGATGACGCCGGTGAAGTTCTCCTCGGCGCCGATCGGAATCTGGATGGGCACCGCGGGCGCGCGAAGGCGATCCCGGATCTGGCCGACCACGTTGTCGAAGTCGGCGCCGACGCGGTCCATCTTGTTGATGAACGCGACGCGCGGCACGCGATAGCGGTCGGCCTGTCGCCAGACGGTCTCCGACTGCGGCTCTACACCGCCGACCGCGCAGAAGACGGCGACGGCGCCGTCCAGAACGCGCAGCGAGCGCTCGACCTCGATCGTGAAGTCGACGTGGCCGGGCGTGTCGATGATGTTGATGCGATGGTCGCGCCACGAACATGTCGTGGCCGCCGACGTGATCGTAATGCCCCGCTCCTGCTCCTGCTCCATCCAGTCCATGGTGGCAGCGCCGTCATGGACCTCGCCGAGCTTGTGGGAGATGCCCGTGTAGAACAGGACGCGCTCGGTCGTAGTGGTCTTGCCGGCATCGATGTGAGCCATGATGCCGAAGTTGCGGTAGTCCTCGATGGGATGTTTGCGGGGCATGATGCGATTGTCCTGAAGGGGCTTACCAGCGGTA
>DASPNH010000171.1:0-59285 GCA_035626675.1 Binatia bacterium
GGACGACTCTCGAGCCACGCGATGTAGCCCGTGTCGTCGAGGATGCGCAGCAGCAGGTGAGCGACGCCCTCGAAAACGCCTTCGAGCCAGGCACGTGCCATCGTACGAAAGGTGACGAGCCGGGAACGGGCCGCCGTTCCCAGAGCGACGAGCGCGGCATCGTCGGCCATCACTTCCCAGACCGGAACGGCGCGCGCGTTGGCTTCGGCGCGCAGCCGTTCCCACGTCGTGCGGCCGATGCCGCGCGTGGGCACGTTGATGATGCGCTCCAGACTCAGGTCATCGGCGGGATTGCCGACGAAGCGGAGGTACGCGATCAGATCGCGCACCTCGCGCCGTTCGTAGAATCGCGTGGCACCGACGATGACGTAGTGGATCTGGTTGCGGACGAGCTCTTCTTCGATGGCCCGCGACTGCGCGTTGGTGCGGTAGAAGATCGCCGCCTTGCCACGGGCTTTGCCCAGCGAGCGCAGGCCGGCGATGACGTAGCGTGCCTCGTCCTTCTCGTCGGCTGCATGGTAGATGGTGATCCTGGCGCCGGGCTCGGCCGACGTCCACATCGTCTTGGGATGGCGGTCGCGGTTGTTGGCGATCAGCGCGGCCGCCGCATCGATGATGTTGCGCGTCGAACGGTAATTCTGCTCGAGCCGTATCACCTGCGCGCCCGGGAAATCGCGCTCGAACTCGAGAATGTTGCGGGGGTCGGCGCCCCGCCAGGCGTAGATCGACTGGTCGTCGTCGCCGACCACGCAAAGATTGCGGTGGGCGGAAGCCAGCATGCTGACCATCAGGTACTGCGCGTGATTGGTGTCCTGATACTCGTCGACGTGCAGGAAGCGCAGGCGTTGCTGATAGCGCGCGAGCACGTCGGGGTGGCTGCGAAAGAGACGCAGGACTCCGGTGATCAGATCGCCGAAGTCGACCGCGCCCATTGCCAGCAGCCGTTGCTGGTAGGTCGCGTAGAGTGCGGATGCATCGACAGCGAAGGGCGTGCCGGCATCCTGCGCGGTATCGGCAGGCGTTCGCGCCTCGTTCTTGGCTGCGTCGATGAATGCACGCAGAGCCTCCGGACGCAGGCGCGTCTCGTCGATGTTGGCGGAAGCCAGGACGTCCTTGAGCAGACGGACCTGATCATCCGTGTCGAGGATGGAAAAGGTGGACGGATAGCCGAGGAGTGCACCATGCCTGCGCAGCAGGCGTGCACCGATGCCGTGAAAAGTGCCGACCCACAGATCGTCGGCCTCCGGTCCCACCAGTGCTCGGCAGCGTTCGACGAGCTCGCGCGCCGCCTTGTTGGTGAAGGTCACGGCGAGGATCTCGTGTGGCTCGGCGCGCCGCTCTTCGAGAAGACGCGCGATGCGATGAACCAGCACGCGCGTCTTGCCGCTTCCCGCACCGGCCAGGATCAGCACCGGTCCTTCATTGACGTCGACGGCTTCGACCTGCTGCGCGTTGAGAGTCATCAGGAAAGCTGCGATGGTGCCCCAGCGATGCGCGACGGGCAACTGCATCGTGCGCGCAACAAGAGAGCCAATTGAGCGCATATCAGCGCAAGGACGCCGCGTACCGCGCTGCCAAGCAAGCAGGACTGCGCTCGCGCGCCGGCGTCAAGCTCGAAGATCTCGACACGCGCTTTCACCTGTTCGCTCCAGGCCAGACCGTCGTCGATCTCGGTTGCTGGCCCGGCGCGTGGCTGCAGGTCGCCGCCAGTCGCGTCGGTGAGCGCGGCCGCGTCGTCGGCGTCGATCTGGTCGAAATCGCCCCGCTCCCCCTTCCCAACGTACGCGTGCTGCGCGGCGACGTCGCCGATTCCGAGGTGCGCGCACGCTTGCGGGAGCTGGCGGGTGATCGCTGCGCCGTCTTGTTGTCGGACATGGCGCCCAAGCTGACCGGCATCCGAATCACCGACGACGCACGCGAGGAAGCGCTCGTGAAGCTGGCCATCGACGTCGCTCGCGATCTGCTCGGTCGCGACGGCAAGCTGCTCGTCAAGCTGTTTTCGCGTGTGGAAGCCGATGCGATCCGCAGCCTGCGTGCCGAGTTCACGAGCGTGACGACATTCCGGCCGCCCTCGACGCGCAAGGGATCCTCGGAGATCTACGCACTCGCTTCGGGACGACGCCAAGACACGACGGACAAGGAGTTGGGACGATGACGAATCACGTTCGGCGACTGGCCGCATGGATGGTCGCAGCCGCATGCCTGATCGTCGCAACGCCGGCACGGGCCCAGGATCCGGCCCAGACACCGCCGCGCGTGATCCGAGTGTCGGGGACCGCAACCGTCAAGGCGAGCCCGGATCGTGCGCGACTGACGGTGGCGGTGGTCTCCCGCGCGGCAACGGCCAGGGCGGCATCGGAGTTGGACGCGACGGCGAGCAAGAACCTGCTCTCGCGGCTCGAATCGCAGGTGGCTGCGCCCGGCGAGGTGCGCACCGCGGGGTACGACCTCAGTGCCGAGTACGATTACCAGGAACGCCCCGGACAGTCGCAGCGACGCCTGGTCGGCTACGTTGCGAGCAACCGCCTTTCGGTGGTCACCGACGATCTGACCGGGATCGGCGCGATCATCGATTCCGCCGTAGAGGCAGGCGCCAACGACGTGGAATCGATCTCGTTCTATCTCGAGGACGAGAACGCGGCGCGCAGGCAGGCCCTGCTCGAGGCCGGTCGCCGCGCGCGGGCGGAAGCGGAAACCGTTGCCGAGTCGCTGGGTGTGGCCCTCGGCCCGCTCGTCGATGCCAGCAGCGAGTCGCGCGGCGGACCGGGGCCCATGTACGCGCACGATCGCATGGCGATGATGGAGAGCGCAGGCGCCGACGCAGCCACCACGGTGGTGCCCGGCACCCTCGAGGTCTCCGCGACGGTCAGCGTGACATTCGGCATCCGCTAGAGGCGAGCTTGCCGTTGCGCTGACCAGTCGGACAGCTTGCTTGGAGGCTCCGACAGGCCAATAGTGCACGCCTCGCTGCAAGAGCGCGTCCCGCTCGAATGCGCGCGGCCGGAGGCTGCAGGCTCATGGCGCAAGATTCCGCGAACAGCTCTGGTTACGACAAGAACATCCGCAGTCTGCTCGAGGCCATCGGGATGCTGGAGCGTGAATCGAGCGCGCTCCTGGAGCGTTTGGGCGTGGACGGAGAGACGTTCCGCCGAGGGCTCGAGCTCATGAGCGTCATGTCGGCCGAGCTTGCCGGCCAGCTCGCGAATGCCCTGGGTCTTGCCCGCACCGAGGCCACCGACAGCCTGGCTCGCGACGTCCGAGCACTGCTCGAGCAGGTCGCCAGACTTCGCAGAAACGATTCCGACCACGGCCAGCGTCTGCAACGACTGGAGCAGTCCATTGCTCGCCTCGAGGGCGCGGCCAGCGCCATGGCGCGGCTGCAAGGGAAGACGCAGGCCGTGATGACCCGCCTGCAGGAGCGGTCCGAAGCGTTCGAGGAAGTACTCGAGCGTCGCCAGCAGCAGCTGGATGCATTGCAGACGTTGCGTGGCCGCATCGAGGCACTCGAAGTGAACATGAGCGAGAAACCCGCAGCGACGCCGCTCGTGCGCGCTCGCGCGGCGATCGCGATTCGCAGTGTGGACCTTGCGGCCCCGGAGGCTCAGGAGTCCGGCGAGACCGCAACAGCCCGAGCAAAGCCCGTCGCTCGATGACTATCTGGAGGACCCCGATGTCCCTTCGCAACGCGTGCCTTGCCGTGCCGCTGCTCGCGCTGGCACTCATGATTTCCGCTTGCAGCTCCGATGAGCCCGCTCCCGAAAGCGGTGAGACTGCCAAGGCAAAAGTCAAGGCAGAGGACGCGGACGACAGGCCCGTCAACGTGCCCATTCTCGAGGGCTTCAAGTACTACGTGGCCGGGCCGATGATGAAGAAGGACCCCTACGGCCGCTATCGCATCACCGACTTTCAGGGAGAGGTCGCGCAGCCGCCGAGCCGGGGATTGATCTTCGGCGTCAAGCGCGACGGCGACCGCTTCGAGTACCGCGTGTGGGCCAACGGCCGGCTCGTAGGCACCCACAAGGGCGCGATTCGCGACGGCCTCTACTGGCCCGAATACCGCGAAGGCTATCGCGATCAGAAACTGGTGGCGCGCGAGTACGTCACCAATGACGACGAGGCCAAGCTCATGCGCCTCAAGCTCGAGGACATCGATCCGGCCACCGGCGAGGTCATCCGAACGAGCGAATACGCACAGAGCTACAAGCCCCCCGTCATTCCCAACGACGAGGATGACGACGAACTGTTCGCCGAGTTCGAGGAGGACGACGACGCAGCAACCGCACCGGCCCCGCCGGCGGAGAAAGCTCCTGTGGCAGCGCCTGCCGACAAGGCGGGCGCGCAGCCGACGCCGGGGTCTCCTGCTGCTCCTGCGCCGCCGGAGGCACAGCCGACGCCGGGATCTCCCGCGGCACCGCCGCCGGCCGGCACAGGCGCGCCCAGCGCTCCGGCGGCACCCGCGGCGCCGGCGCAGGGCCACTGACCGTGCGCGTCGTTCCCGTCGAGCAGCTCATGGACAACTACGCCTACCTCGTCATCGACGAGGAAAGCTCGGTAGCCGCCGTGGTCGACGTCGCCGAGGCCGACGGTGTCGTGCGAGCCGCGCAGCGCGAGGGCGTCACGATCGCGGCCATCCTTTCGACGCATCATCACTTCGACCATGTCGGTGGCAACGATGCGCTGCTCGCGGCGCTTCGCCCGGGCAGCGTCGACGTCTACGGCTACCGCCAGGACGCCGAGCGCATCCCCGGAATTACCCGCCCCCTGGGCGACGGAGACCGTTTCCGCGTCGGGTCGCTGGAGGGTCAGGCGATCTTCATTCCGGCACACACGCGCGGGCACCTGGCCTACTACTTTCCCGATCACGACGCGGTCTTCACCGGTGATACGTTGTTCGCAGGAGGATGCGGCCGGCTTTTCGAAGGCGATGCGGCGCAGATGTTCTCGTCGCTTGCACGGCTGGCCGCGCTCCCCGAAAGCACGCGCGTGTACTGCGGGCACGAGTACACGCAGAAGAATCTGGAATTCGCGGCCGTGCTCGAGCCTTCCAATCCTGTGCTGGCAGAACGTCGCAGCGAGGTCGCGCGCCTTCGCCAGCAGGGCCTGCCTACGGTGCCCTCGACGATTGCCATGGAGAAGGCCACCAATCCTTTCCTGCGCACCCACAGCGCCGAGCTGCGCGCGTCGGTCAAGGCACGCCAGCCCGGCGCCGGCGACGATGAAATTTCGGTCCTGGCCGCAACACGGCGGCTCAAAGACGACTACTGAGCCGCCTCGGCGTTCCTGCGGCGGTAGACGCGCATGGGCCGCTGGGTGTGAGGGAAGATGCGCGCTTCGCCGACGGTGTAGCGCGGCTCCGCCCATCGTTCGAAGCGGGCGCGCAGGGGGCCGGTCCAGTGCCGCCCGAGCAGGATCATGCGCGGGTTCTTCTGCTCGAGGTCGCGCAGAAAGCCGTCGAAGCCTCCGGGCGTGTGCGCGGCCGCGAACGCATCGACGCCGAACCAGAGGTACGGCCACATCCAACCGTTGCGCCGGCCGGTTTGAAGAAAGAACTCGGGCACGCTGACGCCGACCACGACGTCCTGCGGCGAAAGCTCGGCCGCCAGCGCCTGCATGCGCTCTCGCTGCGCTTGGAAGCTCAGGCCGGGCCGGTATTTGGGCCTTCCGTCGGGCATGGCTGCGACCGCGACCAGCAGCAGGGCGAGCGCCGCCGCAACCACGGGACGCAGGCGCGCAGCGAACAGTCCGTACAGTCCTGCACCGAACAGTGCCGCCAGGACGGGCCCGAGCAGGATGAGGTCGGGCCACGATTGCATGCTTACGAACAGCATCACGCCGTAGATGACGCCCGAGATCAGCAGGGAAGAGGCAAGCGGCTGCGGCCGCGCCGCCAGTCCGGCCAGCGCGGCCGGCAGCATCAGCATCTCGACGTCTTCCCAATCCGAGTAGTTGAAGCCGAGGGCTCGCAGCGTGCCGAACAGCGTCCTGGCCTTGAGCTGGATGTAATCAACGTTGAAGAGGATGGCCTGATCGTAGAACTGCTGCAGCGCGCCGTGCCAGGCAAGGTAGGCCAGCAGCGCCACGGTGGGTACCAGCGACGCGGCTGCCATCACCGCAGTCGTGCGTGCGCGGCGCTGCCAGCTATGCTGGCGTGCGAGCAAAGGCGCCAGGCCACCGAGAAGGAACGCCAGTGCGGGTTGCCAGCAGAGCACCGCAACACCGCCCATGAGCCCCGCCGTCACCGCACGCCCGCGCTCGCCCGCCAGCAGGCACAGCAGGCCGAAGAACAGTGTGGGCACTTTGGGCTGGCTCCCTTCGAGGACGGCCACGATCCACTGGTCGTAGGCCAGCAGCGCCATGGCGGCGACGACCGAGGCGGCGCGGCTCATGCGCGGGCGGCACAGCAGGTAGAGCAATGCCGGCGCCAGGGCACCCTGCAGCAGGATCAGCAGGTGCACTGCGAGCACCGGCTCGGCCCCCGTCATTCTCGCCGCGTACGCCGCAACGGCGCCGACGAAAGCGGTGCCCGGTGTCTTGTGCAGGAATACGTCACGGTAGGGCACGAGCCCGCGTGGCAGCTCCACGGCCATGTAGTCCCAGGTCGCCGCATCCAGCAGCAGCGGCCGGCTCATCGGCTGGAACGATGCGAAATAGGCGGACGCAGCGGCGAAGACGGCGGCGGCGATCCACAAATCGCGATGGTGGTTCTCGTTGCCGGAAGACGGGGAGCTGATACGGGCGCCGTGCTGCATGCGAAGGTGCGCGTCTGGTGTTGCCCGCGCCGGCAGCATGCCGCGCGAGCGGGCAAGGTCAATCGGCCGCGTTGCCCGCGAAGGGCATCCGAATAGAATCGCGGCAATGGCTACCATCATCGGCCTCACCGGCGGTATCGGAGCGGGAAAGTCGACGGTCGCGCAGCTCCTGGCCGAAAGGGGTGCACACGTGCTCGACGCCGACGCGGTCGCCCACGAGGTGTACGCTCCTTCCACGCTCGGCTTCGAGCGTGTCATCGAGCGCTTCGGGCGAGACATCGTCGGGGCCGATGGCAGCATCGATCGCGCAAAGCTCGGATCCATCGTCTTCGGCGACCGCGCGGCTCTCGAGGACCTCAACCGGATCGTCCATCCGCTGGTACGCGCCGAGATCGCCGCTCGCATCGGGGACATCCTGATCGACGAGCCGGATGCGATCATTTTCGTCGAGGCCGCGTTGATGACGGAGACGGGCTGGACCGGCGGCGGCGGCAGGCTGTGGGTCGTGCTCGCCGATGCGCAGGTCGTGGCGGAGCGCCTGGTGCGCCTGCGCGGCATGGAGCCGGACGAGGTGCGTCTTCGCATGGCGGCCCAGGCCGACAACGAGAGCCGCCGGCGCATCGCCACTCGCGTCATCGAGAACAACGGAACGCCGCTCGACCTGGAAGCCGACGTGCACCGTGCATGGATCGAACTGCACGAAGAACTCGATCTGGCGAGCGAGTAGGCGGCCGATGGCATCGGTCAGCCGGCTGATTCACGACCTGGGTGAGAGCCGCGGAGACGCGACGGCCTTGATCACCCTGTCCTACGAAGAGCCGTCGCGCAGTTACCGCCGGCAGCGTCAGGTGACGTACCGGCAGCTGTACGAGTCGGCGCTGCGACTGGCTGATGCCCTTCGTGGCCGCGGGCTCGTTCGCGGCGACCGCCTGGCGGTCCTGCTCGACAACTCTCCCGAGATGATCGTCAGCGAGTGGGCGTGCCTGCTAGCGGGCTACGTCTGGGTCGCGCTCAACGCGCGGTCCTCGCCGAGCGAGCATGCGCAGATCCTGCTCGACAGCGAGCCTCGCCTGCTCGTCGTCTCCTCACGCTACGCCCGCCGCATCGATCATCAGCAGCTTCCGCGCGGATGCGGCGTGGTCGGCGACGGCGCCGAATGGGAGGCGCTGCTGGCATCGGGCAGGCCGGTGCAGCCGCCGTTCGAGCCCGGGCCCGAGGACCCCGTTCGATTGCGCTACACCTCGGGAACGGCCGGCCGTCCCAAGGGCGCAGTCCTTCCCAGGCGCTGCTACGACGCGTCGGTCGAAACGGTGTCGGCGGTGATCGGTCCGATACGCCAGGATGACGTCCTGGCGCAGATCGCCCCGATGACGCACGCGGCCGGCGCGATGTGGCTGCCGCATGCCGCCGCCGGAGCGCGCGCGCTCCTGGCCGACCGCTTCGACGAGCACGCCCTCGTCGACCTGGTCGCGCGCGAGAGCGTCACGGCGGTATTCCTGGTTCCGACCATGCTCGTGCGTTTCCTCGAGGCCGCCATCGAGCCGCAGCGGCTGCGAAGCCTGCGCACCATCGTCTATGGCGGCGCTTCCATGCCTGCCGACCGCCTGCGGCGCGGCCTCGAGCTGCTCGGGCCGGTCTTCATCCAGATCTACGGTCTGACCGAATCGAACTGGCCGGCAATCGCACTTACCCGCAGCGAGCACGTCGTCACCGGCTCGGAGGAGCAGAGGATGCGGCGCCTGTCCAGCTGCGGCCGTGCCACGCCGGTCGGCGAGGTGCGAATCGTCGACGAGGGCGGAAACGACGTGCCCGACCAGATTGCGGGCGAGATCCTGCTGCGAGGCCGCAACACGATGAGCGGCTACTGGCGAGCCGCCGGCGCCGACGCCAAGGGCCTGGACGCCGAAGGCTGGATGCATACGGGCGACGTGGCGGTGCGCGATCGCGACGGCTTCATCACCATCGTCGACCGGCTGCACGACATGATCGTCACCGGCGGCTTCAACGTGTATCCGCGCGAGGTCGAGGATGCGCTTTCCTCGCATCCGGCGGTGCTCGAGTCGGCGGTAGTGGGACGTCCGGACCCGGTATGGGGAGAGCGCGTGCACGCCGCGGTCGTGCTGCGCGAGGGCTCGATCGCCAGCGAAGAAGAGCTTGCCGCCCACGTCGAGCGCTGCACGGCGGCCTACAAGAAACCTCGTTCGTTCGAGTTCGTGCGCGAGCTGCCGCGCAACGCCGCCGGCAAGGTGCTGCGCCGCGAGCTCAAACGAGCGAAGCCCCCGCACCAGGGCGCGGGGGCTTCGTAATCGCAGCGTGTGCAGGCGCACCGCCATTGCGCCGGCTGCGCGGCCGGCACGCCATCGGATCTAGCCTACGGCGTCGGCGGCTGCGCGGCCGGCACCCAGTCCGGACGTGCGGGAATGCGGTCGTGCAGCTCAGCGGCCGCATAGCCGAGGTCGAAGTTGCAGGTGTCGCCCTCGATGCCGCCGACCTCGGCGCTCACGCAGCGCGCCGCGATGTCGGTCTCCGTCGGCTGTGTCGCCACATGGTCGGCGCTGTCGAGCCAGTCGAAGTACTCCAGGAACAGGGCCGCGGTCTCCTCTTCGGTGAACGTGCAGTGGCCGTAGGTGCCGACCCAGGTCTGCGTCAGCAGCTTGCCGCCGATCTCGGCAGCGTCAGTGAACACCTTCTGGAACTCGGGGATCACCAGCCAGTCGGCGCTGCCCGCCATCGAGAGGATGGGGTAGTCGACGGCCTTGCCCTTGCCCTTGGTGAAATCGATCAGGGTGGACTTCGCGAGCGCACCGCGGCCCGGGCCGCGCGTCATGCGCTGGACCTCTGCGTCGTAGATTGCGGCCAGCGTCGGATTCTCGCCGATGGTCGTGTAGTCGAGATCGGGGTCGGCGTTCCAGCCGATGCGCTTGCCGCCGAGGCGGTCGGCGTCGCGCACGAAGTCGCCCATCCCGAGGGTGGCAAAGCCCATGGCGATGGCGACCTCGGAGTTGGTGCCGGAGAACTGGGTGATCTCGTAGAAGTCGGCCAGGCGATCGGCCTGCGCGGCGGCTTCCACGGGATCCTCGCTGGGACCGATCGGAACTCCCAGACACTTGTTGACGACCACTGCCATCCCGATGGCGTCGTTGCCGCTGTTGAACGTGGTCGGCTCACCGACGTCGGGCGGCGAATTGAAGGTCCCTTCCTCGACGCCTTCGCAGAGGAAGTCATAGACGAGACGCACCTCGTTGGCGGTGTCCCACGTCTGCAGGCCGCCGCCGACCGCGCCGCACAAGGGCAGCGCGCCGTCGATCTTGGTACGGAGGATCGCATCGGCCGTGACCGCGCCGCCGAGCGAGAAGCCGGTGACGATGGTGCGCTCGGGCCTGCCGATGTCCGGGTGCTTCTTCATGAACTTGAGGATCTCTTTGAGGTCCTTGCGCGAATCGAAGACGGCCCAGCCGGTCTCGCTGTAGGTGCTGGCCGCCACCGCCTTGCCCATCGGAAGCAGCAGCTCCTCCAGACCGAAGTAGGAGATGTTGTTGCAGATGATGTCGGTGGGGCAGTCGCTGTCCTGCTGGCACGGTACGGGGGTGCCGGACTGGCGGCAGGTCTCGTGCCCGCGGATGCTGCTCTTGTCGAGGTCGAAGCCGTGGTTGATGATCACCAGGTCGCCGTCCCAATCCTGCGGAACGGTGATGCGGAAGTAGCCGCCATTGCCGCTGCCCTTGTACTCGGTGCAGGTCACGCCATCCGGACAATCCTCGAAGGCAGATGCCGTTCCGGCAAAAAAAGTCAGAGCGATCGCGCCGCCCAGCGCGATCGAATTACGCAGATTCATTTTCGGTAGCCTCCCGAGAAGTGCAATGCCCGAGCGATCAGCGGGTAACACGTAGCGTCACCGTGAATCAACGGGCTTTCGGGTTTCTATTCGGGCTGCGCGGCCGAGTCACTCGCGCGTTCGACTTTTCCGCCACGGCGGCGAAGTTGCAGGCCGGGCTCGGCCTGTTTCGCGCGCTTCTCTGCGTTCCAGGCCAGGCCGGGATCCGGCTTGAGATAGTAGGCGTTGGCGAGCTCGATCCAGCGGTCCGCATTGCCGGGATCCTTCTCGGCAGCGGCGCGAAGCTGGTAGAGCGCATCGTCCATCGCGGTCAGATCGCGCAGCAGGCGGCCGTATGCAGCGTGATTCTCGGGCGATGGGTCGGTTCTTACGGCGTCCTTGAGTGACGCCAGGGCCTCTCGCACCTTGGCCTTGGCGCGCAGACGAAGGCCCTCCTCGCGAAGCCGCTGCCCCTCCGCAACGGCCTCGGGCGATCCGGCAGCCGGGGAGCTGGCTGCGTCCGGCGGCAGCGGCGGCGGTGCTGGAGGCGATACCGACGGCGGCAGCGAAGATGTCGCTGGCGGGTGCGGCTGCGGCGGAGCAGATGGCGCCGGATCGTCGGCCGCACGTCGATCCGACGGTGGCGGCGCCGGGTCGCGGGCGGTCATGCCGGGCGGCTCGGGGGTGTCGCGTGCCGCGATCCACAATCCAGCGGCAATCGCGACGGCGAACATGGCGGCCAGACCGGCCCGGCTCAACGTCGTTCGATGGCCAGCGCCAGCAGACGCTCGACCAGCTCCGGAAGGTCGATACCCGCCGCCGCCCACAAGCGCGGATACATGCTGATCTGCGTGAAGCCGGGAATCGTGTTGATCTCGTTCAGGAGAACCTCACCGGTGTTGCGCTCGAGGAAGAAGTCGATGCGCGCCATGCCGCGGCCGCCGATCAGCGCCCACGCGGCCTGCGCCACTTCGTGAATGCGAGCCAGCGCCTCGTGCGAAACCTCGGTGGGCGCGCGCAGGCCGGCGGTTGCATCGACGTACTTGCTCTCGAAATCGTAGAAACCGTCGGCCGGCATGATCTCGCCGACCGGGGACAGTTGCGCGGGCTTGCTGCCGAGTACGGCGATCTCGATCTCGCGCGCATCGACCGCGCGCTCGACCAGGACGCGCTCGTCGTACTTGCGCGCTTCGGCCAGGGCCTCCTTCAGCTGGGCGGCATCGGCGGCGCGCGTCACTCCAACCGAAGAGCCGAGATTGGCTGGCTTGACGTAGCACGGGTAACCGAACGCCGCCCTGACCCGGACGTCCAGGGCCGCACTGTCGTCGTCACCGGCCCACAGGAACTCGACCTGTGGAAGGCCGGCGCCGGTGCACAGCGTCTTCATGGCGAGCTTGTCCATGGCCAGCGCGCTTGCGGTGGTGCCTGCTCCGACGAACGGCACGCGAGCGAGCTCGAGCAGTCCCTGGACGGTTCCGTCTTCCCCATTGGGTCCGTGCAGCATGGGGAAGACCACGTCGATCGCCGTCGATGCGTCACCTTCGAGATCCTTGCCGTCCAGCGAGCGCAGGCGGCAGGACGTCCCGTCCCATGCCAGCGTCACCCGCCGCATGCCGCCGCCGTCCAGGTCCAGGATGGCGGTGCGTGCGGCTTCGAGCTGGCTGGCGATGTCGCCGTGCACCCAGACGCCGTCGCGGGTGATGCCGACCACGGTCACCCGGTGCGGGGTCTGCGCGAGAGCGCCGATGACGGTGGCTCCCGAGCGAAGGGATATGGGGTGCTCGGCCGATCGGCCTCCCACCAGAACCAGAACGTGCAAATTGCGGGATCCCCTCACCGGGCCACCTCATCCTGCCGCCTCGACGGGCGGGAACCGAAGCGAATGCGGCTTGTGTAGCACCGCGCGCGGCCACGCCCAACATTCTCGTGTCCGCAGCGGCCAAGAGCCGCCGGCGGTTGCCGGAGCCTCGAAACAGCCCCGTGCTGAAGAGGGGCTAATCCGTCGCGGCGCAAATTTCTGGTTTGCTGCTGGAAGGCAGCGAGTTATAAGCAGAAGGAAATCACCGGCGTGCGAAGTTCATCGTCGGTTATGGAGCGCGATGCACATCGAGACGCTGAAGATCTTCTGTGACGTGGTCGAGAACCAGAGCTTCTCGCTGGCCGCGTCGCAAAATTTCATCACCCAGTCCGCTGTCAGCCAGCAGGTTCGCGGGCTGGAGGAGCGCTACGGCAAGCGCCTCCTGGAACGCAAGAGGGGAAGCGTGCGCCCGACCGCCGCTGGTGAAATCCTGCACCGCGCCAGCCGCGAGATCCTCCACCTGTTCAACGAGATGGAGGCCCAGCTGCAGGGGCTGAGCAACGTCGTCACCGGCAGCATCCGCGTCGGCACGGTCCACAGCATCGGCCTCTACGAGCTGTCCGAGCCGCTCAAGCACTACTTTGCGGACTTTCCGCACGTCAACGTCTACCTGGAGTACGATCGCGCCAGCCACGTCTACGAGCAGGTACTGCGTGGCAACGTCGACCTCGGTATCGTGGCCTACCCCACCGCGCGCGCGCAGATCACCGTGCTGGATTTCCGCACCGATCGCCTGGTCGTCGCGTGTGCCCCCGATCATCCGCTTGCCGACAAGGCGCGCATCTCGGTCGCAGACCTGCATGGCGAGAAGATCGTCGGTTTCGAGAAGGGCATCCCGACGCGGCTCGCACTGGACCGCCTCTTCACCGAGAAGCAGGTCGGGGTTCAGTACGTTGCAGAGCTCGACAACATCGAGATGGTCAAGCGCCTGGTCGAAGTCGGGGCCGGCGTGGCGATCATCCCGGACAAGGCGTGTGCGCACGAGGTGCATGCGGGGACGCTGGTGCGCATCGAGCTCGCCGACCGAGGCATCACGCGGCCGATCGGCATCATCTATCGCACCGGCAAGCACTTCAGCCCTGCGGCCGAAAAGTTCATCGAGTACCTGCAGGCCGACTCCAAGCGTCACCTGCAGGCGCGTTCGGCGTAGCCGCGCAGCCTAGCGCAGCGCCGGCATGACCTCGCGCGCGAACAGCTCCAGGGTTTCCTCGCTGGCCAGATCGCCGAACATGATGGCGAAGTCCTGAACGCCGCGTTTCCTCTTCGCGCGCAGACCTTCGATGACGCGCTCCGGAGTGCCCTGCACCGAAACCTTCTCGACGTCGGCGAAGCCGCCGAGCACGGCCTTGGCCATCGACATCTTCTCCTGGAAGCGAGCTTCGTCTGCGCCGATCACGACCATGGTCTGCTCGCTGACGACGATCTCGCCGACGTCGCGCCCGATGCCCTGGCAGTGCGAGGTCAGCACGGTGTGCAACCGCTCGATCTCGTCCGCGCTGCTCATGGGGCAATTCCAGCGATGCGCGTACCTGGCCACCAGCCGCAGCAGCACCTTCTCGCCGGCGCCGCCGATGGTGATCGGCAGCGGTGACTGCAGGGGCCTCGGCTGATTGGGTGCATCATCGACGCGGTAGTGGGTTCCGTGAAACGTCGCGCGACGCTCTCTGGACATTCGCGAAATGATCTCGAGCCCTTCCTCGAGCTGCGAGAGACGAACGCGCATCGGCGGGAAATCGTAGCCGTAGGCCCGGTACTCCTCCTCCATCCATCCTGCACCCATGCCGAGCTCGAAGCGGCCAGCGGCGATGTTGTCGACGGTTGCCGCCATCTTGGCCACCAGTGCAGGGTTGCGGTAGGAGTTGCAGGTCACCATGTGACCTAGACGCAGCCTGCTCGTTGCCACCGTCAGAGCGGCCAGCGCCGTCCAGCCTTCCAAAAAATCGAGGTCGGGCATTCCACCGGCCCAGAAATGGTCGACGAGCCACAAGCCGTCATAACCCAGCTCCTCGACCAGCTGCGTTCGTGATCGCAGCACGTCCCAGGACAGGCCGGCTTGAGGGAGGAACACCGAGAACGTTGCGGTCTGTGGTAAAGACATGCGACCTCCTGCTACACGAGCCATTCGGGTCAGCGGCGCGATATGGGCCACCCGCTCAGACGGAAACGCGGACCGACCCACGCACGCGCGTCCGTTGCGCACAGCTTTGCGCACATGCCGCTGCGGCCGACAAGCGCCGGGAAGCCTCGTTGCGCCGTCGTCCCTCTCGGCCTTATCCTTGGCGCCGCACTGCTCCCACGCAGTACGCGAGAGTTCGATGGCCACGCGCGACCGCAAACAGCCTCGCTCCGGGGATCGGCACGTGAGCGAAAACGGGTTCCACTCGCCGTTCGCCGACCTTGCCAGGACGATCAAGGAAGATCGCAAGACGCAGCGAAAGGCCCAGAAGAAGGCCGAAGCCGCTTCGGCGCCGCCGCCGGCTCCCGCGCCGGAGGTGCCGGCCTCGGGCAAAGTCACCGACGAGGAAGCTTTTGCGGCCGCCGTGGCCGGAGCGGCGCCAATGGTCAGGGTACACGGCCCGCTGCGTCGCTCTTACACTCCCGATCTCGCCGGAATCGGTGCGCACAGGGATGCGAACGATCTGGCATACACCGACACGTTCGACATCTCCTTTCACGATCATTACGTGCGCGGCCGTGCTGCGGACGTGAGTCGCGAAACTCTCGTTCAGCTCGAAAAAGGTATGTTTGCGGTCAGTGCACACCTCGATTTGCACGGCATGACGCTGGAGGACGCGCGCGCTGCCGTCGACGATTTCCTGAGAGAACAGCAGCGGCGAGGCCATCGATGCGTTCTGCTGGTGACGGGAAAGGGCAAGAACTCGCCCAGACAGCAGGGGGTGTTGCGAGAGAAGGTTCCCGAATGGCTCGCGCGCGGACCGAGCGCGCGTCGCATCATCGCTTTCGTCAGCGCACGCCCGTGCGATGGCGGCCTCGGTGCACTGTATGTATTGATGCGCAGAGGCAGTTCGCGTAAAAATCGAATCGACGTCGAGCTTGGCGGGGTCGGTGGTCTCGAGAGCTGATTTGCACGAGGGCAGATCGCTCGGTCACCGAAGGCCAGGCTCGAGATCGACGAGCTGCTCGCTCTCGTCAACTGTACAAAAGTGTTCCTTCCTACGATTCCTCCGTGAAGACGGTGGATGTGGAGGTGGTGGTGTTGAAAGCGGAGGAGTCGTGTCGCCTGCTCTATGTGGGAGACGACGGCGACGTTTATCAGAGCAGCGGCGCAGGCAACGTGCGCAAGCTGACATGGGGCTGGAACGAACTGGCCAGCCCGGACCGGCTCTACTACGTATGGCCGGCCTACTCGCCCGACGGCTCGCAGATCGCGTGCTTCGGCGTGCGTTCCGGCGCCATCCCGGAAGCCAGCCTCTACACGCTGGCCAACGACGGCGTGCGCATGGACGAGGTCTGGCGCATGACGGAGTCGGCCGCGCCCGTATGCGAGAGCTGGTCGCCCGACTCGAAATACATCGCGCTGCTGCTCCAGGGCGAAGACGAGCTCCAGCTCGAAATCGCACGCACCGACCGTCCCGGCCGCACCGTCACGATCGACCGTGGCGCGCCGCTGTTCTGGTCGTGGTCTCCGCAGCCAGGCTACATCGCGGTCCATACCGGCGGCAGCTCGAGCATCTACGATGACGCTCGCCTGTCGATCTTCCGCGTCGGCGACGAATGCACGCGCATCGTCGAGCTGACTCCGGGTGAGTTCCGAACGCCCACGTGGTCGCCCGACGGCAAGCGTCTGGCCTATATCGATGGCAGTGATTCGCGCGGTGAGTTCCTGTCGTTCTACCGCATCGAAGATGGCCGCATCGACGTGGTCCAGCAGGTCCAGGGCCAGACCGTCATGCTGTGGTCGCCCGACGGCCGGACGCTGGCGGTGTCGCAGGCGCTCGGGGATTCTCCGCACGTTTATTCTGGCGTGACGCTGGTGGACATCGCCACCGGGCTCTCTCGCGTCCTGGACGATTCCGAAGTCGTCAGCTTCTTCTGGTCGCCGTGCTCCAGCCGGATCGTGACGATGTCGTTCGACGCGCGCGCCGGAATGCAGTGGTCGCTGCTGGACACGACGGGGAATGCGCGCCGGCGCCTGCTCGGATCGACCTTCTACCCGAGCCGCGAGCTCGTCTACTTTTCGTGGTTCTTCGACCAGTTCGCGGCCTCGCATCCGCTCATCTCACCGGATGGGACGCAGCTCGTCTTCGCGGGCCACATTGGCGAGCGCGCGCCGATCTCGGCGCGCGGCCAGAGCAACGTGTACCTGGCTTCGCTCTCCGACGACCGTCCCGTCGAGCGACTGGCCGCGGGCCACTTCGCCTGCTGGGACGCGCAGATGAGGGCGGCCTCGATGTGATCGCGCCGGATGCGGCGCTGGCACCGAACCTGGTCAGCCTGACCCGGCCCGTGCTCGGCGTTCTGCTCGCCGGTTCCCTGCAGTCGGGCAGCTCGCCGGCTGCGTTGCCGCTGGTCCTGGCTGCCTGCCTCAGTGACTACGTCGATGGGCGCCTGGCGCGCCGTGCGGGGCTGGAACGATTCTCCGGCCGCCTGATCGACAACTTCTGCGATGCGACGTTCCTGGCTCTGGCGTTCTGGGCCATGGGTGAGGCCAGGCTCTGGGCGCCCGCTGGCGGCTGGCTCGGATCGCGCTGGGTCTGGGTCAATGGCCTGCCGCTGCTGGCCTTCGCTTCGGCGTTCACCGCCTACCTCGCGCGCATGCTGATCGAACGACTGCGCGGCATCGCACCTGCCCGCTCCCGGCTCGGCCACGCCGCGGGCATCGCCAACTATGGGCTGGCCATCGCCGGCGCCGTCGAGGCGATACCGTCGCTGACGCTCTGGCCTGGGTTTCGCGAGCCGGGCTTCGTGGCGATCGCGGCGCTGAATCTGGCAGCGGTGGCCGAGAACCTGGGCCTTGTGTTCCCAGCCAGGCGTAACGAACCTACAATGCGGCCATGACATCGCTGGCATGCCGAGTCCCGCGGCGGGTCCGAGTGTGGCTGGTCGCGCTGACTCTGGCCGCCTGCACTCCGGTCTCACGCTCCTACATCGTCCACAGCGCCGATCTCACCTGCGACGAGGCCAATCGCGTCGTCTACGCCTCCATCGGCGACATGGGGATGAAGGTGACGTCCTTCTCGCCGGCCGCGCCCGGCCGTGCCGGCAGGATCACGGCTGTCGGCCCCGACCGCCGCGGCGATGTCTCGATCACGTGCGATGCTGCCGGTGTCCATATCGATCCCAATCAGGCGACGATGGGTGATCGGTCATTCGAACGCGGAATCTTCCTGTCGGTGACGGGTCGCTCGGGCCTCTCGGTGCAGCACGGCGAAATCCAGGGCCGTACGCCCACGGCCGCCGCGGCGGTCTCCACTTCGGATGGGTCGGCGGGTGCGCACGCTGCAGGCGCCCGGCCGGCAGTGCGCACCGCCGCAGCCACTGCAGCCGAAGACGACGAGGAGGCCGGCGGCGGCATGCGAGTGCGGCTGGAACCTCAGCGCGGGTTCTCGACCGTCCTCGATTTCGATGCCGACCTTGCCAGCGCCGGCATCCTTCCGATCAAGGTGGACATCCGCAACGGCACGGCCCGCTCCTATACCTTCGATCCCAAGGACATCATCGTGCGCGTACGAGGCTCACGGCAGTCCGCCGATCCGCTATCGCCCGCCGACGCCACCGCCAGGCTGAGCGGCGCCGCCGGCGCCGGAGGCAAGCAGACCAACATCGGCAACGTCGCCTCGGCGACCAGGATCATGACGGACAAGGCCCTGAAAGGCGCCAAACTGGGGCCCGGCGGCAGCACCGGCGGCTACGTCTACTACCCGGTCGGCGACTACGACCGCGCCAAGGTCACGATGACGGACGTGGAAACGGGAGAGCTCGAAGGTTTCAGCGTCGAGTTCTGAGCAGTCCTACGGCAGCGCAAACCACTGCCGCAAAAGGCTCGCATAGACCGCGGACCTATGTTTCACTCCGCGCCGCCCAGGAGGACTGCATGGCGACCGTCATAACCGAGGAGTGCATCAACTGCGGTGCCTGTGAGCCCGAATGCCCCAACACGGCCATCTACCAGGGCGGGGTCGAGTATGAGTGGCAGGGGGCCAAGCATGCCCCGATCTCCAACGATTACTTCTTCATCGTTCCGCCCAAGTGCACCGAGTGCGTCGGCTTCTTCGATCACGAGGCGTGCGCCGCGGTATGTCCGGTGGATTGCTGCATACCGGATCCCAAGATTCCCGAGACCGAAGCGCAGCTGATCGAGCGCGCCAGACAGCTACACCCCGGAACCGATTTCGGCGCGGACTTCCCGTCCCGATTCCGTCAAGGAGGGGAGGCTGCTGCCGCGCCTTCTGGCGATGCAGCTCCCGGCGCAGTAACGACCGCGGCGCCCGCTGCTGCGCCCACGCCGAAACCGGCTGCCGCCAAGCCAGCCGCAGCGCCTGCAGCCGCAGCGCCACCGGCGCCGACCCAGGGCACGAGCCTGGAGGACTTCGACGTGCCCATCGTGTGCAAGAGCTGCGAGGGTGAATACACGGTGGGCTTCCGCTTCGTCACTCCCGGCGTGAATCTGCGCTGCCCGCACTGCGGCGTCTCGCAGAGCCCGACCCAGCAGATGTACGTTCTGGTCAGCCAGGTGCTGGCGCGCTACACCGAGAAGCTCGACGCGGAGATCGAGCGCCACCACCAGATCGAAGAGGCGGAGCAGAAGCGATTCGAGCGCGGCGTGCGCAAGCTTCGCGAGGACGTCGAGGGCGAGATCCGCCGTATCAGCTCACGCATGTCGGCCAAGCCCAAGCGTTCCTTCCTCGGTCTGGGCTGACGCGCCGGAGCGCCGGTGCGAAATCGCCTGCACGCATTCCTTTCCGATCGCAGCGGGCCGGCGCCGGTCGCCGACCTGCTCGATCTCCTCTTCGACGGACGCTCGCGCGACAGCGAGTTCGGCCGCACGTTCCTTCGTGCCCTCCTGGCCGACGACCCTCGTTTCCGCGAGCGCGATGCAGGAGCAGCCTGGTCGCTGGCCGAAGAGCACGTGCTGGACGCGGAGATCTCCTCGGCGCCCTTCGTCGTCGTCGATCTGGAAACCACCGGCCACCGGCCCGACGACGAAGGCGTCACCGAGATCGGAGCCATCCGACTCGAAGGTCTGCGCGAGGTCGGCCGCTTCGAATCGCTGGTCAATCCCGGGCGACCCATTCCGAGCTTCGTCACCAAGCTGACCGGCATTTCCGATGCGATGGTGGCCAAGGCGCCGCCCATCCGTACCGTCATCGCGCAGTTCGCCGCTTTCGCCGAAGGCGCCGTGCTGGTGGCGCACAATGCTGCCTTCGATGCCCGCCTGCTCGATCATTCGTGCCGGCGCTGGGTCGGTCGGCCGCTCGGGCTGCCTACCCTGTGTACCGTCAAGCTGGCGCAGCGGCTCATGCCCGATCAGCGCCGCACTTCGCTCGAAGCTCTGTGCGCCCACTTCGGCCTGGCGCCGTCGCGCCGTCATCGTGCGATGGCTGACGCCGAGATGACGGTCGAGCTGCTCGCACGCTTCGTCCCGATGCTGCAGGAACGCGGGGCGCGCCGGGTGCACGAGCTCATCGAGGCCCAGGCCGATCCCGCCGCTCCGCGCCGTCTGGAGATCCACGTCCGCCAGACCGACCTCGAAGAGCTGCCGGCCGCGCCCGGTGTGTATCGTCTGATCGGACGCGAGGAAGAGCCGCTGTTCATCGGCCGCGCCGACGACCTGCGCGAGCGCGTGCTGCAGTATTTCCTGTCGGCCGACCATGCCAGCGACCGGCAGCTGGCGATGATCTCCAAGACCTACGAGATCTCCTATACGCGCTGCGGCTCGACGCTTGAGGCGGCGCTGCTGGAAGCCGAGGACATTCATCGCTTCGAGCCGAGCTACAACCGCGGCGATCGTCATCTGCCGCGTGGGTCGTTCGTCAAGGTCTCGACGCGTGCGCCCTTCCCGCGCGTCTTCGTCGCACCGCGCGTGGCTCCCGACGACTCGCTCTATGTGGGTCCGCTGCGCGGCCGCGCATTCGCCAACGATGCTGCCGAGCTCGTCGCCGCCTCTTTCCGCCTGCGGACGTGCCCGGGACCGCTCAAGCCGGATCCGCAGTACGAGCCGTGCGCGCTCGGCCCGTCGGGCCGCTGCTCGAGCCCGTGCAACGGGGCGGTGGATGCGCAGGCGTATGCCCTGCAGGTCGATGCGCTCTCGCGCTGTCTTCGAAGCCGCTTCGGCCCGCGCGAGCTCCTCGCCAATCTGCACCTGCCCCAGGGCAGTCCCGACTACGGCCGCTTCCAGGCCGCCGCGCGGCGGCTCGAACGCCTGGCGCAGCGCTCGCACTGGCTCGTCAATGCTCTGCACTACCTGGCGTTGACGCCGGCCGCGCACTCGGGCGCCTTCGTGGCGGCAGTGGTGTCGGGCCGCTGCATCGGACGGTGGAACGTGCGCGGCGAGGATGATCTCGACGGCCTCCTTGCGACCGTGCGTCGAGCCTGGAGCGGCCAGCTGCCGCCGCGCGACGAGCTCCCCACGGCCGACGCCAGCACCATCCTGGCGTTCTGGCTGCAGGAACCGGAGACGGCCACGGGCGAGCTGCTGATCCCGCTGGAAGAGTCGGACGAGGCCAGCCTTGCCAGCGCGCGCGCTCGCATCCTGGCCGCCCTGCGCTGAGCGTCGCGCGCAGCCGCTCCGAGGACGCCCGCCGCAGCGCCACAAGCGCTGCGACCGCCGGCGGCGGCGCCGCCAAGCGCTGAGAATTCCACGATTTGCGAGCCTCCGCCCGGCTTGCCCGCGTGGTGTTCGGCTGATATCGCCAGGACTCCGGACCTCCCTTGAAACAACGGTGTCTCATCCTGACGGCCGATGACTTCGGCCTGCTGCCCGAGGTCAACGACGCGGTGATCGCCGGCTACGAGAGCGGCATCGTCACCAGCACTTCGCTCCGCGTCACGGCAACGGCCTCGCATTCGGCGTTCGTGTCGGCCTCGATGCGGCCGGGGCTCGGGGTAGGCCTGCAACTCGTGCTTTGCGACGGCGTCTCGACGCTGCCGCGCCGCCACATCCCCAATCTGGTCGATGGTGCCGGCCGGTTCGTGGACAGGCCGCTGGAAGCTGCCTGGCTCTATCGCAAGCGGGCGGGACTTCGCGAGGAGCTGAAGAGCGAGATTCGCGCCCAGATCGAAAAGTTCCTGGCTACCGGCCTCAACCTGAGTTTCGTCTCCTCGCACTACCACCTGCACCTTCATCCGACCGTGCTGTCGGTCATCAAGGAGCTGGCGGAGGAGTATCCGATCCACGCGCTGCGACAGCCGTGTTCGAGCCTGGTCCCCATGGATCAGCGCAGCGGAATGCCGGCGGCGCAGGCCGGGGCCGAATCGCGCGTCCTCGGCATGATCGTCAAGTACGGCGGCGTGCGCGCCCGCTCCTTCGTGCGTCCCGACCGCGTCGAGCCGCTGAGCCTGGCGCGGCCGGCCACCGAGCACGCGGTCGCCAAGCGGATCCTGGCACTTCCCAAGGGTGTGACCGAGCTCGTATGCCGCCCTGGCTCGATGTTCCACCAGTTCGACGGCGTCGGCGAAGCCGCCGTCATCAGCTCGCGCATAGTACGCGAAGCCATCACCGCCTCCGGTGTCGAACCCATATCGTACAGATCCCTGATCGAGGACTTCTGACCCGGATTGCTGCCGACGGTGACTGCCGGCTGCGAGTGAGCAAGACGCGACGCGCGCGCCGAGAGCGAACGAAGGCGGGCTGTAGGCGGGCCGAAGAAAGCGGCGAGGCGCCCAACGTGGCAGGTCGCCGGCTAGGGCCGCCCGTGCGCGGTCACAGCATCAGCGTCAGCAGTCCCAGAAACACGAAAAACCCGCCCCAATCCGTCGCCGCCGTCACCAGCACCGACGAGGAGACGGCCGGGTCCAGGCCGAGGCCTCGCAGCAGCAGGGGAACGAGAGTTCCGACGGCCGCCGAGACTTGCAGGTTGATGAGAAGGGCAAGGCCCATGACGAAAGCCAGCCGCAGGTCTCCGCGCCAGACGTAGACGATGAGCGCCGAAGAAAGTCCGAGCAGCGCGCCGCTGATGAAGGATGCCATCCCCTCGCGCAGCAGCAGGCGGCGGGTGTCGGCGCCTGTGGCCTCGCCGAGCGCGATGCCTCGCACCAGCACGGTCATGGTCTGGGTGCCCGCGTTGCCGGCCAGCGCCGAGATCACCGTCATCAGCGCGGCGGCAATGGCGACCTCGGCGATGGTCTCCTCGAACTGGGCGATGATGAACGCGCTCAGCGCTGCCGTGACGAAGTTGAAGGCCAGCCACGGCAGTCTCGACCGGACGGCCTGCAGCGGCCCGCCCGTCGCGATCGATTCCTCGCCGACGCCGGCCAGCTTCAGGATGTCCTCGGTGGCCTCTTCGGCGATGACGTCGACGATGTCGTCGACGGTGATGCGACCGACCACGCGGCCGAGTGCGTCGACCACCGGCAGCGCCAGCAGATCGTACTTCTCGAACATGCGTGCGACTTCTTCCTGGTCGACGTCGACCTCCACCGAGACCGGCTCGGGCTCCATGAAGTCGGCGAGCACGGCGTCCTCGTCGTAGAGCAGCAAGGCTCGCAACGGCACGCGTCCCACCAGGCGCCGCTGCGCATCGGCCACGAAGACGTCGTTGACGTCGTGAAAGTCGTCGGCGCGCTTGCGGATATAGTCGACCACGTCGCGGACGGTGGAGGTGGCGGGGGCCGTGGCCACCTCGGTCTTCATGATGCCGCCTGCGCTATCCTCGGGGTAGGTCAGCAGTCCGGCGACGTTGCGCCGCACCTCGGGGCTGGCGCGGCGCAGCAGGCGGTCGAGCCGCTCCTCGGGGAGCTTGCCGAGGAGGTCGGCCGCGTCGTCGGTGTCGAGACGCTCGAGAACGGCCGTCAGTCGCGCATCCGAGAGCATCTCGGCCAGCGCGGCGCGGGTGTGCTCGTTGACCTCGCGGATGACTTCGGAGGCGGTCTCCGGCGTCAGCAGCCGGAACAGCTTGAGAGCGCGTTCGGGATCTTCGAGAGAGTCGAGGAGATCGGCGAGGTCGGCCGGATGCAGATCGGCCAGGATCTCACGAAGCGGGGTTTCGTCGCCGCTCTCCAGGAGCGCGACGACCGCTTCGCGATCGGGCCTTTCCATTTCCGCCGGAGCGCTCATCTGTCGGCCGCCTCACGATGCGCACCAGTAGGAGCGACGAGTGGGATGATTGGTCGCCGAGGACTTCCTCGACGCCGTACGCCCAGGCTGTCCCGTCAACGAGCTTCTGTTCTTCCGCCAGCCGGGCCAGGTCCGGCAAGCTGGCGCGCCATGTCAGGAGCCAGGCTCCATCGAGTTGGGGCAGGTCCTCGAGCCGCTTCAGCGTCGGGATGGGCCTTCCCCGGTAGAACACGGCCCCATAGTCGATGCCTCCAAAAAAGGACAGCGCCGCGTCCGGCGGCAAAGCCGTGCCCGCGTGTGCCAGAAAGGTCCGGCTGCTGCGGCGCTGCGCCAGTGCGGGAAGCACCGTGGTGGAGGCGAACGATGCAGTGGCCATCGTCAGCACTGCCGCGCATGCCATGGCGGCGCGCAGACGCTGGATTGCCGCGAGCCTGACCATCGCCGCGCTGGCGACGAGGCTGACGAGCACCCACGACAGCGTGACGCTGCGGTGCTCGTGCAGTGCGGCGAGCGCGGCGGGCAGATTGGCGCGATCGGTCTCGCTCAGGACCGATTCCAGAAGGGAAGGTACCGGCAGACCCGACATGTGTGCGAGCACGCCCAGCGACAGAAGCGCCGCTGCCAATGCCAGCACGCCCGCTCCTGCAAGGAAGAGTAGGTGTGGGGCGCGCGCGGTGGTCTCGTCCGCGTTGGCGGCGGCGTCCCCGTCCAGAGCGACCCATGCACGACCGATGAGGAGCGCTGCGGCCGGATACGCCGAGAGCAGATAGACCGAGCGTTTGGAGCCGGCCAAGGAGAATAGGACCACGGTCACGGCCAGCCACACCAGCGCCAGCAGCATCGGGCCGTCGCGCAGTTCCTCGCGACGCTTCCACCAGGCCAGACAGATGCACGGCAGGAACAGGCTCCAGGGTGCGCAGCCGGCGAGCAGTAGCGGCAGGTAGTACCAGAAGGGGCGCACGTGCCCGGCCTCGACGCTGTCGGGATCCAGTACTCGGTAGACGTTCTCCTTGAGGATCTGCTTGGCGACGAACGAATCGCCGCCGACGATGAATGCCGCGGCATACCAGCATGCAGCGGCAGCGGCAGCCAGCAGCAGCAGGCGAAGGTCGCGCATCGTCAGATAGGTCAGGTCGCCTCGCACGGCCAGGAACGCCAGTACGACGGCGACCGGAAGAATCAGGCCGACCGGCCCCTTGGTCAGCGTCGCGGCTGCGACCGCAACGTAGGCGATCACCGGAACGCGCCGCCGCTCGTGGTAGGCGAACGCGAACGCAAGGACGGCGCAGGCGATGCAGGCCGCCAGCAGCATGTCGACGCGCGCCGTCACCGACGACGCCAGCCACTGCAGTGACGTCGCGAGCACGATCACCGACGCCGCCGCGGTGGCCGGGCCGGCCCAGCGCCAGGCGATGACCGCCGTTGCCGTCATCGTTGCCAGCGAGGCCGCGAGCGATGGCACTCGAACCGTCGTTTCGTTGACGCCTCCGTCAAGAATGCTCACGACGGCACCCGCCCAGTGAAACAGCAACGGCTTCGAGGGCAGCTCGTTTCCATTGCGCGTGGGCAGGATCACGTTGTCGCCGGCGGCCAGCGACTGCACCACCAATGCCTCGCGCGGCTCGCCCTTGGTGTAGAACGGCACCCGCGTCAGCGCAGGCGTTGCCAGCAGCGCGAACGTCGCAAGGAAACACGCAAGGAACGCCGCGACGGACACGGATGTGGAAGAGACCGGCCGCTCGCGCATGACGGTCCTACACTGCCTCGAAACGAGACCCGATGTCGACGCCGCCAACATCGTCGACGCGTCGCGATTCCGACCTGTGCGCGTTTGCCAATTCGGCGGCCTCGCGTTTATTGTCGCGCGTCATGGCACAAAGCTCGGCCTCGGAGAAAACGCAGCAAGGTGCCACCGTTTTCGAGTTCCTTCCCTTTCTCGTTCGCCGCCAGCTCGCATGGCGCGTGGGCTCACGCGGTGAGGTCCTCGCGCGCGAAACCGCCGAGGGTGTGATCACCGTCGTCCGTCGCGTGCGCGAGAGCTGTGGCTGCGACGTCGTCGATCATCGGATCGCGCAGCTTCGCCCCGAAGGCGGCCGCTACTGCCTGTTCTGGAAGAAAGGCAACGGACGCTGGACCGCGTACTGCGACTCGCGCGGAGGCTGCTTCCTCGGCTCCATCTCCGAATGCC
This sequence comes from Binatia bacterium, assembly GCA_035626675.1. Taxonomy (GTDB): domain Bacteria; phylum Desulfobacterota; class Binatia; order UBA1149; family CAITLU01; genus DASPNH01. Next base: position 25,846 of record DASPNH010000171.1, read on the forward strand.
TGTCCGAAATCTCGCGCGATCCGTTCGGATGCTACTGGTCCTGAGCAGGCTCGCGGCGGTCGCGGCGACGTCGGCGGTGCTGGCCGGCTGTCACGAACCGCTGCCGGTGCCGCGCATCGATCCGTCTCTGGAACGTTGGCAGCAGCCCTATACCGGCGTAGCCGGAATTCGCATCCACGCCTTTCGCACGGGTGCCGTCAACAGCATCGAAGGAGCGGTCTGGGCCGGCGGGAGCTGGAGCTCGCCGGTGGAGATGGGCGTGTGGGCCTTCGCCATCGAGCATCCGTCGCAGGGGCTGGTCGTGTTCGACACCGGCATGGCCGAACGCGCCAGGCGCGAGCCGGAGCATTACGTAGGCTGGCTCGGTGCGCGCCTGCGCATGCTCGACGTTCCGGAGTCGGCCGGGCTGTCCACGCAGATGCGCGATGCCGGACTGGATCCCGCCAACGTGGGGACCGTCGTCATCTCGCATCTGCATTTCGACCACACGGGCGACATCGGCGCGTTTCCCAACGCACGCATCCTGGTCGCGCGAGCCGAGAAGGAGTGGGCGGCCGCTGGCGTGCGCGCTACCGACTTCGTCGATTCCGACAGCCTTGCAGGTCTGGCCCGATGGACGGCGATCGACTACGCCGCCGAGCGGCCGCTGGCCACGTTCATCGGCGCGCACGATCTTTTCGGCGACGGCAGCATCTTTCTCGTCGATCTGGCCGGCCATACGCCCGGCAGCCAGGGCATGTTGATCCGGACCGCGGATGCTCCCGTGCTGCTCACCGGCGATGCGGCCTGGACCGCACGCAGCTGGCGATGGGCCGCCAAGCCCATTTCCGCTCATGACATGGGAATGTGGTGGGAGCAGATCTGGCGCATCAAGAAATTCTCGGTGCTGGAGCCGCGCCTGATCGTCATTCCCGGGCATGACGACGAGGCGGTGGAAGCCGTCGGCGTCGGCTCCTTCGTCATGCATCGGATGGATCGCGACGGCGAGGTCCCCGCGCACGCGGCTGCCTCTGCAGGCGCCGTCCGCGCCGGTCGGCGTTAGGTCCTCGTCCTACTCGAGCTGTTCGGCCGTGCGCTCGATGTCATGGCCGAGCGACTGTCCGAACGAGAACTCGACCCAGTTACGGTCGGGATCGCGGACCATGCAGAAGTAGCCGACGATCGGGCCGGCATAGATCGGCCCCATGACTTCGCAGCCATCCGCAAGTGCCAGCTCGGCAACCGCATCGACGTCCTCGCGCGCGGCGACGGCGTAACCGAAGTGCGCCATCGGGGCCGGATCTTCGGCATCGGCGTGCTGCATTCCCAGGAGCACGATGACGAACGCCTCCTGACGTCCGCTCTCGCCCAGCCACACCACCGTCATGTCGCCGTCGCTGCGGCGATGAACCTCGTGCAGGCCCGCGTAGCGCGCGTAGAACGCGACGGAGGCATCGATGTCCCGGCAGTGCAGCGCAACGTGGGTGCAGGTCGCTCGCATCCAGCTCAGTGTAACGACCAGGCTGGAGCGGCGTCCAGTGAGATCTGAAAGACGGGCTGGGCGATCGTGAACATCACCGCCGTCACCACCAGCACCGAAAGGACGTTGAGGGCGAAACCGACCCTGGCCATGTAAGCGACGCTCAGGTAGCCGGTCGAGAACACGATCGCGTTGGGCGCGGTTCCCGACGGCAGCATGAACCCGAGCGATGCCGAAAGCGTACACGGCAGCATGAGCAGGATCGGGTCGGTGCCGGTGGCCGCCGCGCTGGAGGCGATGATCGGCATCATGATGCTGACCAGGGCGGTATTGGTCATGACTTCGGTCAGAAACGTGATCGACAGACAGACCAGGAACACCTTGGCGAGCGCGCTGATGCCGGCCATGCCGCCGAGGTTGCTGCCGATCCACTGGGCCAGCCCGGTCACGCGCGTCGCATCGGCGAGCGCGAAACCGCCGCCGAGCAGTATAAGGACTCCCCAGGGAAGGCGTGTCGCAGACGCCCAATCCATCAGGCGCTGGCCGTTCTGGCCGGAGGGGAGCACGAACAGCAGCAGCGCCATCGCGATGGCTACCGTCGAGTCACCGACGCGTGCCGGAAGGGGCAGCAGCTGCGACCATCCGGGCACGATCAGGCCGCCCATGTCGATCGGGGTTCGGAACATCCAGAGGAAGGCAGTGACGGCGAACACGGCGAGCACGCGCTTCTCGGCCGTCGACATCGCTCCGAGGGCCGCGCGCTGCTCGCGCATCATGGCACCGTCGATGCGCAGCGAGCGCTTCCACAACGGCGAGGCAACACGTACGAGGTACAGCCACGTCAAAGGGACGAGCACCAGGGCCACCGGCGTACCCACCAGCATCCACTGCAGAAAGCCCACCGGCGGAGCTTGGGGAAAGATCCTTGCCATGGCGCCGACGAAGATCGCGTTGGGCGGCGTTCCGACGATCGTCGCCAGACCGCCGATGGTCGCGGCGTGTGCAACGGCCAGCATGAGCGGCGCAGCGAGGTCTCGCTCCAGGCCCGGGTCCGTGCGGCCGAACTGGGCGATGACGGCAGTGGCGATGGGAAGCATCATCATCGTCGTGGCCGCGTTCGAGATCCACGCCGAGATGGCGGCCGTGGCGACCATGAAACCGAGCACGATGCCCGCCGGCGAGCTTCCGAACGAGGCGATGATCCACAGCGCCATGCGTCGATGCAGGTTCCAGCGTTCCACGGCCGTGGCGATGATGAGGCCACCGAGAAAGAGGAAGTTCGTCTCGCTGGCGTACGGGCGGGTGATGTCGTCGGCCTGCATCGCACCGGTCAGCGGGAGCAGCACGACGGGTAGCAGTGCCGTGGCGGCGGGCGGCAGCGCTTCGGTCAGCCACCAGATCGCCATCCACGCTCCGGTGGCAGCGGTCCACTGACCGGCCGTCGGCAGGCCGTCAACGGCGGGCGCAAGGCCGATGGCCAGAAAGGCGAGCGGCCCGGCCAGCAATCCCAGGCGCCCGACCATTCGGCTCAGGCCTTCAAATCGCCACAGTGCTCGAAAAGAGTGTCGAGGGCAGCAGCCCGGAAGATTCCCCAGCTCTTCCAGGATGGCTGCATTCGTCGCAATGCGCTGGCATAGCTCGGAAGCTCCTGCGGAAGGGCCTCCTTCCAGTCGGAGATCTTCTCGTCGGGATCGTTGCTGCGCAATTCGCCGTCGAGCTCGCGCACCATGAACATGTAGGTGCAAAAGCGTGCGCGCATGCCCCCGGACTCGTACTCGATACGCGCGACGAAGCGGTCGATCTTGACGGTCAGGTTGGTCTCTTCCCAGATCTCGCGCAGGAGCGCGTCATCGACGTTCTCTCCGCGCTGGATGCCGCCCGAAGGCAGTCGCATGACCGAGCCCGGATAGCTCTGCTTGGTCTGAAGGAGGAAGCGGCCGTTGGGGCGGAGGATTGCCATGCACACCTCGCCCTCGTTGCGCTCCCGCACCGGCGGGAAGTGCAACGTGGGCAAGGGACAAACGATGGATTTTGGCTGACCGTATTTTGCTGAGAGAGTCTCGAGTTGGCTCACAAATCGACTTCCCGGTTCAGGGCATCGGCCGCCATATCGGCCAGACAATCTGCACGCCCCGGACCAGGAACATCCATCTCACAGCCGGAAGCGGCCTCGTGACCGCCTCCTCCGAAATTCGCGGCCAGCCGCGAGAGATCGATCGGACAATCCGGAGTGCGGCGGAAGCTTATACCGCCACCCCTCCGGTCGTAAAGCGCGAAGACCGCGCGCCGGAAACGTCCGCGCCAACGGTCGGCGATCTCGCCCGGATAGCCGTCGCACTCGGCAGCGACGACCGTCAGATCACGGCCTGGCACCTCTCGCACGCGACGCGTGCCGTCGGCCAGGCGCATCGTCGCCTCCAGGTCTCGCTCGACCCGATCACGCGCGCGTCGCAGCTCCGGTCCGTAGGTCAGGTTGCTGTCCATCGACAGCAGCGCCTTGAACGCATCGGCCTGCTCCATCGCCCGCACGGTCAGTGCGAGCTCGCGCGAGCCCTCGATCTGCAGGACCCAGCGATCGATGTCGTCGGCCGCGAGCACGAGGTTGCGCAGCGCCAACAGTCCGGGCTTGGATTCGCCGCGCTCGGCAGCGCGACGACACAGGTATTCGTAGAGCAGGCGGCTCGCGGCGTACTTCATGTCGAGCACGTGGTCGGTGAAGTTGACGCGCAGCCCGCCCTTGTTGCGAGCTTCCAGGGCCGTCTTGTGATGGTCGACCCAATACACTTCCAACCCGCGCTCGATGAGCGCGTTCAAATGGTTGGTCGTCTCGTCGGAGCGCCAGGAGATATCGGTTACCCACAACTCTTCGTTGTCCGGGCGCTCGGGTGAATAGGCTTGTAGAGTTTCGTCGATCTGGCGATTGCTCGCGAAGGTGGCTTGGTAGGGGCGGCCGGCGAAATATCGCGCAGCGACCACAGCGCAGGTGAGCCCGTCGAGGCAATTCGGTCCATGACTGACTACAGTTACACGACGTCCAGCAGGCATAAGTGACAACTCTACCGTCTCAGCGCCAGAAGACAACGAGCTAATTCGCCGCCCCGTACGCTTGGTACTATCCCCTTTCGACGCCGCACGCGGCCAACACTTGCAGCGGCAGATGGGATTTTTACCGGCTCAGGCTCCAGGCGTGCCGGTATTGCCCGTGGTTGCAGAACTTACGGGTTTCACACTCTCGAACGAGTGCGACGCGATGGAGCGGTAGCACGCATCGGCAACCGCCACGGCCGAGAGCGCTTCGACGTAGGGGATTGCCGGTCCGGCCCCGCTCGAAACGTCGCGAACCAGCTGCTCGAGCAGCTCACGTACCGTCATGCGCGCCGGCTCGATGGCCAGGTTCTCTCGTCCTCGCGGGCCGATGCGATAGCCGGTGCCGAGCACGTGGTCGACGATGAGTTGACCTCGCTCACCGCTGACCTCGATGAGGCCGTTGCGGCTGTCCGTCGTGCGCGAGCACGCCACCTGAGCCATCGCGGTGCTTCCTTCGAGCACGAGGGATGCAATGAAGCTGTCCTCGGTACCGCGCGTGTAGATGCTGCGCGCACGCGCGCATACGCTGCTGACCCGGAACCCGGAAAGCCATTGCAGCAGATCGAAGCAATGCACGCCGGTGTGCAGGATGTTTCCGCCTCCGGAGCGCGACGGATCGTCGAGCCAATCGATCGAAAGCTGCGGGGGAAAACGCTGGCTGAACAGGAACGAGTCGATGCGTCCCAGCGATGGCAGCTCACGGCGCAGCGCGGCGACGGCGGCGTTGAGGCGCAGCGTGTGCCCCGCCAGGCAATAGGTGCCGCTGGCCTCGAGCGCGCCCAGGATGGTGCGACCAGCGTCGAGGTCGGCGGCGACCGGCTTTTCGATCAGCAGGCGCTTGCCTGCACCGACCGCAGCGGCGACGAGCTCGGGCAGAAGGTTGGGGACCGTGACGAGGATGACGGTGTCGATGTCCTCGCGCCGTACCAGGTCGAGCGCGGAATCGGTGAAATCGCAGCCGAGCTCTCTCGCGAGCTTCTCGCCTTCTGCACGGTTGCGGCGCGAGATCGCGACCAGCTCGATGCCTTCGACGTCGGTGGCGGCGTGCCGTGCGTAGCGGCTTCCGTGACGACCCACCCCGACGATACCCGCGCGCACGTGCACCTTGCCAGTCATGCCCGAAGCCTACTCGGCCGCGCATGACGCTCAAGTCCCGAGCCGACCTTGCATCCTTTGTCCGGTGTTCCTATCGCCTCGCCATGGCCCGATCTGCTTCTGGACGCGCCGCGGGTCCGAAACCCGCGGCGCGGCGCCCGCAAAAGGTTGTAGCGGTGGACAATCAGGTGCTGCCGCGCGTCATCCGCCGTCTGCGAGCGGCGTACCGGGTGTCGCAGGCGCCGGTGGTCACGTTGATCTCCCAGACGACGCATGAGCCGTACCGTGTGCTGGCAGCGTGCATCCTCAGCCTGCGAACGCAGGATGCGACGACGGCGAAGGCGGCGGACAGGCTGTTCGCCCTGGCTCCCGACGTGCACGCGCTGGCGGCCGCCGATCCCGTGGAAGTCGAGAAGGCCATCTATCCCGTAGGGTTCTATCGAACCAAGGCGCCGAGACTCGTCGAGATGGCGCGGCGCATCGTCACCGAGTTCGGTGGTCGCGTGCCCGATGACATCGACTTGCTGCTGACATTGAAGGGAGTGGGGCGCAAGACCGCCAATCTGGTAGTTGGCGCCGGCTACGAGAAACCGGCGATCTGCGTCGACACCCACGTTCACCGCATCTCGAATCGTCTCGGGTACGTCCGGACGAAGACACCGGACAAAACCGAGATGGCGCTGCGGGAAAAACTCCCGGCCCGCTACTGGCTGCAGTACAACGATCTGCTCGTCAGCTTCGGACAGACGACCTGCAAGCCGATCTCGCCGTTGTGCAGCACGTGTCCACTCGCGCAATGGTGCCCGCGCATCGGTGTCGGGCAGAGCCGATAAACACGCATTTCCCATGCGCGCGTCAGCTTGCGCACCTGCCGGCGGTCATCCTATGCGCGCGTCAGCTTCCGATATATCCGCACCAGCTCGCGCGGCAGCTCGTGGATGTCGTCGATGACCGCGTAGCGCGAGCTCGGGCACATCTCTCCGAGGTAGTCGTGGCCGGCCGGGTCGACGGTGATGCAGAAGGTTTGCATCCCCCGCCGTTCCAGCTCGCGCAGGGCCTGCAAGGTGTCGCGGATGCCGTAGACGTTGGAGCGACGGTCGTCGCCATAATCGTAGTCCTGGGGGAAGCCGTCGCTGAGAAGGATCAGGTGGCGTGCCCGAGCCGTCGTACGCGAGAGCTTCTCGCCGGCGTGCCGCAGCGCCGCGCCCATGCGCGTCGAGCGCTTGGGCTGGATGCCGCCGAGTCGCCCTCGTACTCGGTCGCTCAAGCGCTCGCCGAAAGACTTGACGTGGTAGACCTCGACGTTGTCGCGGCCGTGGCCCGAAAAGCCGTAGATGGCGTAGCTGTCGCGGATTTCGTCCAGGACCTGCGCCAGAACCACGAGCGTGTCCTTGGTCAGGTCGATGACGCGCCTGGGCTCGCTGCCTTCGGTGCTGCCGGGCAACGGTTCGTCGGTGGACGCGCTCATGTCCAGGAGGAAGAGTGTGGCGACGTCACGCTCTTCGGGCTTGCGCGCCACGTACAGCCGGTCGCTCGGCGTGCGGCGCGTGCGCCGATCGGCATGAGCTTCGACCAGTGCATTGAGGTCGAACTCCTCGCCGTGCTCCATGCGCGGAACGCGCCGCAGCTGCTCGGGCCGGATCAGCTGCATGTCGCGCTTGATCTGCTCGACCAGTTCACCCGACCGCTCGAGCGCGCCGGCAAAGAATTCGCCAGCGTCCTCCTCACCCTCGGTCTCGGTCAGACGGCACCACCGGCGCCGATAGTCGGCGATGGTGTAGTCCCATTCGTCGTAGTGAAGCTGAGCCGCCGTGGCCTGGCGAGACAGCCACGCTCGCACGGCCGAGGTGTCGCCTGCAGTGAGCTTCTCGCGCAGCTCACGCAGCTGCTCGGCGGGCAGCTTGCCGAGCAGGTCGGTGACGTAAAGGCCGAGGCCCTCCTCGATGCGCCCATGCGCTTCGGTGATCTTCAGATCCGCGCCGCGCTCGAGCAGAGAGCGCAGCTCATCCAGCGACAGCGGTCGTCCCGCCGATGGCGGTGCGCCCTCGTCATCGGACAGCTGCAGCCGCACGTCCGCACCGGCGCCGTCGTTCGGTTCGGCTCGCGAAGGATCGGGTCGCCACGGGGCGGTGTTGTCGCGGCGCTCGCCATCCTCGAGATGCTCGAACGGGTCGACGACGGTCGCGCCGCCCATCTCCACCATGCCGATCTCCTCGCCGTCCTCGATTCCGCGTGCATTGGCGAAGGCCAGCCCCGAGTAGAACGCGATCGTCAGAGCCGCGCTGTCGTAGACGCTGGCCTGTTCGCTGCGCAGGAGCTCGACGCTGGATGCGAGCAGCTCGCCCTGGGCGCGCAGCCGCGGCTCCAGCTCGGACACCTCGCGGGCAGCCACGCCCATCTGGAACAGGGTCTCGAGCAGGCGCTCGTCGTGACGATCCTGCGCGGCAGGCACGGCGGCCTCGGCATAGGCGCGGCCGAGCCTTCGCATCTGTGCCGCCAGGCCCGGAAAGTCACGCTGCAGGCGCGAATCGAGCCGGATCCCGTCCAGCAGCACGAACAGCGAGCTGGCCAGCAGCGGGTTGGGAAAGCAGGCCAGGAACGCGATGACGTCGGCGCCTTCGGCTTGCTCTGCCAGAGGTGGGCTCCATCCGCGCGCGACGAGCTCAGGCAGCAGCAGATCGTAGGTTCCGTATTCGAAACGTGCGGCGATGTGCGAAGTCACGAGCTTGTACAAGGCGGCGTTGTCTTCGGAACTGGGAAATACGTCGATGCGTTCGGGCAGCCGGATGCTGACGTCCTCGGGCGCGGCCAGTGGCGGCCGTACCCACAGACCCGGCGCGCCAGTGAGCTGGAACGAGCGGCGCGACATCATCGTCAGATAGCGGCGCAGCATGCCGTCGACCTCGGCAAAGCCGACGGCGCTGCTGTGCTGGACCAGAAGCTTGTGCGACGTGCCGGTCTCGAGACGAAAGTGTGCGGCGGCTGCCGCCATGTTGCCGCCAGCGAGCTCGAGCCCGTGCCAGACCCACAGTTCGATGCCTTGGCTGCCTCCGGCCTCGACGGCGCGATCGACCGTGCGCAGAAAGCTGGCCAGCAGCGCGGGCGCGGCGTCGGCAACGGTGGCAGCAAGGTCGAGAACTGCCGGCAGCCGCTCGTGCGGAATTCCGTGGAACACACCGGGCAGCAGGGGCACGGCTTCCGGGACGTCGTCGCAGTGTGCCGCTTTCGTCAGAATTCCGAGGAGCCTTCGCGCCAGCTCGTCGTCCAGCCGCGCCATCGCAGCCGGCAGCGTCTCCAGCAGCCGGGCGCAGCGTCGAGGATTGCCGCTGGACGCACACAGCTTCAGGACGAGCGAGCGCGCAGGGCGCGACAGGTCGCCGAGGCGGATCGGCACCTCGGGAGGTTTGGGGCTTCGTCCATGCGTGCCGATCGCGACGACGACTTCGGCCCAGGACCCGACTGCTTCCACGTCGAGCATCGACAGTAGGCGGGCGCCGCTTGCCAGGAACGCCTCTGCCAGGAACTCGCTGCGCCAGCCTCCGCGCGTGCTCAGCTCCTGCGCGCAGCTCTTCCAGGCGCGGATGCGCGGCAGGTCCAGGGACGACGCGTCCTGCGCGCAGGCGGCCGTGGCATCCACGAACGCGATCGCCAGGCGTCGTGATGACGAGGCCAGCTCCAATACGGCGTCGACCCAATGACGGCGAAGCTCATCGCTCCAACCCGTCAGAACCGCCGGCGAGAGACGGAAGAAGGCGATGGCGAGCTCGCGCTGCACGGCCTGCTCGCCCAGCAGCGACACCAACGCCGCCTCCCACGCCCGGTAGCTGGCTGCGCCATCCTCGGCGGCCCGCGCGGCCTGGATCGTGAACGTATGCGCGAGGCTCACCGAAAGCGCCGCGATCGCATCGCCACGGGCGAGAACGCGCTCGCGCAGCGCAGCGTCGAGCCGAGCGAGAGTTTCCAGCGCCGCGGCGCCTTCGGCAGTTCCGCGCAAATGCCGGCTCTCGATCCAGGCGCGCGCGCCGCTCACGGTCAGGGGAAGATGGCGGTGACCAGCTCGGCGATGGCGGCCTGTGTCTGCCGGTCGTCGCTGAGGGCACGCACCGCCGTCGCCTCACAGGCGCGGCGGGCAGACATCCCCTGTGCGATCAGCTGTCCTGCATACACGAGCAGCCGCGCCGAGACGCCTTCCTCCAGACCACCCGACTTGAGCTCACGCACTCGTTCGCCGAGATGCGCGAGGTCGAGCGCGACGTCCATCGATACGCCGCTCTCGTGCGCGACGATCTCGGCCTCCTTGTCGCGCGATGGATAGTCGAACTCGAGCGTGACGAAACGCTGCCGGGTCGAGGGTTTGAGGTCCTTGAGGACCGACTGGTAGCCGGGGTTGTAGGATACGACCAGGCAGAAGTCGGGATGCGCCGTCAGGATCTGGCCGAGCTTGTCGATGGGAAGGATGCGACGATGATCGGTCAGCGGATGGATCAGGACCATCGTGTCCTTGCGCGCCTCGACGATCTCGTCGAGATAGCACATCGCTCCCATGCGCGCGGCCTGCGTCAACGGACCGTCCATCCAGATGGTCTCGTCGCCGCGCACCAGATAGCGGCCGATCAGATCGCTGCCGGTCAGGTCCTCGTTGCACGCCACGGTGATGAGTGAGAACGGGCGCTCGGTCGTCACCGGCAGCAGCTTCCAGGCCATGTACTCGACAAAGCGCGTCTTTCCGCAGCCGGTCGGTCCCTTGAGCAGGACAGGCAGCTTCTGCTCGTAGGCGGCCTCGAAGACCTCGACTTCGTCGCCGAGCGGCAGATAGTAGGGCGCGTCGTGCATCACTGCTGCGGGTCGAAGGCGCCCACCATCTCCTTGCCGTCGAGCTTGTCCATGGTCTGTGAGGATTCGGGATCGACGAGCTCGAGATGGATCGGTTCGGCCACGCTGGTGCTGGACGCCAGCGCCGTCAGCTTCTGGTTCATGCCCGACTTGAACTTGTTGCGCACCACCGGCGGCATCTTGTCCATCGGGAAATCGCCGATCAGCACACGGCCGGCCGCCGCGCCCGTCCACTCGAAGCTGCGGATGCGCTGTCCCACGATCGGATGCGACAGCAGCAGGGTTTCGGCCTGACGCTGGAAGTCGTTGGTCGCGTTGGTCTTGGGAGTGTGCGCGGCGCCCGCTGCCTCCGCGCCCGCCGCGGCGGTGGCAGTTCGTCCGGCAGCGCCGGCGGCAGCGTCGCCCGCAGATGGATGATCGGCCGGCATGCCCGTCGATGCAGGTGCCATCTTGCGCGGCTCTCTGCCTTCGACCTCGGCGATGGCGTTCTCGATGTGCTGCTTCTGCTCCGGCTCCTTCGCCAGCTCGGCCGCCTTCTGGAGCTCGACCAGCGCCTCTTGCGACTTGCCCTGCTTCTGCAGCGTGATGCCCAGGTTGAAACGCGCCTGCAGGAAGTTCGCATCCGTCTCCAGCGCGCGCCGGTACTGCGTGATCGCCTCCTCGGGACGGTTCTGGAAGAGCAGCGCCGATCCCAGATCGGTCAGCGCACTGGGATCGTTCGGGTTCTTGGAGAGGAAGCGCACGAAGCCTTTCTCGGCGACGTCGAACTCGCCGCGGTCATAGGCGAGGTTGGCCGAGATGCGGATGCCCTCGGCGTTCTCCGGATCGACGGCGAGCAGCTTGTCGAGCGCCTGCTGCGCCGATTGCCGATAGGAGACGTTGAGCATGCTGGCACGGTATCGCGCGCGAGCCAGGCGGAGCTGCGCCTCGACGTCCTGCGGGTTCTTTTCGGCTTCGGCCGTCAGCTGATCCAGGAACGCGACGACCTCTTTGGGCAGCTCGATGCTCGGATGTCCCTGCGGCAGCGAGCCGTCCTGCTGCGGCTGTCCGGTGGCTTGTGCCGCCATCGCCGGCGCGCTCGGTGCGCCGGGCACGGACCGGGTGGCCTGAGCATCGTCTCGGAGCGCGAACCAGGCGCTGGCGCCGCCCGCGGCCAGCAGCACCGCCATGACGGCGATTCCTGCTGCCGAGCTGCGCGCCGTCGTGGCTTCCTTGACGGATGGCGCGACGCCCGCCAGCGATGCACCGCAAGAGCCGCAGAAATTGGCGCCGGCAGCTCGTGCGGCGCCGCATTGCGAACAGAACCCTGCTGCCGAGTCCGCCATGTCGGCGCTACTAGCAGGGGTAGGGAGGGGTTGAAACCTGTCCGCGGGTGTCGCCAGGTGCGTCGTCTAGACGCCGTCGACGATGACGAAATTGCAGGTCGACGCCCGGGTCCGAAGAGTCATCGCGCTCTGATACGCGCTCGAGGCGTACCAATGCTCTGCGGCCTGGCGCGACGAGAACTCCAGCACCACCGTGCGCTCAAAGGGCCATTGCCTTTCGAGCACCGTAAGGTGTCCGCCGCGTACCAGAAACCTGCCGCCGTACGGCTCGAGGGTGGCCATGACGAGCTTGCGGTACTCCTCGAAGGCCGATGGGTCATGGATGTTCTCCTGAACGATGACGTATGCCGGCACGCTGGCGTCCTCCTTGGCGCTGCGCCGCGCGGCACCGTGCGGCGGGCAGCCAGCGCTTCGTGTCCTTGTCCGCATCGGCCGCCACGCGCAACACGTCCGACTCACGTGCGGCAGCCCTCCAACCGGCGCAGCACTTGAACGTACGGCCCGCGCTGCAAAACTCGCGTGCGGGCCGTGCCAACCAGCGCCGCCTCCGCGCCATTCCCGCGCCACGTCCAACGCCAACAACAGGGTCATGCAATGAAAATTCTGATCGAGATTCTCGTCGTCGCTGCTCTCTGGATCGCGGCGTCGCGGCTGGCGCCCAAATCGGCGCGCGGCGGAATCATCAACGTACTCAAAGCCTGGGTCACGATCCGCGCGTTCTGGCTGCTGCTCGAGCACCCCGTAGCGCTCGAGGACGGCACCAAGGTCGTGGCCTGGGAACTGATCGTCCAGCAAATGAAGACGCTCGACGCGGCCACGTTCTGGCTGTGGACGCTGATGGCCACCGGCATCAAGTTCATCGGCATCCTTGCCTCGATGGCGCGATGGCAGATCCTGCTGGCCGGTCAGCGCATCGAGCTTCCCTTCCAGCACATCTTCGGGTCGTTCCTGATCGGGCGTTTCATCGGCACGTTCCTGCCGAGCACGGCCGGTCTGGACGGCTACAAGCTCTACGACGCCGCGCGTTTCAGCGGTCGCACGGTCGAGGTCACGGCGGCCACCGCGCTGGAGAAGGTGCTCGGCGTGACCGGGATCTTCCTGTCCTTCCTGGTGGCGCTGCCCTTCGGAATCAAGATCTTCGGTGAGCAGGCCCCGCTCGTCGCGGCAATCACGGTTCCGATCTCGCTGGGCGTGATCGGCGGACTGCTCGCTCTGCTGTGGTACCCCGCTGCCGTCCAGTGGATCCTGACGGCGTTGCCGCTGCCGGGCAAGGCCAAGCTGGAAGGTCTGGTCATGCGCATCTCGCGCTCGACCGCTGCCTACGCCGACAAGAAGGGCCTCGTGCTGACGGCGCTGTTCCTGTCCTTCGTCGTCCATTTCACGACGGCAGCCATGTACTACTTCACGGCGCTGGCAGTGGGCGCCGGTGATCGTGCCGAGTTCTGGCCGCTGGTCTTCGGCTCCTCGATCCAGATCTTCGCAACCGTTCTGGCCCCGACCATGGGCGGCGTCGGTGCGCGAGAGTGGGCGCAGCTCGTCACCCTCGGCCACATGATCGGACCGGCTGCGGCCATCGTCTCGGCCGCACTCGGCTTCTGGGCCGCCGAGGGACTGACCCTGTTCGGCGGCGTCTTCTGGTGGGTGCGCACCGAGGCTTATCGTCCTGCGTACTGCCGCGTCGACGGCCAGCAGGTCGATTATGCGCAGGCGGCCGCAGCGGCGGTCGATCTGCTGGGAAAAGGTCCGGGCGAGCAGGGAGAAGAGGTGATCGAGGCTCGTCCGCGAGCCGCTCGCTAAACGAAAAAAGGGGCGGCGCATCGCGTGCGCCGCCCCTTTGCCTGCCTGCGAAGGCCGCGATCAGGTCTTCTTCTTGGCCTTGATCTCTTCGTCGATGATCGACTTGTAGAGCTCGAACGATCGGCCGGCCGGCTGCTTGCCGTTGATGAAGAAGCTCGGCGTGCCGCGAACGCCGACCGAGCCGGCCTGCTTCATCTCTTCCGAGATCAGAGCAGCCGTCTCCGGGGCGGCCATGTCGGCCTTGAACTTGTCGATGTTCAGCCCGAGCGCGGTCGCGAACTCGATGTACTTCTCGTCGCTGAGCGTACGGTAGTTCTCGAAGAGCTTGTCGTGCATCTCCCAGAACTTGCCCTGCTTGCCGGCGGCGATGGCGGCCTTGGCGGCCGGCATCGCGTGCTGGTGAAACGGCAGCGGATAGTTCTTGAAGACGATCTTGACGTCGTTCGGGTACGCCTCGGTGATCTGCTTGATCAGCGCCGTGGCCTGGCTGCAGAAGGGACACTGGAAGTCCGACCACTCCACGACCGTCACGGCGGCGTCGGCCGGGCCCTTGCTGAAGGAGGTGCCGACCGGAATGTCGTGCCGCTTGTTGGGATCGGGAGCATCGGCCGCCGGCGGGCGAGCCGCGGGCGCAGCCTGAACCTTGGCGAGCACGTCCTTCTGGCTCTTCTCGATCCCTTCGATCTTAGTGGCGAGGTCCTTCTGCTGGGCCTCGATGCGCTCGACCGCTGCTTTGATGTCGCTGACCTGCTGCGGGTCGGCGCAGGCCGAGACCATCATGGCCGCGACGGCGGTGAGCGAAAGAAATGCACGGGTGGTTTTGGTCATCTGTCTCTCCAGTTAGGAATTGAAATAAAACGGGACCCTCGGAGCGAGAGTCCGTGCGGAAGACGTACGGGTGTGGGGGTTCGGAGCGGTCCCGTCCCCCGTTGCCGGAGGACGGGACGTGTCGTCGAGATCAGGACTTCTTGTTCTTGAGCTCTTCTTCGATCATCGCCTTGTAGATCTCGAAGGAGCGGCCCTGCGGCTGACGGCCGTTGATGAAGAAGCTCGGCGTGCCGCGCACGCCGACCTGACCGGCCTGCTTCATCTCCTCGGAGATCAACGCGGCGGTTTCGGGAGCTTCCATGTCGGCCTTGAACTTGGCCACGTCCAATCCGAGCTCGCCCGCCCAGGCCTCGTACTTGTCGGGCCCGAGCTCCTTGTACTTCTCGAAGATCTTGTCGTGCATCTCCCAGAACTTTCCCTGCTTGCCGGCAGCGATCGCCGCCTTGGCGGCGGGCATGGCCTGCTGGTGGAAAGGCAGGGGATAGTTCTTGAACACGACCCTGACGTCGTTCGGGAAGGCCTTCACGATCTGATCCACCAAACTGGTGGATTGAGCGCAGAAGGGTCATTGGAAGTCCGACCACTCCACGAGGGTGACAGCGGCCGTGGCCGGGCCCTTCGAAAACGAATTGCCTACGGGGATGGTGTGACGCTTGTTCGGATCGGGCGCGTCGGGCCGGGCCGCGGCCGGTGCCGTGCCGGCCTTGGCCAGGATGTCTTTCTGTCCTTTGGCCAGAGCGTCGAGCTTGGTCAGGACGTCTTTCTGTTGGGCTTGGACCTCGTCGAGCTTGCTTCTCATGTCGCTGACTTCCTGCGGATCGACGCAGGCAGTCAGGACGAGGGAGAGCATCGCAACGAGGGACGACGATGCGGTGGTCGACCTTCTCATGTGGATCCTCCGACAGGTTGGGACGGCAACGGGGCGGTATTGTTCAGGTGCCAAGGTCGGGTGTCAAGGCGACTGCCGTGATGGTAGCCCGACGAAATCGCTGCTATCCACTGCCCCCTCGTGCCTGACCTCGATGACGCTGATCTGCCCCCGTTGAGCGAAACCTCCCGGCTTCGGGCAGCTGCCGGCATGGCCGCCAAAATCCTGGTGTCCGTGCTGGCGCTATGGGTGCTATGGCGCACGATCGAGTCCGAGGACCTGTTCCGCGTGCTGGCCTCGGCCGATCCGGTGCTGGTAGCCGCGGTAGTCGCCCTCTACCTGATGGGGCAGGCATTGACCGCGTACCGATGGAAGGTGATTGCCGACCGTCTCGGCTTCCGCCACCGGCTGCGCGAGATGACGCGGTTCTACTTCATCGGGATGTTCTTCAACCTGTTCGGCGTCTCCACCGTCGGCGGCGATCTGGTCCGGTCGCTGTACCTGGGGCAGCGCGACAATCGCCGCACCCTCGCCTTTCACACCGTTCTCTTCGACCGCCTTTCGGGGCTGGCAATGCTCGTGCTGGTGGCCGTTGCCGCCCTGTTGCTCTTCGGCCGCTATGATCTGCCCTGGCCGCTGGTGGCGCTGACCGTGGCGGCAGGCGCCGGGCTGACCATCGGATGGTGGATCGTACCGCCGCTGGCCCGGCGCATCTTCTCGCCGGGCAGCCGAATGCTGCGCCTGATCGAGGAGGACCTCGAGCCTTTCTGGCGCGATCGCCAGCTCCTGATCCGTGCCGCGTGGGTATCGAGCAGTTTCCACGTCCTGCAGGTCTTCGCGCTGATCCTGCTCGGACGCTCGATCCACATGCAGGTGGAGTGGCGCTACTACTTCATCTTCCATCCGCTGGTGACGGTGCTCAGCGCCATGCCCGTCAGTCTTGCAGGGCTCGGCATCCGCGAGATGGGCTACGTCTGGTTCCTCAAGCGACAGGGCGTGCCGGCCGACACTGCCTTCGCATTCGGCCTGCTGTGGTTCGCGGTGCTGACCATCAGCTCGCTAAGCGGCGGACTCGTCTACCTGCTCAGCGGCGCCTCGGTGCCCGTGGCGCGGTCGCCTCGCGGCCGCCAGCAGCAGGTGCCTACGCTGTCGGATCCGTGACGCTCGTCCAGGTGCCGGTCTCGTCATACTCGACCTGATACGTCGCGCGCATCAGCTCGCGCATGTCCGCCGCCGACTTTTCCTTGCCGTTCTTGAGGAAGGTCGGATGCTCGGACGCGTACCAGATTACGTCCTGGGTGAAGTCGCGGCCGTGCGCACCGTTGACGACGAAGACGGGAACGTCGGTCAGGAAGAACTTCCAGATGTCGGCCTGGGCCTCGAGGCGGTCCAGGACGATGCGGCCGAGCGCTTCGTCGCCGTTCATCAGCGCGGCCACGTCGCCGCGCTTGGCCTGATCGTAGGCCGACAGCAGGCGGTCCCCGACCACGCCCTGGCTGATGAGCAGGCTCGAGAGGTCGGTATAGTCGTTGTAGAAGGGCTGGAAGCTGCCATCGTGGCCGCCGCCCTTCATCAGGAACTCCATGGCCTGATTGGGCGTCAGGCGGCGGATGGCGAAGTCGTACTCGGCATCGCCTTCGAGCATCACCACTGCCGATATCTGGTGCACGTCGCGGTCCGCGTAGAACGTGTCCGAATCGGGATCGTAGAACAGGCGCTCATCCGGATACTCGTGCGTGACACGACCGAGCGATTCGCGCTGCCCCGCCGCGCCGTAATCGGCGGTGGCGTTCTCCAGGATCGGCTCGGTCTCGGCCAGGATCAGATCGCGGCTGAGCAGGCCGCGCGAGCGGACATAGAAGAAGCGCTCCGATGGCCAGGCATCCCACTGCGACTTTCCCGACGGGACGATGTGGACCCAGTCGTCCTGGCACATGTAGCCGACGGTGCCCAGGATCTCCTTGGCCTTCTTGCGATCGTTCTTGTGCTCGATCGCGTAGCGCCGCTCCAGTTCCTCACGGCGCCAGTGGCAGTTGCGCTCGGCCCAGAACGTGGCCGCCTGCGTCTTGCCGGCGCCGCTGGTGCCCATGATCACGGTTCCCGCACCCGAGCTGTTGAGGATCGCGCAGGATGCATGCGCCGACAGCACTTCGGCACGCGCCATGACGGTGGATACCCCGGCGTGGATGCCGCGGCTCTTGATCTCGCCGTGGTAGTCGGTGTTGATGGTGATCACGTAGATCGCGTCACCCACCTCGTCCAGAGGGCAGGCGTAGAAGAAGCACGATGGCGGGATGGACTTGGACGCCCCGTCGAAGAACTGCGAGTCGCGAAGGCGGCTGGGAAGCCCCAGCGTCATCGGGTTCTGCTTGTGGGACTTGAGCTGCGCCACGAATTCCTTGTAGGCGCGCTCGTTGGGCGGAATGCCCACCACCGAGATCACCCGTACCATAGGCACGGGCTTCTCGAGCAGGCGGAAGCGCTCCTCGAGCGCGGTCTGGAGCTCGAGCGCGACGGGATCGTTGAGCTGGAAGAAGTTGGCCTGCGTCGTGCGGTAGAGCTGCGCGACGTTGCCGCGATGCTCGCACTGCACGCCGGCGGACAGGAAACGGGCGCGCAGCGTCTTCTCGTTCGACAGCACGGTCATGGCTTCGAGCCAGGCGCGCGCTTCCTTGACGTCGCGGTCGTGGGTCTTCTTGTCGATGCGTGCCACCAGGCGGTCGGTCAGCGTCGATTGCGTGGTGTTGTGGGAGTTCAGGACAGGACCGACCGTGGCATCCTCGGCGGTCTCCGAATCCTGGCGCAGGATGACGTCGCCGCGGTCATTGATGCCGATCTCGCGAAGGCCGGGATTGTGCCGGATGTACAGACCGCCTTCGGAGATCAGGCGGCCGATCTGGACCTTGGCGCCGTCGGAGAGGCGCGCGGCCTCTTTGCTGAGTTGCGCGACCTCGACCGGGATGATGTAGGACGCGATCTGCTTGGTCATGTCCGACGTGTACACCCGCACGCGTCGGCCAAGATCGGTCACCGTGATTCCGGCATCGCGAATGCGATCGATGTCGAGGGCGCTCTCTTCGGCCATCAGCAGCCGCCCGTGCCCGTCGCGCGCCAGCTTGCGCGAGGAGACGGCCTTGGGCTTGAGAAAGCGTTCCATTCGCGTAGCGGCTGAGGAGTCGTCCATGCTGGTTCCTATGGTGCGGAGAAACGTTCGAGAAAACGGCTTTCCTAACGAATTCGTCGCAGTGCGTCAATCTCACGGGGGACCGCAGAGGTCGGCATCGCGGGGTCGCAGGCGTCATGGGTGACCGCATTCTCGTGGCTGGCTGCGGCGCGGTCGGCTCGGTATTCGCGGGCCTGCTGGCCGGTTTCGGCTGCGACGTTCACGTGCTCGGGCGCGGCGCTCATCTCGACGCCATTGCGGACGCAGGCGTTCGCATCGACGGAATCTGGGGCGACCATTTCGGGCGGCCGGCCGCCGCGGTGACCGACGCCGAGCGACTCGACGGCGGGTTCGACGCCATCCTGATCGCATGCAAATCCTTTCACACCGGCCCTTTGGCGCGGCAGGTCGGAGCGCAGCGGCTGGCCGACGGCGGCGCGGTCATCTCGTTGCAGAACGGTCTGGGAAACTGGGAGCGCCTGACCGAGATCTTCGGTGCCGAGGCCGTCCTGGCCGCGCGCGTCATCTTCGGCGCGGAGGTCGTGGCGCCGGGAACGGTGCGCGTCACCGTCGAGGCCGAGCCGGTGCTGGTCGGCCATCCCTGCGGAGAGACGGCTTCGGCCTTACGATGGGCGGAAGTTTTCCGACTTGCGGGAATTCGCGCTCTTGCGACCGACTCCATCCTGGCCGCGCTGTGGGGAAAGGTCTTCTATAACGCGGCGCTCAATCCGATGGGCGCCCTGCTCGGACTGCGCTACGGCGAGCTCGCCGCCGACCCGTTGCGGCGCAGCGTCATGGACCGCGTCATCTCCGAGGCATTCGCCGTGGCCACCGCCGAAGGTGTCAGCATGCCTTGGAGCGAGGCCGCCCAGTACCTGAGTCACTTCTACGGAAAGCTCGTGCCCGCCACCGCCGGTCACCGTTCCTCGATGCTGCAGGATCTGGAGCGCGGCCGGCCCACCGAGATCGACGCGATCTGCGGCGAGATATGTCGCCGAGCCGACATTGCCGGCATCGACGCGGCCGCCAATCGTGTCCTGTTCGCGCTTCTGCGCGGCGGCGGCGCACCGTGAGTGAGCGGCCCGCGGCGGCGATGTCAGTATGGGTTGGATCACACGTTTTTTTTCACTTCAATCGCACGTCCATACGGGTATCATGCGACGGTCGGCCGTCGCGTGGTGTCCGTCAGCAGGAGAAAACGGTTCGATGCGGACACTCAGCGAAAGATCGATGGAGGAAATCCGGCAGCATTCGCTGCAGGAGTATCCGGACGAATGTTGCGGAGTCGTGGTCGGCTGCGCCGACGGCAACGAGAAGGTGATGCGCATACGCAACGTGCAAAACGAGATGCACGAGAAGGACCCGGAGCGCTACCCGCGTACCGCGCGCACCGCATATGCCGGGCATCCCGCGGATCTGCGCGTTGCACTGGAGGCGGCCGACGCTCCAGGCGCCAGCCTGATCGCCTTC
This sequence comes from Binatia bacterium, assembly GCA_035626675.1. GTDB lineage: Bacteria > Desulfobacterota > Binatia > UBA1149 > CAITLU01 > DASPNH01. The sequence goes on from DASPNH010000171.1 coordinate 45,771, forward strand.
TATCATTCCCATCCAGATCACGACGCTTACTTCTCCGAGGAAGACGTCGCGCAGGCCACGCCCTTCGGGGAGCCTTCCTATCCCGATGCGCTGCAGATCGTCGTCTCGGTCCGTGACCGGCAGGTGCGCGGCTACAAGGCCTTCGCATGGTCGGCCGATGCCGGATCGTTCGTCGAGTGTGAGCTCGGCGAGGAGCAGCAATCGTGAACGCCGTCATCGGTAGTCGTGAGGTTCACTATGAGCTGGCCGGGCGGGCCGGCGCTCCGGTCGTCACGTTCATCCACGGCCTGGCGGCGTCGCTGGAGGTTTGGGCGGGTCAGGCAGAGCGACTCGGCGAGCGCTTCCGCGTGCTGCGATACGACCTGCGATCCCACGGAAGCAGCGCGGCGACCACCCAGCCTTGCGATCGTCACGACCTGGCGCGCGATGTCGTATCGCTGCTGGATCACCTCGAGGTCTCGCGGGCCGCGTTGGTGGGGCACTCGGCCGGCGGCGCGATCGCTCAACAGACGGCCGTCGATTTCCCGGATCGTGTATCCGCGCTCGGTCTGATCGGAACCGCCAGCGAGTGCAACGACAAGACCGCGAGCTGGTATTCGCGTTGCATCGAGCTCGCTGTGACCGAAGGCGGCTCCGCCGTGATGAAGGCAATGGGAATGAAATCCGAGCGTGGCCCGGTGCCCGACGGGCCCGGCATGGCGGCGGTGATCGAGGCGATGCGAACGCTCAACACCGACCCGCTGACGTCGGCTCTGCGCAACGTGCGCGTGCCGACTCTCATCATCGTCGGAGAGAAGGATTTTCTCGGCGTGGGAGGCTCGGTGATCCTGAGCCGGTCGCTGGCCGGAGCCGAGCTCGAAATCGTGCCGGGACGAGGCCACGGCATCTATCTCGAGGATCCGGACTGGTTCGCACAGCGGCTCGGGCGCTTTCTTCTCCAGCATCTCGACACCGCTTAGTACGCGAACGAAGGGGGGCCACCATGGCGGATGGGATATGCAGTGTCTGCCGGCAGCGCAGGCCAGTATGTGTCAACAGGCAGACGGGCCGAAAGGTCTGCCGGACGTGTTACCGGCGGTTGCACTACCGCGATCCGTCCACCCACGAGGAATGCAACGACTGCGGCATGACCCGTGCCGTCGCCGCCCGGCTTAAGAGCGGATCGGCGCTGTGCGGCACGTGCCTGGCACGCAAGCGCCGCCGCGACGCGAACTGCCATGAGACGTGCTCACGTTGCGGCCGCGACGGCGTGGTCGGGACGCGCAACGAGCGCGGAGTGCCCGTGTGCGCGCGCTGCTGCCGAATGGAGCGCTATTACGACCGCAGCAAGCACGAGCGCTGCCAGAAATGCGGCCGCCGCGGCGCCGTGGCGGAGCGTACTCCGGCCGGCAAGCCGGTGTGCGGCCGCTGCTACCAGCGCAAGCGCAATCGCGACACGTCCACGTACGAGACCTGCTCGCGCTGCCGGAATCTGGGGCCGGTGGTCGTGCGAACCACTGCCAAGAAGGCGATTTGCGCGACATGCTACTCGCGCCAGCTCACACCATGCTCGATCTGCGCGCGCAGGCGTCGTCCCGTGCAGCGATCCGCAGCCGGAAAGGCGATCTGCGCATCGTGCGCGCAGGAGCGACGGCTGATCCGGGCCGGCGTGCGCGCGCGCTCACGCCCCAGTTCCAGCGGCGGCAGCCAGCGCCGTCCCGTCCGCTGAACCGCCGGCGCGAGGAGCCTGCGCTCGAGGTTCGACCGGCCCGTTCGACCTCGACGGCGACGAGGTCTCTTCGGGTTCCTCGACGGACGGCTCAGGGCGCCGCGACCGCTTCGCGCCGCTGCGCCGACGGCGCCCACCACGCGGCGATGCGCAGTGCCGCAATGGCGACGACGAGCCAGAAGCTGACGGCAATCTCGACCGGCCCTGCTCCCGCGTTCGGCGATTTGCCCAGCAGCCGCGGCAGATAGGTCAGGAAGAACACGAACCACAGATAGTAGAGGCAGATGGTGTGCAGGCGTCGCCACAGGCGCGGCCCCAGCTTGCGGACTGCCGCCGCGTTCGACGTCGCAGCCATCACGGCCATTGCGGTGTAACCGGCGATTCCGCCCGCCAGCCGTGACGGGACGAGCTCGGCGCCGCTGGCACGCACGTACGTCAGGAGGACGATGAGGTGCACCGAGTGCACGTAGGCGAAGGCCAATCCGAGGTGGCGGCGGCGCCGGATCGCGCCGCGTACCAACTCGCCGGGCCACAGCCGGCTCCATGGCGACAGCACGAAGACGAACGCGAACAGGGCGAAGCCGGCGCGCCCGGTGTAGCGAGTCAGCGCCTGCAGGCCTTCGACGCCGGTGCCGAAGCCGATCGCCGCCCCTGCCGCACACGCGAGCAGCAACAGCGTCGCGCTGCGATAGGGATGCTCGACCATGCAACGCATCGCGGAGGGTTCATTGCTCGCGTGCGATCTGGCGGCCGAGCAGCGTGTGCGAGGTCGCGGCCTCGATCGCGACCTTCACGAGCTCGCCCGGCTCGGCTGCGCCCGGAAGCGGGTCGAAGACGACGCGACGGAACTGAGCGTTGCGCCCGGACATCCATCCCTCCTGGCGGCGTGCAGGCTTTTCGGCCAGCACTTCGGTGACGCTCCCGACCAGAGACTGGTTGATGCGCAGCGCGCGCGTCTGCTGCTCGGCGATCAGGCGCTCGAGCCGTTGGCCTTTCTGCTGCTCCGAGACCGTCTCGTCGAGCTTGTAGGCCCGTGTTCCCTCGCGCGCCGAATACTTGAACAGGAAGGCGTGGTCGAAACCGACCCGATCCATCAATTGCGAGGTCTGCTCGAAATCCTCGTCGGTCTCGCCGGGATAGCCCACGATGATGTCGGTGGACAGTGCCAGGCCGGCCACCGCGCTGCGCAGACGTGCGACCAGATCGACGTACTCGGCGATCGTGTGGCCGCGCTGCATCGCCGCGAGAATGCGATCGGAGCCGCTCTGCAACGGAAGATGGACGTACGGTGACAGCTTGGGGCACTCGGCCATGGCGGTAATCGAGGAATCGTCGAAGTCGGCCGGATGCGGCGAGGTGAAGCGGATCCTCTCGATGCCCTCGACCTCGCAAGCCATGCGCAGCAGGTCGCCGAAGCCGACGCTGCCGCTGCGATAGGCGTTGACGGTTTGGCCGAGCAGCACCACCTCGCGGTAGCCCTGATGCGCGATCCGGCGCAGCTCGTCCATCAGCACCTGGGCGGGCAGGCTCCGCTCCCTCCCGCGGACCAGCGGAACGACGCAGAACGTGCAGAAGCGATCGCAGCCGCGCATGATCGTCAGCCACGCCCGCACGCCCGCTGCGCGAAGCGGCACGATGTCCTCGTAGGTTTCCCGGCGGTCGAGCTGCACCGAAGCAGCCGGCTCGTCGGCGTCGAGCAGGTCGGCCAGGCGCCTGTATCCGTCCGGTCCCACGACGAAATCGAGGCCAGGGATGGAGTCCAGCAGGCGATCGCGATGATGCTGGGCCATGCAGCCGGCAAGGCCGACGCGCACACGCCGTCCGCGGCGCTCGGAGATGAGCTGGCGAACGCGCTGGGCGACCCTCTCCTCGGCGTGCTCGCGGATGGCGCAAGTGTTCAGCAGGATCACGTCGGCCTGTTCGGGCGAGGCCACGCTGCGATATCCGCGCGCGGCGAGCGACCCGAGAATGAGCTCGCTGTCGGCCACGTTCATCTGGCAGCCGTAGGTTTCCAGGTACAGGGCGCGCCCCTGCGGTGGGGCTGCGATGCCGGCTGCCGTCGAAGACATCGCGCCGATATAGCGGGAACTTGGCGCGGAACAAGGTCGTGCGCGCGCGCAGTCCCGGCGGCGATCCGGCCGCACGTGGCTGCCACGGCGACATTGGACCGGCGGCTTCGATATGGGATGAAGCGGCATGGGCGAGCACCACAAAGGCGACCGCGGCCTGGTGCGATGCGCGATCGTCACGGTTTCCGACACGCGCAGCGCCGAGACCGACAGCTCGGGCGCCGAAATCCGCCGGCGCCTCGAGGACGCGGGTCACGTCGTCGCCGAATACTCCATCGTCCCGGACGATCCGCAAAGGGTCCGGGCGCTGGTCGCTGACCTGTGCCGGCGTACCGACGTGGACGCTGTGCTCGTCAACGGCGGCACCGGCATCGCGCCGCGCGACAACACCTACGAGGCGGTCGCGGCCCTGCTCGACAAGCGCGTCGACGGCTTCGGCGAGCTCTTCCGGATGCTCAGCTTCGCCGAGGTAGGCGCAGCGGCGATGATCTCGCGCGCGGTCGCGGGCCTGGTGGGCGACACCGCTCTCTTCTCCATGCCGGGCTCCACGGCAGCGTGCCGGCTGGCGATGGAGAAGCTGATCGTTCCGCAGCTCGGCCACGTCGTGGCGCTTGCGCGCGGACCGCAGGGCGGACGGCAACGGTCGTGAAGCTGCGGGTCCTCTACTTTGGCATCGTGCGCGAGAGGCTCGGCCGGCGCGGCGAAGAGATCGAGTGCGCAGCGGGCGCCAGCGTCGCCGATCTGATGACCCTGCTGGCGCAGCGCAACGACATCTTTGCGCTCGGGGCGGGAACCATTCGCGTGGCCGTCAATCGCGAATATGTCGACGGCGACCATGGTCTGGCCGATGACGATGAGGTCGCCATCATTCCGCCGGTCGCCGGCGGGCGTAAGAGGTAGCGCATGTTCGCGATCGTCGAGCAGCCGATTTCGATCCAGCAGCTGTGCGAGCAGGTCGGCAGTCCTGCCGCCGGCGCCATCGCGACGTTCCTGGGAACCACGCGGCAGTCCAACCGCGGGCGGCGCGTCCTGAAGCTGGAGTACGAGGCATACCCCGAGATGGCGGTGTCGGAGTTCGAGAAGATCGCCGCCCTGGCAAGGACGCGCTGGGACCTCACCGCCGTGGCCATCGTTCATCGCGTGGGCGTGGTGCCGCTCGGCCAAGCCAGCGTCGCCATCGCCGTCTCGGCTCCGCATCGCCGCGAAGCGATCGAGGCATGTCACTTCTGCATCGACAGCCTGAAGGAGGTCGCTCCGATCTGGAAGAAGGAGCACTTCGAGGGCGGCGAGGTCTGGATAGGCTCGCTGGCCGACTGCGATCACGGCGATGACGACAGCGCAGGCCGTGCCCATCATCACCCGCACGACCACGCAGGCGGCCACGCCGCCGACGCGCCCGTCGATCCTGCGCAGCCGCGCAGCCGTCGTTGATCCACGTGCTCCGGCGCCGCATCTTTGCGCAGCGGCGCCCCCCGTTCGCCATGGATTGCGACCAATCTGGCCGTCTTGACACCCGAAGCTTCGTCGCCCCATCGTCCTAGGTTGATGAGCAGTGCCACGGCGGGCGGCGCACTCGTAAGGAGAAGGTTCATGAGCGCGGATGCGAGGGCGAGTGAGGGATGGCCGCAGGGCATCGTGGCGGCGATATGCGCAGTGCTCCTGGCCGGTGCCGCGGCAGGATGTGACGACAGCGGCGCCGACATCGAGATCGCAAAGGTCAACACGACCGTCGAGGCCGGCGACCGCCAGGCTGGCGATGACTGGTCGGAGGACGACGACGTTGCCGGCGAGGACACGCAGCGCGAGCTGCCCGCGGCCTATGACCAGGTGGCGGTCAGCGACGAGGCCGTCGGCAACGAACCATACGACTACGACGATTCGGGAGCGGAGCCGGTTCAGACCGAGACCATCTTCAAGGGCGACCAGCTCGAACAGATGGTCGCACCGATCGCGCTGTATCCCGACTCGTTGATGATGCAGATCCTGATCGCCTCCACCTATCCCACCGAGGTCGTGCTCGCCGACCAATGGGTGAAGGAGAACAAGGACCTGGCCGGTGAGCGGCTCGATGAAGCGCTGGCCGAGCAGAATTGGGACGACAGCGTCAAATCGCTGGTCCGAACGCCCGACGTGCTCTCGCGCCTGGCCAACAATCTGGACTGGACGCGTGATCTCGGCGACGCCTTCCTCGCGCAGAAAGACGATCTCCTCAATGCCGTCCAGGTCATGCGCAACCGCGCCTGCGACCTCGGCAACCTGAAGACGACGGCGGAGCAGAAAGTGATCCGCGAGCCTTACGAGCCGCCGCCGCTGGCAGCGGCACCGGGAGGCAGCGAGTTCGAACCCTTGCCCCCGGTCGAAGGCGAGCCGTTGCCCGCCGTAAGTGCGCCCGCGCCGGCAACGGCGCACTACGAAGTCCCGCCGCCAAGCCATGTGGTGCGCATCCTTCCGGCCGACCCCGCCGTCGTCCACGTTCCGATCTACAGCCCGCGGCTGGTCTACGGCCCTCCTCCGCCCACGCTCTACTATCCGGCCATCTTCGCACCCTCTCCGGGCTACGTTGCGACCGCAGCGATCAGCTTCGGCGTTGGCCTGAGTATCGGGGCATTCCTGTATACCGACCTGGATTGGTACCACCGCCGCGTGCTCGTACGGCGCTATCCCCGCGGGTACTTCCGGCCGCGGGCCGGCGTCGTCGCCGACGCTGCGCTGGTCCCGTGGCGTCACAGCTATCGCCACCGTCGCGGCGTCGCTTATCGCACTCCCGTCATCGCCCGACGGTACTCCGTCGTGTCGGCACCGGGCGGCAGCGTCGGTTTCCGGGGCGGCGCCTCCGGCCTGCTACGCGATCGCGATCGCGACGGCGGCCGCAGCGCGTCGATCGATCGGGACGGCCCCGGCGGCAGCCGGAACAAGGACGCCATGCGAGGCGGCCGCCGCCGTGACGGAGGCGGATCCGCCGCCGCTGGCAGGCTCGACCGCGATGGCCGCGGCAATGGCGGTCGCTCCGACGGGCGCGAAAGGGCAGTGGGTGGGGAGCAAGGCAAGGGTTCGGACAAGTCCATCGCCAGCCGCGCAAAGGCGCCTCAGGAAAAAGGCAACGACAAGTCGCGTTCGTCAGTCGGCGCCAGCAGCGGCGACAAGTCGCGGGGCGGGTCGGTCACCAAGGGCGGCGACAAGTCGCGCGGCGGCTCGGTCGCCAGCAAGGGCGGCGACAAGTCGCGGGGCGGCTCGGTCGCCAGCAAGGGCAGCGACAAGTCGCGGGGCGGCTCGGTCGCCAGCAAGGGCGGCGACAAGTCGCGGGGCGGGTCGGTCACCAGCAAGGGCAGCGACAAGTCGCGGGGCGGGTCGGTCACCAGCAAGGGCAGCGACAAGTCGCGCAGCGGCTCGATCGGCACCAAGGGCAGCAGCGGATCGCGGGGACCGTCGGTCAGCAGCCGCAGCAGCGAGCGCTCGCGTGGTCCCTCGGTCAGCAGCCGCAGCAAGGGATCGTCGGATGGGCGCTCCATGCATGGGTCGCGCGGCGGTTCGTCGCACTCAAACATGCGCTCGTCGCGATCCTCGGGCGGGAGCCGTGGCGGCGGCAGCGGCCGTTCCAGCAAGAGCGGAGGGGGCAGCTCTCGGTCGGGCGGGGGCGGCGGAAAGGGTGGCGGGAAGCGCTGACCGCTCTCAATCCGGAATCCGCGGTTGCGGCGCGCCTCGCTGCTGCAACTGCGAAAGGAAGTAGTGGAACAGCACGGCGCGCAGTACGACCTGCGCGACCTGGGCGGCGATGAAGGCCGGGAGCGTCAGCGCCCCTGCCTTCATCGCCACGGCGGGAATCAACAGCTCCAGGAAGACATAGGGCGCGATCCTCCAGCGCCGTCCGTCCGATAGACGGCTCGAGGCCGTGAACGGCCACAGGACCGGGCCGAGCGGCGCCGCACGCTTCCACTCCCACAGCTCGGCCGGCAGCTCATCTCGTCGATAGAGATTGATCACGAACGGCAGGAACACGAACTGGGACAGCAGAGTCAGCGTGATGACGAACTGCACGACCGTGGCCGACAGCTCGGCGGCGACGAATCCCTGCAAAGCCAGCAGAACCGCCGTCCCCGCCAGGCGCGCGAGCTCGGCGAAGGCCAGGAAGCTGGCGATCTGGCAGGCCAGGTTGATCGGGAGCCTGCTGGCCATGTGCCGGAGCAGCGGCCCCCAAGAATACTGACGGCCCTGGGCTTCGGCGGCGAACAGGACCGGCGCAAGCATGAAGGGGGCAAGAAGGGCCAGAAGCGAGACGACGATGGCGAAGAAATCCCTCGGCGCGATCGAGTCGAGCGGCGGGACCGCCATCATCGCCAGCGACGTCAACGTCGCAATGGCCACCCACAAGACGATGTCGCGGCGCACCAGCGCCCAACCGCGTCGCATGTCGGCGGGGAACACCTCCACCAGCCATCGAAAGAACACGAGGTCGGATTAACCGCCGACGTCGGCGTGAGCAAATGCGCGGAAATGGTCAATTGTTCCTGCAGTCATGTGCGTGGTAGGTTCGCCGTCGCTCGCATGCCAGCAATCCTCTCCAGCGCGCCCGTGCCCGCGCGTTGCCGATACGCATACGCGGTATGTGCATTGGCAGTCCTGCTGACTGGCTGCTCCGCCGCCACTCGCATCTCCGGCGCCAAGTCGATGAATCTCGGCAAGCCGGATGCCGCACACCAGCTGGGCGGCGAATTCGTCACCAAACCGCACGTGGCCGACCAGGATCGCGCGGCCGGGCATTTTCTGGCTGCGCTGATGGCGCGTTTCGAGGGCGACTATGCGACGGCCACGCGCGAAACCGTCCGCGCAGTCTCGCTGGATCCGCGTGAGCCCAGGCTCCGCTACGAGCTGGCTCAGCTCTACATTCGTGACGGCCAGCTGCGCCGCGCGCTCGAGCACGTGCAGGCGCTGGTCGCCCTCGAGCCTGCCGATCCCGAGCATCGCCTGCTGGCCGCGCGCCTGCTGCTGGCGCTGCAGAATTACGACGATTCGATCTCCCAGTATGCGGCCGTTCTGGAGATGGAGCCCAACAACGAGGAGTCCCTGGTGATGCTGGGCGCGCTCTACAGCCGCGTGGGCAGTCCCCAGCAGGCCGTCGAAGTTCTCCAGCGGGCCACCGCCCTCAGCCCCGATTCGTTCATGGCCAACTTCGGTCTGGGCAAGGCGCTGGCAGCCTCGGGCAACCATGCCGATGCGCTGCGATCGTTCCGACACGCAGCGCGCCTCAACCCGTCGATCGCCGAGTTGCACCTGCACATGGGCTTCGTCTACGACCGCCTGGGGCTGCGTCGCAAGGCCGTGGAGAGCTTCAACAAGGCCATCGATTTCAATCCGGCGCTCGAGCCCGCGCGTGCGCAGATCGGAACGCTGTCCGAGGACGACCCCGATCTCAGTGCCAAGCTGGCTCGCTACGAGAAGCTCGTCGACTTTGCGGAGGATCCGCTGGCCACGTGCGCCAAGATCGGGCTGATCTACTTCCAGCGCGGCGATTACCTGCGCGCCATCGACGACTTCAGCATCGTCCTGGGTGCCAAGCCCGGCGACGACGAGATCCGTTACTGGCTGGCGCTGGCCTACGACAAGGTGGGCGAGTCCGATGCCGCCGTTCGAGAGCTGTCGCTGATCTCACCCAAGGCGCCGCGCTACGTGGACGCGCGACTGTTCCTGTCGAGCGTGCAGGAAGAGGAGGACGACCTTGCAGGCGCCACCGAATCGGTGCGCAGCCTGCTGGAGAACGCGCCCGACAATGCCGACGGCCTGCGCCGGCTGATCGCACTCTATCGTGCGCAGAAGCGTTTCGATGAGGCCATCGCCACGGCCAACCGTCTGGTCGCTTCCGATCCAGGCAACGACATGTACCTGTACGGCCTGGCATGGCTCTACGACGAGGCGGGCGACAAGGAGAAGTCGATTCAGCTGCTTCGCCGCGTCATCGAGATCAATCCTCAGAACGCAGACGCGCTCAACCATCTCGGGTTCACCTACGCCGAGCGCGGCGAGAACCTCGACGAGGCCGAGAAGCTCATCAAGCGCGCGCTGCAGATGCACCCGAACAACGGCGCCGTCATCGACAGCCTGGCCTGGGTCTATTACCAGCGAGGCGACTACAAATCCGCGGCGCGCGAGCTGGAGAAGGCTGCCGAGCTCGGTGGACGCGATCCGGTGATCGTCGAGCATCTGGCAGATGCCTACGTCAAGCTCGGGCGACGCAGCGACGCCGAGCGCGTCTATCGCGACGCCGAGGCGCGCAGCGACGACCCCGAGCAGCGCGCCCGACTGCAGCGGAAAATTCATGCGCTTCAGAGCAAGAGTGGCGGCGCGGGCTCCGAAACGGCCGGTGGGGGAAGGTAGGGCAGCGGGCGCCGCCATGGCGCTCGCCGCGGCGATCCTCGTTTCATCCTGCACGCCGGCCGCGACCCCCAGAACATCCGCCTTCGGCTCGGCTCGAGCTCCCGAGCCCTGGCGAATCGCTGCCCGCATCGCCAGGCGTGATCAGGAGCTTGCGTCCTTCCGGGGCCAGGCCCGCCTGGACTATCAAGGCAGCAAGCAGCGCTTCAAGTCCTCGCAGGTCGTCGTCGTGCAGGCTCCGCAGAGCATCCGCATCGACGTCATGAATCCGTTCGGCGTCAGCTACACCGTGGCCACCGACGGTGCACGCCTGGCTGCCTTCGACCGCCGCGAAAAGGTCTTCTACGAAGGCAGCGCGCATGCCAGCAACTTCCATCGCTTCACCGGCGTGCCGCTCGGAGCGCCCGAGCTCGCGGCCCTGATCCGCGGGTTGCCGCCCCAGCTCGGCGCCGCCAAAGGCGGCACGGTGGTCAAGGTGAGCGATGGCTGGGAATGGACCCGGCAGCTCCCGGGCGGCGCGACCCTGGACATGGTCGTCGACTTCGATCACCTCGAACCTCTGCGGCTTCGTATGCGCGGCGCGCCGGGCAGCCAGGACGTCGAGGCGGCGTTCGGCGACTACCGCGACGTCACCGGTGTGCGGGTTCCGTTCTGGATCTACGTTACGTTCGCCGACGGCAGCGCGCTGACACTGACGTACAAGTCGGTGCAGCGGGAAGTCGCATTGGCCGGCGACGCGTTCGTGCTCGACCGTCCGCCCAAGGCGCGCGTGGTCAACATCGACTCGGAGTCGGCCGGTGGCTGAACGGGCCCGGATCGTCCTGATGCTGTTCCTCCTCCTGGCCAGCGCATGCGGCAGGCGCCAGGAGCCGGCGGCGGCGATCCCCGAGCTCGATCCTGCCCAGGACGTGCCCGCCATCGGCGATGCCATCGTGCACGGCAGCATCGGTGACGGCTCGACGCTGATCCCGATGCTGTCCTCCGACAGCGCGTCGCACGAGTACGCGGGCTACATCTTCGACGGCCTGCTGACGTACGACAAGACGCTGAGCACTCTGGAGCCGCGCCTGGCCGAGCGCTGGGAAGTTTCCGAGGACGGCCTGCAGATCACGTTCTTCCTGCGCAAGGACGTCAAGTGGACGGACGGCGCGCCCTTCACCGCGCGCGACGTGGAGTTCGGCTTCCACACCATTCGCGATCCGGCCACACTGACGTCCTACGCCGAGGACTACATGCAGGTGAAGACGTTCGAGCTGCTGGACGACCACAGCTTCCGCGTCACCTACGACAAGCCCTTCGCACCCGCGCTGGCATCGTGGGGCAGTATGGTCGTGCTGCCGCGTCATCTGCTCGAGGGCCAGAACATCAACGAGACTGACTTCGGGCAGCGGCCCGTCGGCCTCGGCTCGCACATGTTCGCTTCCTGGGAGCGCAACACGCGCTTCACCCTCAGGGCGAACCCCGACTACTACCGCGGCCGCGCGTTCATCGAGCAGGTCGCGTTCCGCGTCATTCCCGACCAGTCGACGCAGTTCCTGGAGCTCAAGTCGGGCGGCATCGACATGATGGGACTGGCGCCGCTGCAGTACTCGCGACAGACCTCGACGCCGTTCTTCGAGAAGGCCTTCCGCAAGTACCGCTACGTTTCCAACAGCTACACCTATCTCGGCTACAACCTGTCCAATCCAATGTTCTCCGATGTGCGCGTGCGGCGCGCTTTCACCCATGCCATCGACAAGCAGGAGATCGTCGACGTCGTGCTGTTCGGGCTCGGCCAGCCAGCCGATACGCCCTACCGGCCCGGAACCCTGTGGCTCAACCAGAACGTGGCCAAGTACGACTTCGATCCGGCCAGGGCGCGCGAACTGCTGGCCGAGGCCGGCTGGAAGGACAACGACGGCGACGGCATCCTCGACAAGGACGGCAAGCCGTTCGCGTTCAAGATCATCACCAACCAGGGCAACGACCAGAGGCTCAAGACCGCCACCATCGTGCAGCGGCGGCTTCGCGAGATCGGCGTCGACGTGGGCGTGCGGGTCCTGGAATGGTCGTCGTTCATCAACGATTTCGTCGACAAGCGCCGCTTCGAGGTGGTGATGCTCGGCTGGAGCCTGTCACTGGACCCGGACCAGTACGACATCTGGCATTCGAGCAAGACGGCGGTCAAGCAGTTCAACTTCGTGGGATACGACAATCCGCAGGTCGACGAGCTGCTCGACCGGGGCAGGCGCACGTTCGACGAAGCCGAGAGGAAGCGCGTCTACGACCAGGTTCAGGATCACCTGGCAGCCGACCAGCCCTACACGTTCCTTTACGTGCCCGATTCGCTGCCCATCGTCTCGTCGCGCTTTCGCGGCATCGAGGAAGCGCCGGGCGGCATCGAATGGAACTTCATCCAGTGGTACGTGCCCAGGCCGCTGCAGAAGTACGCGGTGACTCCGTAGATCATGCTCGTCTACGTCGCCAAGCGCTTGGCCGGATTCGTGCCCCTGCTGCTGGGCATCACTCTCGTCTCGTTCCTGGTGATGTGGGCGGCACCCGGCAATCCCGTCGACCTGATGACGGACATGAATCCCAAGGCCAGCCCCGAGGCCCGCGAGAAGCTCGAAAGATATTACGGCCTCGACAAGCCCATCTACGTTCAGTACGGACTGTGGCTCGGCCGCATCGTGCAGGGCGATCTGGGCACGTCGTTCTCGCGGGATCGCCGGCCGGTGCTCGACAAGATCCTCGAAGTCATTCCGATCACGCTCATGATCAGCGCCATCGACCTGGTGCTGATCATGGCGCTGGCCATTCCGATCGGCGTGTTCTCGGCAGCCAACCAGCATTCCTGGCTGGACCGTGCGACCACGGTCTTCGTCTTCATCGGGTTTGCCATGCCCAGCTTCTGGTTCGCGCTTCTGGGCATGATCCTGTTCGGCGAGACGCTGGGCTGGCTGCCGATCTCGGACCTCAAATCCCTCGACTACGAGTCCTACAGCCTTGCAGGCAAGGTGATCGACCGCGCCCGCCACCTCGTGCTGCCGGTGGCGATCTCGACGCTGACCGGCCTGGCGGGGATGTCGCGCTACATGCGCTCGAGCATGCTGGAGGTGCTGCGGCAGGACTATATCCAGACCGCCCGGGCCAAGGGGCTGGACGACAAGGTCGTGGTCTATCGCCACGCGCTGCGCAACGCGCTGCTGCCCGTCGTCACCATCCTGGGCCTGTCCATTCCCGGCCTGATCGGCGGATCGGTGATCGCCGAGACGATCTTCGGCATCCCCGGCATGGGCAGGCTCTTCTACACGGGCGTGCTCATGCGCGACTATCCGGTGGTCATGGGCATCACCCTGATCGGCGCGGTCCTTACGCTGCTCGGCAACCTGA
>DASPNH010000172.1:0-5054 GCA_035626675.1 Binatia bacterium
TAGCTTCGCGAAAAAGGCGGGCGACGAACGGCAGCACCCGCGTTGCCCGCGTCGCTTTCGTCGTCCGTCGCCAGCACCCGCGTTGCCCGCGTCGCTTTCGTCGTCCGTCACGGCTTGTCGGCGCGGTTCAGCGCGGATCGGGTCGATCCTGACGGGCGTCCATCAGCGCCGATCTCATCGCTTGCGTCGGCAGGCGCCCGGCGGTGCCGCCGCGCCACCAGGTGCAAGGCGCAGATCGTCTTGGCGTCGATGATGTCGCCGCGATCGATCATCGACAGAGCCTCCTCGAGCTCGATCTCGTGCACTTCGATCTCTTCGCCGGCGCCGTGTTGCATGGTTCCCGCTTGCAGGTCGCGGGCCTCGTAGAGCCACAGCCGCTCGTCGCTGTATCCGGGCGCAACCACGATCTGGCCGAGCTCGACGAGCGTCCCGGCGCGCAGGCCGGTCTCCTCCTCGATCTCGCGCTCGATGCACGCACGCGGCGCCTCGCCCTCATCGAGCTTTCCTGCGGGGATCTCCCACAGCCACACCCCGGCGGCGTGCCGGTACTGGCGCAGCATCACGATCCGGCTCGCATCGCGAAAGACGACGGCGGCGGCAGCGCCAGGGTGACGAAGGACGTCGAGCGTGGCAGTGCGGCCGCTCGGCAACACGACCTGGTCGATGCCGAACTCGCCGACCCCGCCGCAGTGGATGACCTTGCGGGAAACGATGCTCATGCGCCGAGCGTAGCGAGGTCGGCCGGCCACCTCGACTCTCGACGCTCTTCCTGATGGACTGCGCGAATGTCGACGCGCCTCCCGTTGTTGCTGGCGACGCTCATCTGCAGCGCGGCCTGCGAGGATCCGGCAACGACGCGGGCGCGCGTCTTCGAGGCTCATCGCAAGGATACCTACGCGCGCTGCCTGGCCCACGGGGCCCTCGACAACTATCGCAAGCAGTGCGAGCAGATCGGTGGCCGCATGCTGGTCGTGCGTCATACACACGTCTGCTTCGGCGAGGGACGCGAGCGCAATCCAGAAGGTCTCGGCGACGGTCCGTTCTGCGTCTGCCACCAGCGCAACGCCGAGGGGCGGTGCATCGGTGAAGCCGACTGCGACGCCGGCGTGAAGGAGAAATGCGAGCCGCTTCTGAGCGCCGAGCTGGTGCCGTTCTACAAGCCGCCGGCGGATGCCGCGTCACCGGCGCCGGCCGGTTCTCACTGAGCACCGATGGCGGAACTGCGCGAGAATGCTCGGCACTTGCGGCGCGAGCGCGAGCTGGACGGCCTGCGCGGAATCGCAGCCACGATGGTGCTGCTGTTCCACTGCCTGAGTGCGGTCGCTGCCACGGCCGAGGTCCAGAGCTGGCTGCTGACGAGCTGGCCCGCTGCCATCGCCAATGGCGGCTCTGCCGTCGTCCTCTTCTTCGTGCTGAGCGGGTACGTGCTGAGCGGCTCTTTCGCGCGCGACACATCGGCGATGGGTGCAGCGGGGTTTCTGACCCGCCGAGTGCTGCGTCTTTATCCCGCCTACCTGCTGGCACTGGCCGCTGCCTGCCTCGCTGCGATGCTGACTTCGCGCCTCGATCACGGCCTGGGTGAGAGCGCATGGGCGCGCGCGCATGCCGAGCAGCAGCTCGGCCTCGGACAGATACTGCGGAGCGCGCTCGTCCCGGGCGAGGCCTACGGCATGATTCCGGTGGGATGGACGCTGCGCCTCGAGCTCGTGTACTCGCTCCTGTTCCCGCTGCTGGCCTGGTTCGCGCGTCGCTTCGATGCCGGCGTGATCGTCATCGTGATCGCGGCCGCGGCGACCCTGTTCGTCACGCCGGACCGTCTGGCCAACTACGCGATGCCCTTCAGCGTCGGAATGGCCATGCATGCCTACCGCGATCGACTCGCGCTCGACGAATGGAGCCCGGCCTTGCGGGCGGCTGTGCTCGTGCTGGCCATCGCTGCGTTCGCGCTTCCTCCTACGCACCTCTGGCCGCTGTCGCGGTTCGCCGGCATGGGCCTTGCCACGGCGGCATCGGCAACGCTTATGCTGCTCGCTGCGCTGTCGCCGCTTCGATCTGCGCTGCGCTCGCGACCGCTGGCGGCGCTGGGAGAGGCGTCCTACAGCCTCTATCTGCTGCACGTGCCCGTGGTGCTGCTGGCGGCGCCCGTCATGCTCGGCGACGCGCCGGCGATCGAAACCCATTCGGCGGTGCTGCGCTGGCTCGCGCTCGCCGCGGTCGTGATGCCGGTAACCTGGGCGATCGCGGCGCTCAGCTATCGGTATGTGGAACGTCCCGCGATGGACGCAGGACGAGCCTGGAGCCGCAGGACGAGTCGGGCCTGAGTCGCGCTACCAGCAATCCGTTCCTGCCAGCAGCGAGTAGGTCAGCCACATCGAGCGCGACATCGGCGAGACTTTCGGGGTCTCCTGTCCCGCTGCGGTCGTGACTGCGTACCAGCCTGCCCCAGGGCAATCGAGCAGCGTCACCGATTGCAGGAACGACCGGAAATGGCGCGCGTCGCGAGCCACGCCGCATTCCGCCTCTACACGTACTGCCACCAGCTGGGCAGACACGCTGTCGAGCTCGGATGCTGGCTCGACCTTCTCGAGCACGCATTGCTCGGCGCGATGCCCCAGCAGGTACCATCCGGCCAGCGGAACGGTGACGATCGCGCAGCAGCACGCCAGGAACGAGGTCACGAACACGAGGAGCGGGTTCACGTGGCTTACTCTCTGTCGGAGCGCCAGTTCCGGCAAGCTGCCCTGGGCGCGGTCATGGACGGTCGCCGCCCTGTCCGTCGCCGTGGACGCCCATTTCGGCCTGACGGGCATGCACTCAGCACAGGCTGCGTGACCGCGGGCAATTTGAGAGGATCAACAGGAGCGAATGCTTCCGCGACGCTTGTGACAAAGGTCAGCCGCGTAGTAGGGTCGCGGTCGGGGGAACGATCGATGCTTTCAGGACCGTCACGGTTTGCTGCCGGCGCCCTTTTTCTTCTGGCTCTTCGACCGGCGCTTTCCGATGCCGCTGCACCCGCGGTAGTCAGTGACGTCTTCCTTGCCGGCCAGAATTCGTTCGACGAGTGGCAGTCTCGTCTCGAATGCGTCGATAGCGCCGGTACGCTGCACCGGGTCCGTCAAACGAACGCATACGACATCTCGGACTCGATCATCGTCGATCGCAGCGACGTGGCAGGAGTGCCCCTCCCCTCCGTCATGGTCGAGCTTCCAGGCTTCGTCTACGACGACGGCGCCGTGAACTGCTCGGCTGCCGGTTCGTTCCTGGTCCAGGTGATGGTCTACGGGCCAGACACCGAGGTCCACTGGGTCGTGCGCGCCTATGACGGGCAAGGCGAGCCGCGCGGTGCCTTTTTCCATCTGCCGATCGAGCTCGAATATCAGCCGCTCGGTCTGGCCATCCACGATGAGCTCGGCATCTATTCGGCGAGATTCGTCCGCACGGACGAAACGGGCCAGATCGTCGGGCAATGGCTCGACTACGATGGCGAGCCCATCACCGCGCCGATGCAGCTTGGCGAGAGCTTCCATCCCTGGGGAGCCGCCGTCGGCATCGATGAGGACTCGCACGTCCTGGTGCTGTGGCGGCAGTATGCCGAGTCATGCGACACGCTGTGGGCGCGCGCGACCGACAGCACCGGGCAGCCGCTCGGCGAACCGTTGCTGCTGGCCGATTGCGATATTCCGGGCGTAGGCCTTCCCCGAGCCGCAAGCGAATCTGCCGGCCTGTTCCAGGTGTCATGGCTATCGCATGCCTACGACGGCCGCGTCGCACGGTGGTTGAGCATCGATCCCGATCTCTTCTCGGCACCGGCGACCACGACGACGACGCTCCCGAATTCTTCGCCGCAGGCGGTTTTCGGCGGCGAAAAGAACCTCGGAAACCTGGCCGAAGGCAATTCACCGAACATGGTCTGGCTCGGCAGCGACGGCCGCGGCACGTGGCTCTCGACCTGGTCCGAACGGATTCGCGACGACATCCATGGCCTGACCCGTCGATGGGCCATCGCTGCTTCAACGGACTTGGGGGCAACCTGGCGTGCCGTCGATGGCCTCCAGCCGTGGAACGTGGCGATGGCCGCGGGCAGCAACGGGACGTGGGTTGCCGCGACACGGCGACATCAGGAGCCCGGCCTGAGCGTGCGCGTGACACGCGACGGGGGAGCGGTCTGGGATGAGCAGGTGGTCGCCGAGGAGTGCAGTCCCGGATGCCATCCTCACGGCATCGCCATCGCCACCGATCATCGTGGACGCTGGGCCATCACATGGAATGACGAGCGCTTCATCGGCGATCCCGTGCGCTCCGTGGAGACCGCCATATTCATCGTCATGTCCGGCGACGACGGCCAAACCTGGGAGGCTCCGCGCACGTTGAGGACGATTCAGGCCCGCGAGTATCTGGAAACCCGGGTCGCGGCCGACGGCGCAGGCACCTGGATCGTTTCATGGAGCGCCCGAAATTCCCGTGAGCTCGGGCTGGTCCGGTCCGTGTCCAATGGCGTCGCGTGGAGCCAGCCCATCCAGGTGCTGCCTGCGACCGATGACACCGACGACGCGAGCTCGATCTCGCCCGGGTCGCTTTCGCTTCTGCACGTCAGCGGCCACACGTGGACGATGGGCTTCAGCAGCCGCCCTCCCGCGGCGAAGGGATTTGGCGGCGACGGAGACATCTTCGTGTTGCGGTCGATCGACGGCGGCGCGAGCTGGTCCGAGCCGCTGCCCGTCAATTCGTACGCGCGCATCGATTCGGGGACGGACAGCCAGCCCGTCATGGCCGTCAGTGACGGAAAGCTGCTGGCGGCGTGGACCGCGCACGATCCACTCGGCGGGCCGCTGGAGCCGAACTCGGACATTCTGACTGCCACCTCGGGCGACGGTGGCCTCAGCTGGACCGGCCCCGATTCGCTCGATGCGCTTCCCGATCGCCAAGGGAGCGGCTTTCCGCTGCTGGCCGCCGCTGACGGTGATCGCTGGATGCTGACGTGGCGTACGTGGCCGCAAGGCGCCTTCTCGTACCGTGCCGATCACGAGCTGCGCATGCTGACCTCACCGAGCGAT
>DASPNH010000173.1:0-48086 GCA_035626675.1 Binatia bacterium
TCGACCTCGGTGGCGTGGTCGAGGAACTTGTCGATCAGGATGGGATGGTCGGGCGAGGTCCGAATGGCGTTCTGCATGTAGCGACGCAGATGCTCGAACTCGTGCACGATCTCCATCGAGCGTCCGCCCAGCACGTAGGAAGGCCGCACCAGGATCGGCAGCGTCAGACGCCTGGCGATCTCCTCGGCCTGCTCGACGGTGCGCGCCGTTCCCGAGGGCGGCTGCTTCAGCGCCAGCTTGTCGAGCAGCTTGGAGAACAGCTCGCGATCCTCGGCACGGTCGATGGCCTCGGGCGGCGTACCGATGATCGGAACGCCTTCGGCCTCCAGCGCCTTGGCCAGCTTGAGCGGGGTCTGCCCGCCGAACTGCACGATCACGCCGACCGGATTCTCGCGCCGAACGATGGTCAGCACGTCCTCGAGCGTCAGCGGCTCGAAGTAGAGGCGGTCGGAGGTGTCGTAGTCGGTCGAGACAGTCTCCGGGTTGCAGTTGACCATGATGGTCTCGTACCCGGCCTCCTTGAGCGCGAAGGCGGCGTGGACGCAGCAGTAGTCGAACTCGATGCCCTGCCCGATGCGGTTGGGCCCGCCGCCGAGGATGATGATCTTCCTGCGATCGGTCGGCGGCGCCTCGTCCTCCTCCTCGTAGGTGGAGTAGAGATAGGGCGTGAAGGCGACGAACTCGGCTGCGCACGTGTCGACCATCTTGAAGACGGGCTGGATGCCGTCGCGGCGTCGCCGCTCGCGCACGGTCTTCTCATCGGTCGAAAGCAGGGTTGCCAGGCGGCGGTCCGAGAAGCCCCACTGCTTGGCCTTGCGCAGCGCCTCGCTGGACAGCGCCGGAAGGCCGCCGCGCGCGCTCAGGTCCTTTTCCATCGCCACGATCTGCTCGATGTTGGCCAGGAACCACGGGTCGATCTTGGAAAGCTCGAACAGCTTCTCGACGCTGTAGCCGCGCCGCATCGCCTCGGCCACGTACCAGATGCGCTGCGAGTTGGGCGTGGAGATCTTCGCGTCGAACTCCGCATCGGAAACGGGCTCGGGCGACTCGAAGCCGTAGGATCCGGTCTCGAGCGAGCGCAGCGCCTTCTGCAGGCTTTCCTTGAAGGTGCGGCCGATGGCCATGGCCTCGCCCACCGAGCGCATCTGCGAGGTGAGCTTGTCCTCGGCGCCCTTGAACTTCTCGAAAGTGAAGCGCGGGATCTTGGTGACGACGTAATCGATGGTCGGCTCGAAGCTGGCCGGCGTCTCGCGCGTGATGTCGTTGCGGATCTCGTCGAGCGTCAGTCCGACGGCCAGCTTGGCGGCGATCTTGGCGATGGGAAAACCCGTGGCCTTGGACGCCAGCGCCGAGGACCGCGAAACTCGCGGGTTCATCTCGATGACGACCATGCGGCCGTTGCGCGGATCGACGGCGAACTGGATGTTGGAGCCGCCCGTGTCCACCCCGATCTCGCGAATGATCGCGAGCGAGGCGTCGCGCATGATCTGGTATTCCTTGTCCGTCAGCGTCTGCGCCGGAGCGACGGTGATGGAGTCGCCGGTGTGCACGCCGAGCGGATCGAAATTTTCGATCGAGCAGATGATGACGACGTTGTCCTTGCGGTCGCGCATCACCTCCAGCTCGAATTCCTTCCAGCCTTCGATGGACTCCTCGACCAGGACCTCGTGGATGGGCGAGAGCTCGAGCGCCCATTGCAGGTACTTCTCGTACTCCTCGTCGGTCTTGGCGATGTTGGCGCCCATGCCGCCGAGCGTGCGCGACGGGCGGATGATGACCGGCAGTCCCAGCTCGGCAACCACTTCCCTGCCCTGCTCCATGCTGCCCACGTAGCCGGAGCGCGGCAGATCGATGCCGATCTTGGACATTGCCGCCTTGAAGAGGTTGCGGTCCTCGGCCTTCTTGATCGCCTCGATGTTGGCGCCGATCAGCTGCACGCCGAACTTCTCGAGGATGCCGGCCTCGGCAACCTCCAGCGTCAGGTTCAGAGCCGTCTGTCCGCCCATCGTGGGCAGCAGGGCATCGGGCCGCTCGGCCTCGATGATGGCGGCCAGGCTGTCGCGCGTCAGCGGCTCGACATAGGTGCGGTCGGCGAACTCCGGATCCGTCATGATCGTGGCCGGATTCGAGTTGACAAGGATGACCTTGTAGCCCTCCTCCTTCAGGGCCTTGCATGCCTGCGTGCCCGAGTAGTCGAACTCGCAGGCTTGGCCGATGACGATCGGGCCTGCGCCCACGATCAGGATGCTCTTGATGTCGTCGCGTTTGGGCACTTCAGCTAAGCCTTCTGCATGGATTGATCGTTGCGCGCCTCGAACTCGTGCTCGCGCGAAGAGGCTGGGGACTGGCGCTTGTGCTGCTTCATCATCTCGACGAAGCGCGCGAACAGCGGGGCGGCGTCGTGCGGGCCGGGCGAAGCCTCGGGATGATACTGGACGGAGAAGACCGGCAGCGTTTTATGGGCCAGGCCCTCGACCGTGTTGTCGTTCAGATTCAGGTGCGTGATTCGCACGTCGGGCGGCAGGCTCTCAGGATCGACCGCGAAGCCGTGGTTCTGCGAAGTGATCGAGACGACGCCGGTCTCCACGTCCAGAACCGGCTGGTTTCCCCCGTGATGGCCGAACTTCATCTTGTAGGTCCTGCCGCCGAGCGCCAGCGCCAGGATCTGATGGCCGAGACAGATGCCGAACGTCGGCGTGTCCTTGGCAAGGTCGCTGATGACTTCGACCGCGCCCTGGACGGCGTCCGGATCGCCGGGGCCGTTGGAGAGGAAGAGGCCGTCGGCGCCGAGCGCGCGGATCTCTTCGGCGCTGGTGCCTGCCGGAACCACCACGACGCGGCAGCCGTGCGCGGCCAGACAGCGCGCGATGTTGAGCTTGAGCCCGTAGTCGAAGGCCGCGACCAGCGGGCCGTCGCCGGCGGCCGGCGAGTAGCGCTTGTCCAAGGTCCAGGTCGAGCCCGTCCAGCGATAGTAGGTCGGCGTGGTCACGCGTGCCGTCAGGTCCTGCCCCTCCATGCCGGGCCGCGCCGCCGCTTCAGCCACCAGCGCCTGCTCGTCGACCTCGCCCGTTGCCAGCACGGCCTGCTGCGCGCCACGGTCGCGGATGTGTCGGACCAGCGCGCGCGTGTCGATGTCCTGGATGCCGACGATGCCGTGCTCGCGCATGTAGGCGGCCAGCGAAGTCTCGGCGCGGTAGTTGCTCGGGCGGTCCCAGTATTCCTTGACCACGAAGCCCTGCACGTAGGGTCGCGCGGACTCGACGTCGTCGCAGTTGACGCCGACGTTGCCGATCTCCGGATAGGTCATGACCACGATCTGACCGTCGTAGGAGGGATCGGTCAGGATCTCCTGGTAGCCGGTCATCGAGGTGTTGAACACGACCTCTCCGCCGGTCCTGCCTTCCGCACCGAACGCCGTGCCGCGAAAGATGCGGCCATCGGCCAGTGCAAGAGTTGCCTTCAACGTTCGCTCCTCCCGTTCCCCACTTTAAGGGGACAGTCCCCTTAACCTTAAGGGGACTGTCCCCTTAAAACCTGCGTTACTCCCAAACCGTGGCGCCGCCGACGATGGTGCGCACGACCTTGCCCTTCATGGTCCAGCCGTCGAACGGCGTGTTGCGGCTGCGCGTCATCATGGCCTCTGCCGACAATCTCCATTGACCGTCCACATCGATCAGCGCGATGTCGGCAGCCGCACCCACCGCCAGCGTTCCGCGATCGATCGACAGGATCCGCGCCGGCGCCGCGCTCATCGCTTCGATGGCACGCGACAGCGTCAGATATCCGTCGCGCACCAGTGCCAGCGTCAGCGGCAGCATCGTTTCCAGGCCGACGATTCCGAAGGCCGCCTTGTCGAACTCGCAGACCTTCTCGTCGCGGTGGTGGGGCGCATGGTCGGTGGCGATCGCGTCGATGGTCCCGTCGGCAAGGCCTTCGCGCACCGCCTCGACGTCGCGCCTGGTGCGCAGCGGCGGCTTCATCTTGGCGTTGGTGTTGTAGCCGAGCACCGCCGAGTCATCGAGGGTGAAGTGATGAGGCGCAGCCTCGGCCGTCACCGGCAGGCCCTCGGCCTTGGCGCGGCGCACCATGTCGACGGCCTCGGCGCACGAAATGTGGGCGATGTGCAGCCTGCCGCCGGTGGCGCGCACCAACTCGATGTCGCGCGCAACCATCACGGACTCGCCGGCCGACGGCATTCCGCGCAGGCCGAGGCGCACCGAGACGGCGCCCTCGTTCATGACGGCGCCGCAGCACAGCCCCGAGTCCTCCTCGTGGGCGATCACGGGCAGATCGAACAGCCGTGCGTACTCGAGCGCACGCCGCATCAGGGCCGAATCGTCGATCGGCATGCCATCGTCAGAGACGGCAACGATGCCGGCCTCGACCATCTCGCCGAACTCGGCCATGTGCTCGCCCTTGAGGCCGAGGGAGACCGCACCGATGGGATAGACGTTGGCGTAGCCTGCCAGCAGCGCACGTTCCTGGATGTACTTGGTGACGGCGGCGTTGTCGTTGACGGGATCGGTATTGGCCATGCACGCCACCGACGTGACACCCCCAGCCACCGCCGCGCGCGTGCCGGTCTCGATGGTTTCCTTGTACTCGAACCCCGGCTCGCGAAGATGCACGTGCATGTCGACCAGGCCCGGCACGACCAGCAGCCCGGTCGCATCGATGACGGGAATTCCGGCCGGCATTCCCGGCATGGAAAGCTGCGCCGGGTCGAGGGTGCCGTACGCACCGACGGCGGCAATGCGGCCGTCCTCGATGAGCACGTCACAACGGCAGTCGCGACCGCATGCCGGATCGACGACGCGGCCGCCGCGGATCAGCACCTTGCCGAGCAGGGCGGGACGCACGCCTGCAGCGGTGGGACGCTTGTGAAGGAGCGAGGTCGACATCGCTCAGCCGGCCCGCACATGCAGGACCGGGGGCCCTGACGTGCTTGCCGCACGTGCGGCGCACGCGTGGACGCAGGCGAATGTCCTGGAAGATCTACGGATCAAGGTCGCACCCTTCCCGACCTCGCTGGGCCGGATTTAAAGAGCCGCCGTGGCAGTTCGCCCAATCGGCCGTCTGCCGTCGGCGGCGTCATAGGTGCGGGACCAACGAGTGTCAAAGCGCCCGCCGTGCAGGGAAAAGGCGACAGGCATCTTTTCCGCTGCCGAAAAGGCGCCTGACCCTTTTCCCGGGCACTACCGCCCTGCGGCAGACGGCCTGTTCGATTCCGAAGACCGGATCGTCGAATGCCGGGGCCGCACCGACGCGAGGGCAGCGGGTCGAGTCGTCAACCTCCCGCCACATTCGCTCGCGCGATGCCTGCGCAGACGGTTTTCGCTGCCGACTCCACGTGCCTGATCGAAGAGCGCGAAGCGCAACGAATGCGCGGCCGGCGCGACGATCAGGAAACCGACCGCTGGCCGCGCTGAGCGGGGCATCGGCTCTGGCGATCGCACCCGCGTGTCCGGTTCGCGTTTCGCCGGCCTACGCGAAGGCGCGCTCCAGTGCCTGCTCGAGATCGGCGATGAGGTCGCCGGCATCCTCGATGCCGACCGAATAACGGATGAGGTTGTCCTTGATGCCGACCTCGAGGCGCTCTTCGGTGCTGAGCTCGTAGAAGCTCATGATCGCGGGCTGCTCGATCAGGCTTTCCACTCCCCCCAACGATGCGGCGATGTAGGGAATCCTGCACGCGTCCACGACGCGTGATGCTGCATCGAGGTCCCCGCGCACCTCGAACGACACCACGCCGCCGAAGCCTCGCATCTGCCTGCTGGCGACGTCGTGCGCGGGATGCGAGGAGAGCCCGGCGTAGTGCACACGCTCGACGTGCGGATGCGCTGCGAGGAACTCGGCCAGCGCCTGTGCATTCGCATTCTGCCGCTCCATGCGGAGCGCGAACGTCTTGAGGCCGCGCACCAGCAGGTAGGCGGCGAACGGATCGACGGTGGCGCCGGTCATGGCCTGGAGCTGGCGAAAGCCCTGCACCAGGTCGCGCGAGGCGAGCACCGCGCCAGCCAGCAGGTCGTTGTGCCCGCTCAGGTACTTGGTGGCCGAGTGCATGACCACGTCGACGCCGAAGTCGAGCGGACGCACGTTGTAGGGGGTCGCGAACGTCGCATCGATGACCGTCTTGATGCGGTGCTTGCGGCCGATGGCGGCGAAGCGCTCGAGATCGAGGATGCGATTGTACGGATTGGTCGGCGATTCGCTGATCAGCAGGCGCGTGGTCGGACGGATCGCATCGTCCAGCGCCTCGTAGTCACCGGCCGGAACCGTCGAGACCTCGATGCCGAAGCGACTGAGCGTGGCGTGGAGGAACTGCCGCGTGCGGCGGTAGCTGTCGTCGGTGATGACCACGTGGGCGCCGCGCGAAAGCATCGCGAATAGCGCCGTGGTCATGCCCGCCATTCCGCTGGAGAAGAGGAGGCAGTCGCCGGCTCCTTCCAGAGCCGAGAGCTTGAGCTCGGCGGTTCGCTGGGTGGGATTTCCGTATCGACCGTAATCGATGCGGTGCTCCAGGTTTCCTTCGAAATGGTCCTTGAGCTCCTGGGTGTGGGCCCAGGTGTAGGTCGCCGTCTGCACGATCGGCGTCGTCAGCGCGTGCCCGAGCTTGTGGCGCGGCTCCCCGCCATGCACGGCCAGCGTGCTCGGCCCCATGGCCTTGGTCCGTGGAGTGTCCGACACTACGACACCAGAAGCCGGGACTTCTCGACGTGACGGGAGATGGCGCGTGCCACGTGCTCGGGATCGGCCGGTACGTCGACCGGCTTGTTGCCGTGCGTGCTCTTGATCTCGGCCAGCGCGCCCATGTGATAGCTCGTCTTCTGATCGGCGAACTTGAGCCCGTTGGCGGTCGACAGCACGACCACGCGCTCACTGGATCGGATGATCTTGCGCTCGACGAGCTTTCGCAGCGCCGCAAGCGCCACGCCGGTGTGCGGGCAGTTGAACATGCCGGTGCGATCGGCGCGCGCGGCTTCGTCGGCGAGCTCCTGCTCGCTGGCCTGCTCGACCACACCGTCGAACTTCTGCAGCGTTCGAATCGCACGTTTGACGCTGACCGGGTTGCCGATCTGGATTGCCGTGGCCAGCGTCGGTTGCGCAGCCACCGGCTCGAATTCCTTGAAGTCCTCGAGGAAGGACCGGTAGAGCGGATTGGCGCGCTCGGCCTGCGCCAGGCAGATGCGCGGCAGCTTATTGATGAGGCCGAGCTCCTGCATCATCAGGAATCCCTGCCCCAGCGCGTGCACGTTGCCGAGATTGCCGCCGGGAATCACGATCCAGTCCGGAACCTCCCAGTCGAACTGCTGCACGATCTCGATGGCCACGGTCTTCTGGCCCTCGATGCGCAGGCTGTTCATCGAGTTGGCCAGATAGATGCGCTTCTCCTTGGTGATCTCCTGGACCACGGCCATGCAGCCGTCGAAGTCGGTATCGAGCGAGAGGACCAGAGCGCCATTGGCCAGCGGCTGCACCAGCTGCGCCACCGAAACCTTGTTCTTGGGCAGCAGCACCACCGCCGGAATGCCGGCCGCCGCACAATAGGCACCGAGGGCTGCCGAGGTGTCGCCGGTGGATGCACACGCAACCGCGTCGATGGGTACCCCGGTGGCGATCATCTCCTTGACCACCGACACCAGAACCGTCATCCCCAAGTCCTTGAAGGATCCGGTGTGGGAGTTGCCGCACTGTTTGATCCAGAGGTCTTCGACGTGCAGCTGCTTGCCGTAGCGATCGGCCCAGAGAAGGTTCGAGTTGCCCTCGTACATCGAGACGATGTTCTCGTTGTCGATGAACGGCACGACCCATTCTTTCTTGCCCCAGACTCCGGAGCCGTAGGGGTAGGTCGTGCCGTGGGAGCGGTCCTTGAACAGGTCCATCCAGGCCGCGGCCGAGCGTGCCCGCAGCGCGCTCATGTCGTGCTCTACCTCGAGCAGATCACCGCATGTGGGGCAGCGGTAGATCACCTCGCGCAGGTCGAACTGGCCGGAGCAGCCGTTGATGCATCGGAACCATGCGTTGTACGCCATGGGGAAGGTATAGCTGCGACGGGGCGCGGCGGCGATTGGCCGCGCGGCTCCCCGGGTCAGTCGGGGCGCGAATACGGGTCGTGCGACGTGCCCGGAGACCGTTTACCTGCGTGCGTCGCGACGCACTTCCTCGAGCCTGGAGCGGACGTCCCACTCCGCTGCCCACTTCTCGACATACAGCCAGTCCAGGTCGGGGAGTTCCGCGAGGCCCGATAGATCGATGCGATCCTTTGGCCGATAGGCCAGCAGCTTCAGCACGATGAGGTCCTCGGGGGTGGCGATCCGCAATCCGTCCTCTGCAGCGACGGCGCGGCTGACCAGCTCACGCTGGAAGTCCGTCTTTGCCGCCTGGATCTCGATGACCATGCTCTCATCGCGCGTTACGAAGCGGGAGAAGTCGGGGCCGGAGGGAAGTGCGGTCCCGTCCTCGCGGCTCACCGTGTATCCTTCCTGGACCAGCACGTCTCTGAGGCGGCGGTGTCCAGTAGGATCGGCATAAACCGTGACGTCGACGTCGATCGTCGCTCGTGGCTCCAGCCATACGTTGACCGCGTGTCCTCCGATGACGGCGTACGCTACCGACGCCCTCTCGAACAATGCGGCCAGGCTGGCATGGAAATCGGTCACTGAACCGTCACGGTTTATATAGCCCCAGCCTGCGCGCCCTTTCGTAGAGCTCGGTGGGGTCGTCGTCGCGTTCCCTGACTCTCCCTGTGTGAGCACGCGACAGTTCGAAACTGCGTCGGATTCGCAGATGCAGTGGAAGCGCCAGGTGTTGCCGCCGTGCCTCGTCGTGGCTGCGCTGCTTCGCCTCGCCGATGCGGCGGAAGTAGGCGCGGTCTTCGTCGCGTGGGGCCATCGATTGCAGAATAGTCCTGCCACCCGCGGGCTGCCAGTGCATTGTAGGTCGCGGAACGGGACTGGCCGTCCAGACCGCATGTTTCCGACGACGCTCCCTATCCGATCAACTGAGCCCGCCCGCACCGATGTCGTCCAGAAACTCCGACGCCGGCTCAACCCCGGTGACCAGTAGATGGTCGCGGGCCCGCGTGCAGGCGACGTAAAGGAGGTGGCGCTCGGTCTCGTACACCTCGCGAAGGTCGGCATCGTCGCCCACGTTTTCGATGCGTTCCTGCAGCGGCACGATCTCGTCGTCGCATGCGATGACGGCGACCGCGCGGAACTCGAGCCCCTTGGCCAGGTGCATCGTGCTCACGGAGACGCACCCGTTGACCGTGTCCACGTCCTCGTCCAGAACCCGCCCGCGCAGTCCTGCGGTCGCCACGGCTTCCTGAGCACGCGCGATCTGCGCCTCCGATCGCACAAAGACGGCTATCTCGTGCGGCAGCAATCCGTCGTTCATGCGGTCGCACAGCCAGCCGGCCGCCGCGGCGACCTCCTCGCCGGCGCTTGCGAACGCACGGATGACCGGGGGCAGGCCATTGAAGACCGAGATCGTGTCGCTCCTGTTTTCGCTGTTTCCGTCGACGTCGCTCACGACCGGCCCCAGCAGGCGATCGGCCTGCGTACGGATCTGATGCGAGGTCCGGTAGTTGACGCGCAGCGTTCGAGAGCGACCGCGGATGTCCACGCCGAGCGCCTTCCAGGAGAACGGCTGCTGGAAGATCCGCTGGCCGAGATCGCCGGCGAAGAACAAGGCGTCCGGCCGAGCGGCGCCGAGCGCGGCAAAGAACTTTAAGTGCGGAACGCCGAGGTCCTGCGCCTCATCGACGATGGCGTAGTCGAAGATCGGCCTGCCCCGCCCGGCCAGAACCGCGGCGAGGCGATGGAAGACCTGCGCTTCGGTCACCAGACCGCCGGCGCTCAGTTGCTCGCGCACGTGTTCGAACATCGACCACAGCGCGTGTCGCTGTGCCTCGGGCAGACGCGTCTTGCGGCCGAGCCTGGCCACGTCGCGATAGGATTCCCAGGTCGTCAGATCCCACGCGTCGACGACGTGCTCCCACTCGCTGAGCAGAAACGGCAGCGTGAACCGGTGACCACTCGCCGCCGCCGAAGCCTCAGCCATGCGAGCACGGACGTCCTCGGGGCGCGCCAGCGTGACCGGCCCGACGTGCGCCTTGTACAGCCGCAGGCCGAGCGACCGCAGCGAATGCACGTCGATGCGCTCGGCCAACCGCGGCTCGTTGCCGAGCAATCGCTTCAGCCGCGTCCGAAGCGCGTTGGCAAGGACGTCCGTGAACGTGGTCAGGAGGATGCGAGCATCCGGATGCGTGCGCGCAAGGTGCGCTGCGCGGTGGAGCGCCACGATGGTCTTGCCGGTGCCAGCCGAGCCCGAGACGCGCGCGGGGCCGGAATAATCGCGCTCGACCCATTGCCGCTGCTCGGGATGGAGAAAGACCGTCCACCTGTCCCAGGGAAATTCGAGCGCGCGTTCCAGCTCCTGGACGTTGCCCATCACGCGGAACCGTCGCTGCGCATCCGGATGATCGAACGGCCCCGCCGACGCATCTGCGGCCGCCGCTGGCCGCGGCCTGCCACCGGTTGCCAGCTCCATGAGCGCCTCGGCGGCTTCGGCCGGCAGATGATCGATGAGGCTCAGCAGCGCGTCGGCGTTGGCCGCCTTGACGTCCGCCAGCCATTCTGCCGGCACGCCGTAACCGAGCAGCTCCGCATTGGGCACCGCTGCAAACAGCGCCGGCACGGGCGCGGTCTCATCGTTGGCAGCTTGCGCCAGCACGTAGACGGGAACGAAAACCTCCTGGACCGTCTCGCGAATCTCCACGAGCTGGGCCGCGCCCGTCTTCGGATGGGTCTGCAGACGGCGGCGCTCGGCCCAATCGTAGGCCTTGTCATGATGGTCGACGTAGCAGAGCAGAAGGCTGGAGTCGCTGCGATGGACGATCAGGCGAATGTCGGCGCTAACGCGCACGGACCAGAAATTCTTGTCGCGCGCCTTGTCGAGCCTGTGGAACCTCATGCCGGGGCTGGCAGGGTCGAGCTGCAGGTCGAACGCGGTGGTCTTGACGGCCTTCTGCTCCTCGCCCGTTAGCCGCGCCAGGCTGTCGGTGAAGGTGTCTGCGATCCGCAGTTCCACCGGCCTCAGACCCGAAAGACCTTCATCACCTCGTCGCCAAGATGGTTGATCACCTTGACCGCGATGCGTCCGGTCTTCGGTTTGGCAAAAGGACGCGACACATCGCTATGGAGCGTTGCCCAGGCATCGGCATCGATCTCGGCCTTCAGCGTCGTCTTGAGGGCGCTGTACGGATCGTTGGCGCCGAGGAAGTAGGCGTGCCGGACGAAAAAGCTCTCTTCGTTGTAGTCGGTGTCGATGAACCAGCACGCAATCTCGTCTGCGTTGTTGCTGACCACCTCGCCGGTCTGCGGCTTGAACACGTCGACGCCGTTGATCTTGACGCGCAGCTCGTCATCGGGCCCGGGCAGGAGCGTGATGTCGGGCTCGCCGAAGATCACGAACAGGTTTCCCTTGCCCGTGTTCTTCAGGTCCTCGGCCATGTGAAGGTCCGCGTTCATCCGGGCCTTGAGCACCGGGATGCGGCCGAGCTTGTTGAACTCGGTCGTATGCGCCTCGTAGTTGAACGCGCATGCAATGAGCACGTCGAAGCCGGCGTCGCCGGCTTCGCGGGCTGCCCTTACCAGGTCGGCGCGCTGCACCGTCCCGAACTCCGGACCGATGAAGATGGCCGCACGGCGCTCCTGATCGCCCTCCATGTACCGCCCTTCCCCGCACACCAGTTCGCCGGGCCACGCGGTCAGCGCAGTAAAGGTGATGCCATCTTCCTTGTGGGCTTGCTGGACGCCAGACGTGTTCAGATTCTCCAAGATCATCTGCGGGAACGACTGCCTGGCATCGTACTCGGGGCCTGCGTCGCGAACGGCCGTGATGAGCTCGTCATTCTCGTCGACGCCGAGGATCCGATGCGGACTCAGGCTCTCGACCGTGAACGGCCCGGCCACCCGGACCTTGCGCTTGTCCTCGTAGGGCTTGTCGTACAGGTACTCGAACTCCGCCTTGGCGGCGATGGACGCATCGATTTCTTTCTGCCGCGCGATACGGGCCTGCCACCACTCTGCGTGCAGCTTGCTCGCAGCGGCGGCCCACTTCTTATCGGCCTCGCGCGGAATCTCCCATTCCTCCCATTTCGTCTTCAGCGCCGTGTTGAGCTTCTCGCGAAGTGGCTCGAGCGTGCCCTGCCACTTGTCCCAGATGACGTCGATCTCGGCGTTGTTGGCGATAGACTTGAGCGTGATGTGCGGAACACGCTCGTAGACGAAACCGTGGCGGATGTTGTTGTGGACGGGCTGGCTGCTGGGCACGCTGCGCGTGACTTCAGCCTCTTTGGCCTGGCCATCGCGGGAATCGGCGAGAAAGTAGTACGGATAGCGGGCGCCCATGACGCGGGCGCGGGCCAGGGCCAGAGCGACACGCGAGGTGTCGATGGTGATCCAGCGCCGGCCCAACTGCTCGGCGACATACGCCGCGCTGCCAGAGCCACACGTCGGATCGAGCACCAAGTCGCCCGGATCTGTCGCAAGAAGAAGGCATCGCTCTATGACGCGCGTAGTCGTTTGAACGACGTAGACCTTAGGGTCAGTGCTGCTCGCGCCGCTACTTGTGTCGTCCCAGTAGTTTGCGATTTCCATAACCGCAAAGTCGTCGAGGAAACGCTTATACTTGAGACTCGACTTCGTCGGAACGATGCGATCTGCACGTATCAGGCGCGGGAATTGAACAACGCCGGTTTTCCAGAAGCCAGCCCCGGGAAGATATGACCGCCCCTGAAACGAAACGGCGAAATGGCCCGGTGGCTTCTGAGACGTGAGATTGTCGACGGAGAAGATTCGATCATTTTTGACCGCAACACCGCCGCTGAACTCTGCGGCAGTTAACACACGGCGGTCCCCTGAGGGAGTCTCCGCATATCGGTACTCGTTTGTACCGACACCCCCCATCACCTTCCGCTTGAACGCAGGCCTGTACTTTAGTGCTTCACGCTTTCTCGCGTAGAGTAGGAGGTAGTCAACGGCGCCCGCGAGCGTCTCCGCAGTCTGAGACGTCGTCTTTCGGAACACGATCTGGCTTACGAAATTGTCCGCGCCAAACACCTCATCCATCACGGCCCGCACGCGGTGCACGTTCTCATCCCCAATCTGCACGAAGATCGACCCCGACTCCGTCAGCAGATCGCGCGCCACCGTCAGCCTGTCCCGCAGATATGTCAGATAACTCTGAATCCCATCCCGCCACGTATCGCGAAACGCCTTCACCTGTTCC
Organism: Binatia bacterium; assembly: GCA_035626675.1. GTDB lineage: Bacteria > Desulfobacterota > Binatia > UBA1149 > CAITLU01 > DASPNH01. The sequence goes on from DASPNH010000173.1 coordinate 13,294, forward strand.
GGCTCGCGCGTGATGTGCCCGGCGTTGCCGTCCTTCACGTCGCGGCTGGTCGTGCTCCATTGAAAATTGCTGTTGAACTTGATGCCATACGGCGGGTCAAAGTAGATGCACTGGACCTTGCCCCGCAGGCCCTCCCGCTCAGCCAGGCTCGCCATGACCTGCAGCGAATCGCCGAGGATCATGCGATTGCTCCAGTTCTGGTCGTGCTGGTAGAACTCGGTCTTGTCGGCGCCTTTCGGCATGCCGTTGAAGTCCGCGAACAAGTCCACTTGCGCGCCAACGCCCGCCGCTTCCGTCTCGTGACTCTGGCGTAGCAGGTCGTCGATCAGCACCTTCGGGTGCACCTTTTCCTGGATGTACAGCGGCGGCGCATGGACGACCAGGTCGCTCCAGTCCTGCTCATCCTTGCCGCGCCAGACCAACTGCGGGTCCAGGTCGGTGTTGCGCGGGTAGCGCAGCTTGATGGGCTGCTCGTCCTGCGGCCGCAGGACGGACTGCAACTCGGCCGTCGGGATGTTCTTCCGCGTGTCGGCGTCGTGACGGATCGTGGCGATGGTCTTGGTAGTAGTGCGCTTTGCCATGGTCAGCTGGCGGCGGCGGGCCGCGCAATGGCGTTGTCGATCATCTTGTGAAACTCGGCCTCCACTCTGGCGGCAAAGTCGGCGTCGATCATGAAAACGTCGGTGAACTCGGCGAACGCCCAGCGTCCGTACGTGCCGAGGTGGTTGACGCCGGGGACCCAGTACGTCTCCATTGTCGACTTCTTCTCCTTGGCGTCCTCGCGCCGATATCCCTTGATCTCGACGACCAGATTCAGCGGGTCGGCGGCGCCGTAGCCGTCATCGACCTGAACGATGAAGTCGGGCAGATAGCGCCGCGTCTCGGAGGCGTAGCGGTACGGCACCTCCAGTCCCAGGTTGTGGTTCTTCACGTAGGCCAGCACACGAGGATGCGATTCGGCCACCCGGCAGAACTCGCCTTCCCAGTCGCTGTCGAGCACGACCCAATTGACGTGGCAGCGGCGCGAGTCCGTCTCCCAGCGGTCCTTGCGCGAGGTGTTGAAGCGCACGTGCGAGGTCGAACCGGTCGGATTGTACGGGTCGAGCAGCGCCTTGATCGGCTCCTCACCAAGGAAGCTTCGGGTGATCGCCGAGTTGATCCTGTTGCACGCGATGTCCTTGAGCTCCGGGTAAAGGATCTGTGCCGGGTAAGTATCGCCCTTGCAGACCAGGTACCCGTCCAGCCACTGCTTGGTGATGCGCTTGAGCTGACCGAACAGGTGAAGCATCGGCTCGTCGCCCGGGTCGCGCCACTTGGTGTAGAGCAGGTGCTGCGTCAGATGGAAGACCAGGGTCGACGGGCGCATGTCGCCGAGGTGCGCTAGCGTCATGTCGGCGCTCTCGCCGATGATGCCGGCGTTGCGCGTGATGGACGGCCCCACCAGAGACGGATCGATGACCAGCGTCGAGTCCTCGTTGAAGTCGGCTGTCAGCCGCTCCTCCGGCAGCTCGATGCGATACCCGTCCACGCGCGGGAAGCGGATCTCGAGCGCATCGCGCTCCGGTCGCACGGCCCTTACCTGCACCGTCTCGCGCGGTGGCTGCGGCGGCGCGACAACCGGCCTGGCAGTAAAGTCGAACGGGATGCCGAACACGTCCGCGTACTCGACGTTGAACAGGCCTTTGTCGGGTCCCTCTTCGTTCAGCTCATAGGACTGCCGCCGCAGCGCGCGGCCGATCACCTGCTCGCACAGGAGCTGGGTGCCAAAGGCGCGAACGCCAAGGACATGCGTGACAGTGTTGGCGTCCCAGCCCTCGGTCAGCATCGAGACCGAGACGACGCAGCGGATGCCCGCGCCAAGCTGGCCGGGTTTGCCAACGGTGTTCATTACCTCCCGCAGCAACTCCTGGTCGGTGATCTTGTCGCCGGCCCGCGCATCACCGGCTCGTTCGATGATCTCGCGCCGGAAGCGCTCGATCTCGTCGGCCGCCATGCTGCGAAAGCTGTCGTCGAGCGCATCGCCCGCTTCGAGCTGCTCGCTGTCGATCAGGAGCGTGTTCGGCCGCGGAAGCGGATTGCCGGTAGTCTCGTCGAAGTTTTGGAACAGCCGCAGCCGCCCGTTCTCCAGGCTCGTCGACCCGTCCTCATTCTTTCTGTGGAAGCCGGAGACATAGTCGTAGACCAGCTTGGAGATGGCGGTGTTCTGGCAGACCACGATGAAGCACGGCGGAACCCTGATGCCTTTGTCCTGCCACAGCTCGAACGTCTTCTCGTAGTGCCCGTATAGCGCGTCGATGGCGGTTATGAGACGCGTTGGGAGCCGCAGGGGATCCAGCTCCTCTCCCTTGCCTCGGCCCTTCTTCGGCATGTCCTTGCGGATGTTCTCCCACAGATTGCGGAACATCGGCATCTCATCGCCCGGGATGTTCTCGGCCACCGGAACGCGCGGCAGCTTGACGATGCCGCATTCGATCGCGTCCATCAGCGAGAAATCGCTGACGGTCCATGGGAAGAGCGTACCCTCGGCGTAGCCGGAGCCGCGCAGGAAAAACGGTGTCGCCGACAGGTCCATGACGCGGCTCAGTCCGAGCTTGCGCTGCACGATCTCGAGGCCCGAGATCCACAGGCGCGCCGTCTCGTTGTTCCTCTCCGCTTCCTTTCTGTCCTCGCCCTTCAGGTCATCGTCCTCGTCATCGTCGGGCGGCTTGGCGCGATAGCAGTGATGCGCCTCGTCGTTGATGGCCAGGATGTTCCTCATGCCCATCAGGTCGGGCATGACGCGCTGGAGCATCTGTCCCTCGGTTTCCAGCGTGTCCAGGTCTTTCCCGCCGCGGCCCTTGAGCAGCGCCCGTCCGCCGGCGGACAGGGTGATGCGCTCGCGCAGCTTGAAGGCGTGGTAGTTGGTGATGACGATCTTGGCGCGGTGGACATCCTCGCGCATGTCGGAGGGAACCAGTTCGCGGCTGGCGTAGTAGCTGTCGGGATCGTTCGGCTGCAGTACACGCAACCGATCCTTGATGGTCAGACCGGGCGCGCAGATCAGGAAACCGCGCGTGAACGTCTTGCTGCCCGGCCGGCGGACGGCATTGATGGTCTGCCACGCGATCAGCATCGCCATCACCGTCGTCTTGCCGGCGCCGGTGGCCAGCTTGAGCGCAATCCGCAGCAGGTCGGGGTTGGCCTCGCGGCTGGCAGCGGTCAGACGCTCGAGGATGCGCTGGCCCGGTTTGATATGAGGCGCCACCTCCATCAGCCAGATGGCCGTCTCGACGGCCTCGACCTGGCAAAAGAAGGGCCGAAGCCCGCTGAATTGATGGTGACGCCAGTGCTGGAGCAGCCGAGCGGTCTCGGGCGTCACCTGCCAATGCGCGGGGTTGGGCAGTGCCCGCCAGGCATCGACATTGGCGCGGACCTCGTTGATGCGCGAGGCGAGCTCGTAGGCCTGCTCCTTTGTGGAGAGTCCCTTGCCCTCATCGAAGACGAACGTTTCCTGCTCAGCGGTCTTGCGTCGCTTTCTCGGCTTTGGGATTGGTGTGATGAATTCCGCTTTTCGGCGACTCTCGATGATCCTCTGGGTCGGCTGGCCAGCCTCGTCCAGCTCCCAGTGCCTGCGTGGGCAGGCATAGGGGGAGTTCAGGATCGGATGGTCGAAGAACGGGTTGGACATCAACAGCGGAAATATGCGCCGGTTCCAGATGTCGCAACATCGGCGGTGCGGAGGCTTACGTCCCGCGCAACGTCCGCGCCATTCGGCGCGCCGACTATTCGCCTCGGTCCGTGGGGCATTATGCCTTTTTCACCGCTCGCCTTGACCACGTCCGTATGACACGTGTCGATCTCGATGGTCGCCAGTCCGGCTCGGCTCGATCTTCGTTCGCTGGCCGTACTTCGCATCGCGCTGGCATTCACGTTGCTGACCGATCTGTGGATCCGTTGGGGCGATGCAGGCGCCCACTACGGACCGAACGGCGTGGGCCTCTGCCGGTCATTGGCAGGAGTGACGCGTCACCTTCGTCCGGACCTGTTCCCGTGCGCTGATCAGCTCGTCGACTGGATCCTCGTTCATTTCGCCGTGCACGCAGGAGCGGCACTGTGCCTTCTCGTCGGGTTTCGCACCCGCATCGCCAATCTCGTCGCGTGGGTGCTGCTGGTTTCTCTCCACAACCGCAACGGACTCGTTCTGAACGGCGGCGACACGCTTCTGCGGTCGTTCCTGTTCTGGTCGATGTTCCTGCCTCTCGGCGAGCGCTGGTCGGCAGACTCCCGGCGTGTCCACGATCGCATCGAACGAAGCTCAGTGCATTCGGCCGCGACTTGGATCTTCGTCGCGCAGCTCCTCATCGTCTATCCCGTGGCCACGTGGTACCGCCGCGCCGAACCCGCGTGGTGGGACGGCAGCGCACTGGCCCGAATCCTCGAGCATGACCTGTACGCCACGCGCCTGGCCGTGGCGTTACGGGATTTTCCCGAACTGCTGACGGCCTGCGGCTACGCGGCAGCGGCGCTAGAATCCTTTGGCTGGGCGCTCGCCCTGGTACCGGTCTTCGGCAACGGTGTTCTGCGAACGCTGATCGTCCTCGCGTTCGTGACCTTTCACGCCGCCATCGCTGCCACGATGGGTGTGGGCATGTTTCCGATGGTGTCCGCGGCCGGCTGGCTCGCACTGCTTCCGTCGCCGTTCTGGGATCGCGTCGCGCCGGCAAGTCGCGGCTTCGATGCCGCACCCGCCGTGGAAACGGTTGTGGTGCTCGTGCGCCGCTACTCGGGACAGGCACTGCTCGTAGGAATGGCCGCGATTCTGGTGGCGTGGAACCTCGCCCGGGCGAAATTGCCGGAGCTGTCCGGAGTGGTGCCGCCGCGTGCTGTCACGATCGGTCGGCTGCTGCGGATGGAACAGAGTTGGCGACTGTTCCCACGCGTCCCCAAAGACGATGGCTGGTTCGTCCTGGATGCCGAGCTCGCCAACGGTGAGCATGTCGATCTCCTGAACGAGGGTGCGCCAACGACGCTCGCAGCGCCGGACCACGTTCTCGGCCGCATCCCCAATCGCCGCTGGGGCAAACTGCTGATGCACCTGCGAGAACGGAAGCACGTCGAAAGGCGGGCGGAATTCGTCCGCTTCTACTCCGATCATTTCAACGCTTCGTCGCCGTGTGGTCGGCAGATACGACGTGCACGTCTTCTGTTCATTCCGGAGCGCACGATGACCCCGCGGCCGCTGTGGCATCAGCTCCGCCCCGCAACGCCGGCCGAGGGTTGCGCAGGTACCGCGAGCGGACGCCCGAATCGCCCATCGTGATCGACGCTCGTGCGCATGGACTTCCGCTGATGACGATGCAAGATCGGCCGCGATGTCCGCTCGCCGACTTTTCCTCGCTTTCTGGACCGGGGTCTGCATCGGCTGCGCCGCAAGCGCGCCGTCGGGACCGCTGTTTCAGCCGTCTTGTAGTGCGCAGGACCGCCGCGACGACGTTTGCGACGCCAAGATCGAAAGCCAGTTGTTGCGGCGTCATGCCGACACTGCCACTCGTTCCGGCAGGAAGCTGACCTTCCGGACGAGCACCAGCAGAACCGTCACGCTCGAGGACACCGAAGACCAGGAGGGCCTGCTGACGCCCGACGGTGAAGAGACGGTACGCTACATGCTTCATGGAGTTACCGCCGATCACTTCCTGATCCGAGCGACGTTTTGGGAGGACACGGGCTACCAGCTCATCGACCGCGAAACCGGAGAAGTCGTCGAGCTCCTGGCGCGTCCGGTGTTCTCGAAGTCCGGGTCGTTCTTCGCCGTCGTCGTCGAGGAAGACATCTACGAGTGTGTCGCTCGAGTGGCGGAAATCTGGGATTACCGGGTACGGCCCGTGCGTAAGGTATTCGAGCAGCGCATCACCGGCGACGCGTGCGTCGAAGCCGAGGCCGACGGTGAGGCCGGCTTTGCTCTCTGGGAGACCGAGTTCAGCGAGGCGGCGATGGCGCCGGTCAAACGCCGCCTGTTCGGTCGCGTGCTGCATGGCCCGACGTGGCGGCTGGTTCGGGAGCGTTCGAAATACTGACATCGCACGCGGCCGCGCCCCCTGCATTCGCTGGTCATGAGCGACAAATGCTCGCTGCCGTGATCCGTGCGCCGCATCCACGCGCCGTCCCGCCTCCGGCACGCTGCGGCGTTGTGCCTTCGATCAGATACCATCGTTGGACTTACGTCGGACGGTGCGGCACGTACCCTCGCACATCCCTGCAGTCGCACGGCCGGCGGCCCGGCGATGCAGGCCGAACACGGCACCGTGAAACGCTGTCTGGCAACGCTCCTGTGTCTCCTGGTCACTTCGACCGCCGCAGCAGCGCTTTCGCCTCTGCGGCAGCGCTCCGAGTCCGGCGTGCAGAGGCTGGCGGCAAGTGCCGGCGCACCGCTCCAGGTCTCGCGCTCACGGCTTCGTGGAGTCGTGACGTGGCTGCGCACCACGCCGGGAAGTCCCGTCCCCGTGGCCGGAGCAGCCTCGGCGCAGGCCAGGGCGCGCTCCTTTCTCGCCTCGAGCGCTGACGTCTTCGGCGTCGCCACCGGGTCCGAATTCGAGGTCGCAGCGGTAACAGGTCCTGACGAGGTCGGCATCAGCCACGTGCGGCTGCGCATGACCTATCGCGGCGTGCCGGTAACGGGGGCGACCTTCCTCGTCCACCTCGGTTCTGCCGGTTTGGTCGCGGCCAGTGCGGTCGACGTGCCGGCGGTGGAGGAGAGCGCGGCATCGGCATCGCTCACGCAAGCTCAGGCTCAGGCCGCGGCTGCCGCCCTGCTTCGGACCGCGGCCGCGGGTCCCACTGCGCCGGCGTTCGCCAGGACCGAGCTGCAGATCCTGAACCCGGCCATCTTCGGCGGGCCCGATGCGGGCTCACACCTTGCGTGGTTCCTGGACGTGCGCGGCGAGGCTTTTCGCCATTTCGTCTGGATCGACGCCAACACCGGCCAGCCGCTCATGCATTTCGACGCGCTTGCCCGCGCACGCGACCGCGAAGTGTACGACGGCCAGAGCATGGCGGCGCTGCCAGGCTCGCTGGCACGCCAGGAAGGAGACGGTGCGACGCAGGACGAGGAGGTCGACGACGCCTACGACTACTCCGGAGACACCTACGACTATTTTCTGACCGAGCACGGCCGCGACAGCTTCGATGATGACGGCGCCGCCATCGTCTCGACGGTACGGCACTGCCCCGCCCCTCTGGCATGCCCTTTTCCGAATGCGTTCTGGGACGGCACGCAGGTCGCCTACGGTGAAGGCTTTGCGCGCGCCGACGACATCAACGCCCACGAGCTCACCCACGCCGTCACTGAGCACACTGCTGGGCTGTACTACTGCACGGCCTCGGGCGCGCTCAACGAATCGTTCTCGGACATCTTCGGAGAGGCGGTCGACCTGCACAACGAAAGCGGCGACGACCGCGCCGGCGTCCGCTGGCTGGTGGGGGAGGATGCCGCCTACGGCGGCATCCGCAACATGATCGATCCCGACACCTTCGAGCAGCCCGCGAGCACACAGGACCACCGCTTCTTCTGCTCGCAATCGTGCACCGACTTCGACGGCGGCGGCGTCCACATCAACAGCGGCGTCCTCAACCACGCCTTCGCCCTGACCGTGGATGGCGGCTCCTTCGACGGCCATGTCGTCACCGGAATCGGCCTGGCAAGAGCGGGAAGAATCTTTTACCGCACGCTCGTTCACTATCTGACCGAGACGTCCGGATTTCGTGACGCGTACGACGGCCTCCTGCAGGCATGCGACGATCTGGTCGGCACCGCGCAGATCGGCAAGCAGCACTGCAATCGTCTCCAGGCTGCGCTCGAAGCCGTCAGTCTGCACGTTTCTCCATGCCCGGTCTGCGGCGACGGTGAAGTGGGCGGCAGCGAGCAATGCGACGACGGCGACCGTGCATCGGGCGACGGCTGTGATTTCAACTGCACGACGACGTCCTGCGGCAACGCCGTCGTCACGGCCGGCGAGGAGTGCGACGACGGCAACACGACCGGCGGTGACATGTGCCGCAAGGACTGCAAACTCAGCTCGTCCTGCTCGCTGTTCGAGCCCGAGGATCTGCCGCTGGCGATCACCTCGACGAGCCAGAGCTCCTCCATCGAAGTCTCGGGGCTCGATTCGATCCGGCAGGTCGGGATCCTGTCGCTGACCGGCACACACGACCGCCTCTTCGACCTGCTCTTCACGCTGCGCCATCCGCAGGGGGATGCCGTTTCGGCCCTCTACGCCGGATGCCCCATCGGCGACTTCGCTCTCTCGTTATCGGACGATGCGACCTCGCGTCCTCCCTGCCCGCTCTCCGGTGCAGGCATTCATACGCCGCTCGAGCCTCTGTGGCCGCTGGCGCAGGACGACCCCAACGGCACCTGGACGCTGGAGCTGGACAACGATCTCGGAGCCGGCAGCGGAACGCTGCAGGACTGGAAGCTGCTGCTATGCGATCTGCCTCGTCCCGAGCTGGAGGCTTGCGGCGACTACGAGGGCGACGGCATCGCCGGCGGCGGCACCGACGAGTACGATCTGGTGCTGACCGAGCCGCAGGGCGTGCGTGCCGAGTTCGTCGGCGATGCAGCCTGCCTGGACAAGAGCCTTCTCATCCATGACTCGCAGGGGCAGCTCGTGGCGCGCAGCATCGAGTTCGCTGCCTGCGCGTCGGTGCGGGCCACCCTCGATCCCGGCGCCTATGTCCTGCGCGTTCACGACGAGTTCGGCAGCGAGGAGCATCCCTACACCGTGCGCTTCACCACCGACGACTGCGCCGAATGCGGCAACGGCGAGCTCGAAGGCTCGGAGGAATGCGATGCGGGCGCGGTCCAGGTCGACGGCTGCAGCGCGTCGTGCCGGTTCGAACGGGCGGAGCTGCCTCTGTGCCAGACGGTCGCCAGCGACGGATTCTCGGCGCTCGGCGCCGATCATTTCTCGATCACTCTGTCACAGAAGACTCTGCTTCGGCTCGAGACCTCCGGAGTATCCGGATGTCCCGGCGATACCGTTCTCGAGCTCCGCACCCTGGACGGGGCGTTGATCGGTTCCGACGACGAAGGCGGCCAGGGAAGCTGCTCGCTGCTCGACATCGAGCTGGCGGCCGGCCAGTACGCCGTCGACGTCAGCGGTTTTGCGGGCATGGCAATGCCGCCGTACACCGTGCGGATGAGCAGCGCGGACTGCAGCGTTTGCGGCAACGCTGCGGTCGAGATCGGCGAGGAATGCGACGACGGTAACGGCTCGGCCGGTGACGGCTGCGACGACGCATGCCTCTACGAGGCTCCCGATGGCTGGTCCTGCCCGCCGCAGTGGTACGGTGATGGCGAATGCGACTGCGGCTGCGACCTGCTCGACTCGGATTGTCCGACGCCCATGGCTACCCACTGCGACTTCAACGGCTGTTTCCAGGGCATTCCCGACCCCGAGGACAACACCCAGTGCATCCCGTTCGGTAGCTGCGGCGACGGAGCGGTAGGTCCCGCCGAGGAGTGCGACGATGGCAACAGGGACGACGACGACGGCTGCGACTTCTTCTGTCATCTCGAGGTTCCCGCCGGATGGACGTGCAAGGCGGACCGGTTCGACGACGGCGAGTGCGACTGCGGCTGCAGCAAGCTTGATGCGGACTGCCCATCGCCGGACGCGGTTCATTGCGACAACAACGTCTGCCCCGCCGGTGACCCGCTTCCCGGCGACAATACCCAGTGCACCGGGCCGACGTGCGGTGACGGGTTCCTGGAGGAAGGCGAGCAGTGCGAGGACGGCAACGTCGCCGGCGGCGACGGATGCGGCGCGCAGTGCAGCATCGAGACGGTTGCCCTGACCCTGTGCACGCCGCACGAAGACGACGGGATCACCGCCGGCAAAGCCGAGCACTTCCGCTTCACCGTACCGGCTGCGGCCATCGTGCGTCTGGAGACCGGCGCGGCCTCGGGCTGCCCCGGCAATACGACGCTCAGCCTCCTGACCGATGGCGGCCTCGTGCTCGAGAATCATGACAGTGGCGCGGGGAACTGCTCGGTGATCGAGCAATTGCTGGCCGCCGGAACATACCGGGTAGCCGTGCAGCGCTACGACAGCCAGGCGCTTCCGGCCTACCGCCTGCTCGTTTCCAGCGGGGCCTGCAACGGCGCCGTCTGCGGCAACAGCCAGGTCGAGCCGTTGGAAGAGTGCGACGACGACAACCTCGCCTCCGACGACGGGTGCAGCGCCAGCTGTCTCTGGGAGATTCCGGCCGCATGGAGCTGCCCGCGAGATTCCTACGGCAACGGGATCTGTGACTGCGGATGCGGCGTCACCGACGTGGACTGCCCCGACGATTCCGCAGACGCTTGTGAATCCGATTCCTGTGCCACGACTGCGTCACCCGACGAAGAGGCACCGGCAAGCTGCGTCAGCTCCCAGTGCGGCAACGGGATCTACGACCAGGCCGAGGAGTGCGAGGACGGCAACGTCAACATCGGCGACGGCTGCGATCCGTTGTGCCTGTACGAAGCCGAGCCCGTCACCACCTGCACCACCCATTTCGACACCGGGATCACGGGCTTCAGCGATACAGACCGTTTTTCGTTCACGGTCACGGCCACGTCGCTGGTCACGCTGACGACGAGACCGGTCAGCGGCCTCCCCGAAGATACGGTCCTCGCCTTCTACACCACCAATCTTCAACTGCTCGCAGAGAGCGTCGTCTCACCGACGTCGGGAAACGAAACGCAGCTGGCTGCCGTGCTGGGGCCGGGCCGGTACATCGCCGGCGTCAGGGAGTGGAAGGGCGATCCGTTCGACCGCTACCTGATGAGAATCGACGTCGGAGCCTGCTCGGCCTGCGGCGACGGCATGCTCCAGGATGGCGAGACATGCGACGATGGCGCCGGCAACAGCGGCGCGAGTGGCTCTTACTGCTCCCACGCCTGCGTGCCCGCCGGCTGCGGCGCCCCACTGACGCGCAGCGGAAAGCCGTCGGCCAGCGACGCTCTGTATGCGCTGAAGGCGGCGATCGCGCTGGTCTACTGCGATGCGCGCGTGTGCGACGTCAGCGGCAACGGAGTGATTGCGGCATCCGACGCGCTGCTCATCCTGCGCCTTGCCGTCGGCCTGCCGGTGCAGGTCAATTGCGCTTCCGCCTGAAGCAGCTCACCGGAGCGTGAGCGCGTCGTGAACCGAGCAGACGCCTAGCGTCGCGCCGGTCAGGTACATCGCCTCGCGGCGTTCGACGCCCGAAGCGACCGCGCCCGTCAAACGTACGACGCAGTTGCTGACCTCGATCCCGATCGTGTCCAAGCCAGGGTGCTGCTCCAGGTTCTCCTCGACGTCGAGCTTGGTGGCCTCGTCCTCGATTCCGACCGCATCTTGGCTGGCGCTGGAAACGACCTCGAGCTGGTTCATGACCCAGGCAACGCCGGTCGCGTTGCGAGTGACGGTCTCGGCGGCCTGCTTGCTGCGGTTCGTCGCCACGATTCCGAACAGCGTGACCGTACCGTTGCGTGTATCGACGTTGATCCCCGTCGCATCCGTCCCTAGCAGGCCCGCCTTCACCACCGACGTCACGCGCAGGTCACTGGCGAGGCTGCTCGAGGTCTTCGCCGAGCGACTGTTCACCGCCGCGTCCGGCTCGATCCACGCGCCGGCTTCCGCCGCCTTCTCCTGCGCGTGAGCCGGCAAGGTGAAGGCCGCAGCGAGAAGGGCGGCAAGTGCCACGGTCCGGCGCGCGGAATTGACTGGTCTGTCTCGAAGCATGACGTCTTCCTTTCCAGGCAGCGGACCTTCGCTCGGCATGAGTCGGGTCAGCCGTTCCATCATGACGGACAAGTACGGCCGGGTAAGCTCGGAGTAGTACGTGCGTAGGACTACGCAGGCGGCCCGACGATCAAGGCGTCGACCGCATCGGGCCGCTGCGGACCGTCGTTCAGGCCACCCGCATCTGTCCGGCCGGCATGGCGGCCGCCGGTATCGACACGGGCGGCGCAATCGTCGATTCGCCGATCGTACTGCCACGAATGCCGTCCGCCCCCGGAATGATGAGCTGGTAGAGCACCGCCATGCGCAGCGCCACACCATTGGCGACCTGACTCATGATGACCGAGTACGGGCCGTCGGCCACTTCGCTGGCGATCTCGATGCCGCGGTTGATCGGGCCAGGGTGCAGAATGATCACGTCGGGCTTGGCTTTGGCCACCGTCTCGGCGGTCAGGCAGAAGTAGCGCGAGTACTCGTTGACGGTCGGGAAGAAGTGCTGGCCCTGACGCTCGCGCTGGATGCGCAGCATCATGATGACGTCGGCGCCTTCGACCGCCTTGCGCACGTCGTAGAACAGCTCGCAGCCGAACTCCTCGAACTCGCGCGGCAGAAGCGTAGGCGGCCCGGCAAGGCGCACCGTGGCGCCCAGAGTGCGCAGGGCGAAGATGTTCGAGCGCGCCACGCGCGAGTGCAGCAGGTCGCCGACGATGGTGACGATCAGGCCTTCCCACGACTGCTTGTGCTGGCGGATGGTGAGCAGGTCCAGGAGCGCCTGCGTGGGGTGCTCGTGGCTGCCGTCGCCGGCGTTGATGATGGGACAGTCGATGACCTGCGCCAGGAAGCGCGCCGCGCCCGAAGCGGGATGCCGCACGATGATGCAGTCGGGTGCCATCGCGGCCAGATTGCGCGCCGTGTCCTCGAGCGTCTCGCCCTTGGACATCGAGGATGCCGAAGTCGAGATGTTGATCGAGTCCGCCGACATGCGCTTGGCGGCGATCTCGAAGGAGGTGCGCGTGCGCGTGCTGTTCTCCACGAAAAGATTGATGACGGTCTTTCCGCGCAGCGTCGGCAGCTTCTTGACCTCGCGTGCGGAGACCTCGACGAACGACTCGGCAGTGTCGAGGAGCAGCGTGATGTCCGAGGCCGAGACACCTTCCAGGCCCAGCAGATGACGGCTACTTGGCGGCATCGGCCATCTCCTCCAGGTAGACCGCGTCCGAACCTCCGAGCTCGGCGAGATCGACCTTGACCTTCTGGGTGCGCGACGTCGGCACGTTCTTGCCTACGTAGTCCGCGCGAATGGGAAGCTCGCGGTGGCCGCGGTCGACGAGGACAGCCAGCTGCACTGCAGCGGGGCGGCCGAAGTCGACCAGTGCATCCAGCGCCGAGCGGATGGTGCGGCCGGTGTAGAGCACGTCGTCGACCAGCACGACCTTGCGTTCCTGGATGTCGAAAGGAATCGAGGTCGGCTCCATGCGCGCGGTGGCGCCGAGCCGACCGGCGTCGTCACGGTACAGCGTGATGTCGATGGCACCCACCGGCGGCGGCGCCTCGCCTTCGATGCGGCCGATCTCCTTGGCGATGCGTCGCGCCAGTGGAACCCCACAGGTATGGATGCCGACGAGTGCAAGGCCCTGCGAGCCGCCATTGCGCTCGACGACCTCGTGCGCGATGCGCGTCAGGGCGCGGCGAAGGCCGAGGGTGTCCAGGACTTCGGTGGGCATCTCAGGCCACCCCTCCGGCACCGGACTGGTGAGCCGAGGGTGTGCGGGCGACATGCCGGCATCGACGGCCCGCAAGTTCCCCGGCCGGCGCGCGGGCGCAAAAAAACCCTGCCGTCGGCGAGGCAAGGTTCGCAAGAGACATCGATTTGTCGGCGCAGTTCGAGCTCAACGGTCGCACCCTTCCCGGCCTCGCTGGGCCGGATTTAAAGAGCCGCCACGGTAGTTCGCCGGTCTGGCCGTCTACCGCTGGCGCGGTCTTAGGCGCGGGCGCCGGGCGTGTCAACGAACCGGCGGTGCGGACGCGGGCGGTGGCCGCCGCGTTGGGAACGTAGCGGCTGTTCGGCTAGCGGCGATTCGGCGAAGCACCCCGCTCGGCTGCCAGCATCCGCAGGTCGGCCTCCGAGATGCGGCCGCGACCGAAGCGCGTGCGTGCCTCTCGTAGCCTGTCGAGCAGCGCCGGTTCGGCGACGCGGCGTCTGGCATTGGCGGGTGCAATCTCGGCAGCTGCCATCGCAATAGCCGGCTTGCCCCGCACGGTGCGACCGTGCAGCCGCGCTTCGATACGACAAACGGGCTCGGCCCACACCGAACGCGGCACCGCGACTTCAACCGCAGTCCAACCTTCGCGCCGTAGATCGTCTCGCGACAGCGTCGAGACAGGCAGCTCGGCCGTCAGCACACGATCGAGATCGGAACACGCAAAACCGCGAACCGAGACGCGGTCGAGTCTGGGGACGATGGCGTCGCCGGCGACTTCCATGCTCAGAAGATCGGCGGCGTCATCGCCGGCTCCGCGCCGCGCAAACGGCTGCGATCGCGCGCGCAGCCAGTGGACGCTACCGCGGCTGGCCAGCCACCACGGGTTGGCAATGGCGACGGCAGCGCGTGCCGCAGGACCACCGCCTGGCGGCTGTGCCTCGACGATCCAGCTTGCGGTCGCGCGAGGCTGCGACGCCAGTGCGTAGTCGTGGACTAGGAACGGCTCCTGCGTCGTGACGACGCTGCCGTCACCGAGATCCCAGCGGTAGCCGCTGCCGGCGCCGTCCTGCGGCGCGCCGGTCCATCGAAGGGCCACGCGCGTGTCGGCGATGGGCTGCACTTCGATACGCGCTTCCTCGCTCTGACAGTCGCGCACGCGCACCACGCGCTTTTCGATCTGCATCCCACTGCCCCAGTCTCGCGCCACGATGCCGATGCGCCGGCGGCCACGGCGGTCAAAGTGCAGGACGGCTGCGCTGCCGGCGCGGCCTGCGATGGCGACCTTGGCATCGCGGGCTTCGGGCTTCAGGGACACGATTACGCGAACGCCCTGCCCGCGGCACGGCCGCTCGGGGTCGATCGAGACCGATTCGATGAGCTCCTTGCGCTCGACGACCACTGTCCGTGAGCCCGCAGCGCCGCCGATGGCGGGTGACGATGCACCGGCAGCCGTCACGGGAGATGGCAGCGCCGCGACCAGCACCGCAACCAGCAACCGTATCGCGCGAGGTCTCACCACAGAACGTAGACCGTCTCGTCCCAGGTCGTGCCGACCACGTTCATCGGCTCGACGACGCTGAACGGCGTCTGTGTGGCACCGTTCGGGTTGATCACGTGATCGCCGGGCTCGATGAAGCCGTTGCCCCACGGCGCCTCGCCGGTTCCGGTGACGTCGAACTCCTCCGGAAGAAGATTGTCCGGCGAGACCGTCCTGGCCGAGCCGACGCCCGATTCCCACGTGTCGTTGTTGTCCGCACAGCCCAGGCCGGCAAAGCAGTTGGTGACCTGGTTCGCGATTTTCTTGGCGGTGCTCGTGAAGACGTTGCCCAGCGCCTGCCAGAATCCGAGCCCCGCCTTGATGTCGTCCCGAAGCTGCTCGAACAGAACTTCGGCCACGTCGTTGCGCAGCGACGCGCTGTAGAACGAATCCGTCAGCACGAAACCGATGTCGGTGTAGGCGTAGTGCACCAGCCCAGAGCACATCGTCCCTTTGAGATCGTCGGTGTCGTAGTCGTTGGTGCCCGGGCCCGCGTATGGCAACGCCATGCCGTCCAGTCCGCTGTAGTCGCTGATCTTGTAATAGCCCTCGGTGGCCAGTGCGACATCGGCGGCCGCCTCGGCGCCGGCCTGACTGATGATGTCGGGCGGAGTCTTGAGCAGCAGCCCGCTGTATCCCAGACGCTCGCTGGCAAGTGCAGAGGATACGCTCTCGGTCAGGATGCCCGGCTGCGCGTTTCGCAGAATCGCCGGCTTCAGCTTGGTGTTGGTCTCCAGATCGTCCTCGTCGACCTCGTCGTAGGACGTGTTGTGCCGGATCTGGCTCGGCGAGGTGAAGATGACCGCGTGGCGATGGTTCTGGCCGAGCTCGGCCATGATGAGTCGGACGATGTCCTCGCCGCCGCCGTCGGAGACCGGCACCAGGCCCACCGCGCCCTTGGCGGCATTGGTGACCTGCGGATCGACCATGTCCCAGACGATGCAGCGGCAGCGGCAGCCGCGCACGCCGAAGACGACGCCTTCGGGACGCAGTTCTTCGTCGCGACGCACCGCGCGCATGCTGACGAGCTGGCCGTCGCGCGCCAGCGTGACGAGTTGCTGCTTGTCGGTGTCCGAGGGAACGTCGACCAGCCCGCCGTTGGGGCCGCTAGCGGGATCGAGCTTCTTGAGATCGTCGCTCTTGTTCAGCCGCGACAGCCTGGTCGTCTTGGACGCCAGCCCGAGAGACACCAGCTTGATCTGCGAGAAGCAGCCGGCGCCGTCGACGACCTCGATGGTGCCTCCCAGCTCGTCCTCGCAGCGGTCGACGCGTTCGCTGCCGCAGCGGATCTCGTCCCAATCCAGCTCGATGACCTGGGGCCGCAGAGAGTTGTATATCTCGCGCAGGTCGGCCGGGTCCGGCTGTACCAGGTCTTCGCCGGGGTCGGGCGGATCCTCGATGCCGGCCAGCGCCGAGATCGGCTGAACGAACACAAAGGCGAGGGCGAGAATCGCGAGCTTGTTCATGCGCCGAGCGTGCGACTCCCGGTTCGCCGTAGCAACAAGTGTCGCACACGATTTTGCGACGGGTCGCGCTCGGTCGTCGCGAAAAACGGACGTCGTCGAGAGCGTGCGTTCGCTGCCGGGCCGGAGCAGCCCCCGCTCCGGCCCTGGCCCGTATCAATCGAAGGAGCAGCCGCCGGAGAACTTGCCGAGAACCGGCGTCTCGCCGCTGATGCGCTTGAACTTGAACTTGCACGATCCGATCGAACCCTTGCTCAGAGGGTGGATGACGATGCCGCGGCCCTTCATCTTTCCCGAGACCGGATCGACCTTGGCCTGGAGCAGGATCTGCATCGGATAGGAGCCGAACAGCGGCTCTTGCGAGAAGTTGGTCAGCGGCGAAAGGCTCAGCGCCACCCGATCGGGCTTGTCGAGCTCGGGTTCGACGCGGCCGCACAGCTCCTGATCGGCCAGCTCGGCGGCGGCGAACTGCCCGTCCTGATCGACGAGCATCGTAACCGTCTCCTTCTCCTTGAAGTCGGGCTGCCCCTCATACTTGCACTTGGCCGTGCCCTCCCACGTGCCGCTGACGTCACCGACCCCGAGCCCGGACCAGGCGGTCCCGGCCGATGTCAGCACCATGATTGCACCCCAGGCGATGATGGAATGACGCATCGAACCTCTCCTTTTGCTGCGATCAGGCGACGAGCCTGTCCCCACGACGATAGCAGGCCGGGAGCGGATGAGAACGATGGCGCGAAGAAGGGATCGCGTTCAGCTTTCGGTTTCAGGGGTCCCGAACCACACTTTCAGTACCTGACCCCCAAACCGCACTTTCAGTACCTGACCCCGTTCTTCTAGGGGATGCGCATGCCGATGCGCGAGAAGCGCGGGCGGAAGCTCTGCGAGTCCCAGCTCCAGTACAGGATGAAGGCCTTGCCGAGGATGTCGGTGACCGGCACCGGGCCCCAGAACCGGCTGTCGTGGGAGTGGTCGCGGTTGTCGCCCATCACGAAGACGTGGCCCTGGGGGACGGTGTAGGGGCCGAAGTTGTCGCGCTTGCCGCTCGGATAGATGCGCGAGCCGGGCGCGAAGTAGCCGTGCTCGTCGGGCGCCTTCTCGCCGTTGAGGTAGATGACCTTGTTGCGCACCTCGATCTGATCGCCGCCGACGGCGACAATGCGCTTGATGAAGTCCTTGGAGGGATCCTCGGGATAGACGAAGACGATCACGTCGCCGCGCTCGGGCTGGATGAACGACAACAGGCGTGTCCCGACGATGGGAACGCGGATGCCGTAGAGGAACTTGTTGACCAGCAGGTGGTCGCCGATGGCCAGGGTCGGTTCCATCGAGCCGCTGGGGATCTTGAAAGCCTGGACGATGAAGGTGCGTATGAAGAGCGCCAGCAGGATGGCCATGCCGAACGCCTCGACGTACTCGCGAATCTGCGAGCGCGTCGACTGCTCCTGCGCCTCCTCTCTGACCGCTTCCTTCTTGGCCACTTTGCCTTGCACCCTGCCGTCTCGGCCGCTCCTGTCCGGGCCGGCTGCGCGGTGACGCGCGCTACTCGCCGACCTTCAAGACGGCCAGGAAAGCCTCCTGGGGAATCTCGACGCTGCCGATCTGTTTCATCCGCTTTTTCCCCTCTTTCTGCTTCTCGAGCAACTTGCGCTTGCGCGAGATGTCACCGCCGTAGCACTTGGCGGTGACGTTCTTTCGCATGGCCTTGACGGTCTCGCGCGCGATGATCTTGCTGCCGATGGCCGCCTGGATCACCACCTCGAACATCTGCTGGGGAATCAGCTCCTTCATCTTCTTGGCCAGGTCGCGGCCGCGCGGGAAAGCGCGCTCGCGGTGGCAGATCATCGAGAGCGCATCGAGCTTGTCGCCGTTGATGAGGAGATCGACCTTGGCCAGCGGCGAGACCTTGAAGCCGATCGGCTCGTAGTCGAGCGAAGCGTATCCCCGCGAGACCGACTTCAGGCGATCGTAGAATTCGTACACGATCTCGGACAGCGGCATCTCGTAGTGCACCACCGCCCTGCCCTGGCTCGGGAACTTCAGGTCGGTCTGCACGCCGCGCTTGTCCTCGCACAGCGCCAGCACGCCGCCCAGATACTCGGGCGGCACGTAAATGGTCGCCGCGACGTAGGGCTCGCCGATGCTGTCGATGCGCGCCGGATCGGGCAGCTTGGCGGGACTGTCGATCTCGATGGTCGTGCCGTCGGTATGATGCACCTGGTAGATCACCGTCGGCGCCGTCGTGATCAGGTCCAGGCCGAACTCGCGCTCCAGGCGCTCCTGCGTGATCTCGATGTGGAGCAGGCCGAGAAAGCCGCAGCGGAAACCGAAACCGAGCGCGGTCGAAGTCTCGGGCTCGTAGGAAAAGGACGAGTCGTTGAGCTTGAGCTTCTCGATGGCCTCGCGAAGCTGCTCGTAGTCGGAGCTGTCGATGGGATAGATGCCGGCGAACACCATCGGCTTGACGACCTTGAAGCCGGGCAGCGCGCTCGTGCACGGACGCGTGGCATGCGTCAGCGTGTCGCCGACGCGTGCCTCGGCGATCTCCTTGATGCTGGCCGCCAGGAATCCGACGGTGCCGGGTCCGAGCTCGGGCACCTCGGCCGGTCCGGGTCGAAAGACGCCGATCCGCGTGACTTCGTACTCGCGCGTGGCCTGGAACAGCCGGACGCGGTCGCCCTTTTTCACGGTTCCGTCGAGGACGCGGATCATCACGACCACGCCCAGGTACGGGTCGAACCAGGAGTCGAACACCAGGGCCTTCAGCGGTGCGCCCTCGGTCGTGGGCGGCGCCGGAATGCGCTCGACGATCGCCTCGAGCACCTGGTCGACGTTCAGGCCCGTCTTGGCGCTGACCTCGACGGCCAGGGAGGCGTCGATGCCGATCACCTCCTCGATCTGCGAGCGCGTGCCCGCCGGATCCGAGGACGGTAGGTCGATCTTGTTCAGGACCGGAACGATCTCCAGATCGTTGTCGAGCGCGAGGTAGACGTTGGCCAGCGTCTGCGCCTCCACTCCCTGCGTCGAGTCCACCACCAGCAGCGCGCCCTCGCACGCGGCCAGTGAGCGCGAGACCTCGTAGGCGAAGTCCACGTGCCCGGGCGTGTCGATCAGATTGAGAATGTACTCGCCGCCAGAAGGTCGCTTGTAGACCAGGCGCACGGCGCGCGCCTTGATGGTGATCCCGCGCTCGCGCTCCAGGTCCATGTCATCGAGCATCTGCGCAGAGCTCTCGCGGGCCGTGACGGTGCCGGTGATCTCCAGCAATCGATCGGCGAGCGTGGATTTGCCGTGATCGATGTGGGCGATGATGGAGAAATTGCGGATGTTGGAGACGGCCATGTGCGAGGCCGCACGGCGGCCGAAACAGGCTCGCTACGGCCGCGTCCGGAAGAAGTCAACCGTCTGCGCCAGACCTTCGTCCAGGCTGACCGACGGTTTCCAGCCGAGCACACGCTGTGCGCGCGCGTGAGACAGACAGTTGCGCCGCACCTCGCCTTCCTTGGCCTCGACGTGATTGGGCGCGATGTCCTTTCCGACCAGCCGCGCGATGCGTTGGTGGAGCTCGACGACGTTGGTCTCGCGCCCGGTGCCGATGTTGACGGCGCCGCAGTAATCGCCGTCGAGCGCCGCCAGATTCGCACGCACGACGTCGCCGACGAAGACGTAGTCGCGAGTCTGCAGGCCGTCGCCGAACACGTTTCCGGGCATGCCGCGCAGCAGCGCCTTGGAAAAGATCGCCACCACGCCCGCCTCGCCGTGCGGGTCCTGGCGCGGACCGTAGACGTTGGCGTAGCGCAGCGCCACGTAGCGAAGGCCGTGGACGCGCCAGTAGTATTCCAGGTAATGCTCGCCGGTCAGCTTGCTGACGCCGTAGGGGCACACCGGCACCGTCGCGTGCTCTTCGGGCGTTGGGTACTCCTCGACCTCGCCGTAGACGGTTCCGCCCGAGGAGGAGAACAGCGCCAGCTTGGTGCCCGCCCGCCGTGCGGCTTCCAGCAGCCGCACCATCCCGAGCACGTTGACCTCGGCGTCGAAGCCGGGGTTCTCGACCGAGAAGCGCACGTTCATCTGCGCCGCGTGATGACACAGGACGTCGGGCTTCTCGTCGGCGACGACCTGCGCGGCACGCTCGTCGCGGATGTCGACCTGATGGAAGCGAGCCTGGGAAGGAACCTGCTCACGGTGGCCGCTGGAGAGATCGTCCAGGACGCTGACCTCATGGCCCGCCGCCAAAAACGCCTCCGCCAGATGGGAGCCGATGAAGCCCGCGCCGCCCGTGATCAGGATCTTCATGTCAGTGCGCTTCCCGCCTTCAGCTTGGCCTGGAAGTAATCGATGGTGCGACGCAGGCCCTCGTCCAGGCCGACCTTGGGAGCCCAGCCGTCCAGGACGCGCTGCGCCTTGGAGATGTCGGGCTTGCGCACCTTGGGATCATCGACCGGCAGATCCTTGTAGATGATCTCCGATCTGGAACCGGACAGGTCGCGGATCTTGACCGCGAAGTCCTGGATGGACATCTCGACGGGATTGCCGAGGTTGGTCGGCAACGGCTCGTCCGACCAGAGCAGGCGCACGAGGCCCTCGACGAGATCTTCGACGAAGCAGAAGCTGCGGGTCTGGCCGCCGTCGCCGTAGACCGTGATCGGCTCGTTCTGCAGCGCCTGGCACATGAAGTTGGGAACCACCCGCCCGTCGCGCATGCGCATGCGAGGGCCGTAGGTATTGAAGATGCGCGCGATGCGCGTCTGCACGCCGTGGGTGCGGTAGTAGGCCATCGTCATCGCTTCCAGGAAACGCTTGGCCTCGTCGTAGACGCCGCGCGGCCCGATCGGGTTGACGTTGCCCCAGTAGTCTTCGCGCTGCGGATGCACCAGCGGATCACCGTAGACCTCGGAGGTCGAGGCTACGAGAATGCGTGCACCTTTCTCGCGAGCAAGACCCAATGCCTTGTGAGTGCCGAGCGACCCGACCTTGAGCGTCTGGATCGGCAGCTCCAAGTAGTCGACGGGACTGGCCGGCGACGCGAAATGCATGATCACGTCGAGAGGGCCCTTGACGTACAGGTAGTTGGTCACGTCTTGGGGGAGGAACGTGAACGCCGGGTTCGCGAACAGGTGGGAGATGTTGTCGCGATCGCCGGTCAGCAGGTTGTCGACGGCGATGACTTCGTGCCCATCAGCCAGGAAGCGCTCGCAAAGGTGCGACCCGATGAACCCGGCGCCGCCGGTGATGAGAACTCTTGCCACTGGCTGCCCCTTTCTCTTCTGTGCGTACTACTCGGGCAGCGCCGAGGCGCGACCGATGGGGAAATAAGTGAACCCTCGCGTCTTCATGTCGCGCGGCTCCCAAAGGTTGCGGCCGTCGAAGACCACCGGCTCCTTCAGCAGACGCTTGATGCGGTCGAAGTCGGGATGACGGAACTCGTTCCACTCGGTGACCACGCACAACGCGTCGGCGCCCGAGAGCGCGTCGTAGTTCTTGGCGCAGTAGGTGACGCGGTCGCCGAAGCAGCCGCGCGCGACCTCCATCGCCTCCGGATCGTGGACGTTGACCTTGCAGCCGGCCGCGAGCAGGTCCTCGACCAGCCCGATCGACGGTGCTTCGCGCATGTCGTCGGTGCGCGGCTTGAACGCCAGGCCCCAGACACCGAACGTGCGGCCCTCGAGCTTGCCGTCGTAGTGCTGGTTCAGCTTCTCGAACAGGCGCTTCTTCTGGCGATTGTTGACCTCGTCGACGGCGTTCATCAGGGGGAAATCCAGGCCCACCGAGATCGCGGTGTGCATGATGGCGCGCACGTCCTTGGGAAAGCACGAGCCGCCATAGCCCAGCCCCGGATACAGGAAGTGCATGCCGAGGCGGCGGTCGGTCCCGATGCCCTGTCGCACGTGGCTGACGTCGGCCCCGACTCTCTCGCACAGGTTGGCGACTTCGTTGATGAACGAGATCTTGGTGGCCAGCAGCGCGTTGGCCGCATACTTGGTCATCTCGGCGCTGGGATTGTCCATCACCAGGATCGGAGCACCGCCGCGCACGAAGGGAGCATAGAGATCCTTCATGATCTCACCGGCCTTGTCGCTGGCCACGCCGATGACGACGCGATCGGGCTTGAGGAAGTCCTCGACCGCCGCGCCTTCCTTCATGAACTCGGGATTGGAGACGACGTCGAAAGGATGTCTGGTGTTCTCGGACAGGATCTTTCGCACCGCCTGCGCGGTGCCGACCGGAACGGTACTCTTGAGGACGACGACGCGGTAGCCGTCCATCGCCTGCCCGATGTCCTTGGCCACCTGGTAGACGAAGCGCATGTCCGGCGCGAGGTCGTTGTCACCTTGCGGCGTGCCGACTGCGATGAAGCAGACCTGCGCGATCCGTACCGCCGATGCGACGTCCGTCGTGAACGTCAGACGGCCTTCTTCCATGTTGCGCTGAATCAGCTCTTCGAGGCCGGGCTCGTAGATCGGGACGTGGCCCTCTTTGAGGCGTTGGATCTTGTTCGCGTCGATGTCTACGCACGCGACGTCGTTGCCGCTCTCGGCAAAGCACGTCCCGGCAACCAGGCCGACATACCCGGTCCCTATCACACAGATTTTCACCGCTACTCCTCGAAATACGCGAAAAACGTCGCCCGATCCGGGGGTTAAGCCGCAACGGAACGCGGGATACTAGCGGAGCATGGGTGGCCCGGCAAGCTTGGAAATAGGCTCCCCAAGCTCTTCGGCGACGACGTAAATGGGTTTGCCCTGACTCTCGTGGTAGGTGCGCGCCAGCATCTCCCCCAGTAACCCCATCGTCACCAGCTGCACGCCCGTCATGACCAGCAAAATGGCGAGCAGCAGGATGGGGCGACCGGCGAGAGGCATGCCGAAGATGAGCTTTTCGATGGCCAGGAGAGCCAGGATGGCGCTGCCGGCCCCCCCTAACAGCACACCGAGCACGCCGAACACGTGAATGGGCCGCGTCGAGTACACCGACAGGAACTTGACCGTCAGCAGATCGAGAACCACGCGCACGACGCGGGACAGGCCGTACTTGGAAGTGCCGGCCACGCGCGGACGGTGGTTGACGATGATTTCGGTGACCTTGGCGCCGTAGTCGCACGCGATGGCGGGGATGAAGCGATGCATCTCGCCGTAGAGCCGCAGCCCGCGCGCCACGTCGCCGCGATACGCTTTGAGCATGCAGCCGTAGTCGTGAATGTGGACGCCGGTGATTACCCGGATGATCGCGTTGGCCGCAATCGAGGGGATGCGCCGGCGCACCAGTTCGTCCTGCCGATCCTGGCGCCAGCCCGAGACCAGGTCGTAGCCTTCCTCGAGCTTGGCCAGCAGACGCGGAATGTCTCGCGGGTCGTTCTGCCGATCCGAGTCCAGCGTGACGACGATGCCGCCGCGGGTGCGCTCCAGGCCGGCGGCGACGGCCGCCGTCTGACCGAAGTTGCGGCGGAACAGGACGACGCGCACGTGCTCGTCGGCTTCCTGGATGCGGCGCAGGACCTGAGGCGAGCGGTCTCGCGATCCATCGTCGACGTAGATGATCTCGTAGCTGCGATCCAGGGCCCTCATCGCTTCGGACAGCTCGGCATGGAGCGGCTCGATGTTCTCCTCTTCGTTGTAGACCGGCAGGACTACCGAGAGATCGACGGTGCTCGCCGGCACTGCATGGAGGCGGGACTCGGCGGCACGGTTCATCGGCGGCGCCTCGCCGTTCGAAGCATGCGGGGTATCGACAGCGAGTTCGCACAGGTTCGCAAGGCGGCGAATCTATGAGAGGAGACGGGGGGCCGCAACGGGAGGTGCTTCGTGATTCCCATGATCTCGGTACTGCTGCCTGCCAGCACTGCCTGCGCTCCCGTCGCCGCTTCGGAGCTGACCGGCCGCTGGGAGTCCAGCGCCACGACCCGAGGAGGCATCGCCAGCGTCCTGGAATTCCGCACGGACGGCACCTACCTCCGGTCCTTGACGGTCATCGTCGACAGCCGCTACGTCGCAGATGGCGACATGCTGCGCAATCCGGGAACCGGGGAAGCCGATTCCGGCTCGCCTGTGCGGTTCCGCATCGAGAACGACAGGCTCATACGCAACGGAATGCGGGGCGAGGAACGCGCCGAGCGCGTAGGAAGGCCCGAGCCCGGCGCGCCGCCGATCGTCGGAGCGTGGCGATACCGCCACTATACCGGCGGCACCGCTTTCGAACGCTACACTACGGACGGTCGCATGCTGTTCCGCCTACCGATGCCTGGAACGACGAAAGGCTGCTACAGGCTCGATGCCGAGGCCAGCAAACTGACCATCTCGGCAGGCGGACAAGACCACCAGACTGCAATCCAGGTAGCCGGCGACGAGTTGCAGTTCATGGACGGTGATCATGCCCGCCCGTACCACCGCAGCGAGTTCGGCCCTTGGTATGAGATCGAGAAGGTCGAATACGTAGAGCCCGATCACCATCCGTAGCTCGCGCCACTGCGTGCATTCCGCCGGTTCTGCCCGGCTCGTCGCGTCGCGCTCCTGTGAAACGCTGGCGGTCCAAACCGGCGATGATCTGCGTTCGCAGCAAGGCCGCGGCCACCCACCCCTGCAAGCCGCGCACTCGCTGACACAGTGCCGGCGCGCGATGACGAAAAAAAATATTCCCGACCACCAGCTGGCCACTCCATCGATTGGCCGCCACTTATGGCCTGCTCATCGACCCGACGCAGCGGCGGGCTCTCGAGCTGCTCCTGAAGAGATTGTCCGTACGCATCGTTGCTGACCGAGATGCCTGGCGACAGCATTGAAAGCACGACCGGCTCGCGGTGGCTCGTCCAGACTTACACGGTTGCAGCCAGTGTGACGACGAGCGGCAGCGGTGGAATCACGCTCCTCGTAACAACCGGTAGCGCATACGGTTTTGTCTTGAATGTGCCGGGAACGCGCGAGCCGAGTCCTCGTCGAAGCTGCCCCGATTTCGCGGTCCGCAACGCATCCAGCTCGGCGTGGGCTTCCTTGCCGATCCAGGAATCGTCGACGGCGACTGACGCCATTCGGTGACGGGCATCACCACAGGCATGGCGAGATCGAATTTTTGGCTCGTGTAAGCCGGCGAAGCGACCGGGCAGCATCGCTCGGCGCGAGCCCTCGCGAATGCCGCTTCCGAACGGATTCGGGCGCGAGGACATTTCTGAGCTAGGACACATTTCGATCGCGCACGACGATTGACACAGTCCTGGCAGACGCCGCATTGCTCGCCGGCCCTGCTCACGCAGGCATGCACCACCGACGAACCACACTGGCTGCAACAACGAAGAACAAGTGGAGTCTTGCCATGAAACCAGATCGCGTCTTCCTATTCGCACTGACATCGCTGGCGGCGATGGCGGGCATGGCTGCGCCGGCGGGCGCAGCGACGTGCCCAGGACCCGTCAGCGGGAACATCGTCCTGACGGACGACTATACGCTGACCAGCAACGGCAACTGCTTCATCATCAGCGGTGAAGGCTCTGTCCTCGACCTGAACGGACACACCATCACCGACACGAGCTGGGCTACCAGCGCCATCACCTGCACCTCACCGGGCATCACCATCAAGGACACCGGCACTCCGAAAGGGGAAATTTCAGGTATCTGGATCTACGGCATCAAAAACTGCGAGAACATCCAAGGCATCGAAATGACGGGCGAAGGTGCGAGCTGGGGCGTCTACAACGTCGGTATCGGCTTGCACGAACTCAGCGACAGCCTCATCGAAGCCGACACCTACGGCCTCGACGTCGAGCTCAAGGGCGGAGGGTCCCGGATCACGGGCAACAACGTGCGGGCTGACAACGTCGGCATCAGCATCCGGGGCAACAACGAAGTGTTCGCGGCCGGCCCCGGAATTCCCATCGTCGAACACAACGTGGTGCGGGACGTGGCGTATACGGGAATCGAATCCGCTACCGCCAGGGTCCGCGTACGCAGCAACATGATGTACGACCTCAACCTGGCGCCGGGCGGGACCTGCGTGGACCTGCCGGCCAACACACTCTACGGCGGTCTGCAGTGCGAGTGCGGTGCACCGTATTGCGAAGAAGAAGCCGTGTCGCCCTACGACACTTTTCTTCCCGCGACCGCGGAATGCCCTTCCTCTCCGATCACCTTCATCGGCGTCAGTGAGATCGACCTCACCGAGGACTACGATCTGGCCGGCGACTCCGGCGCCTGCCTGACGATTGCCAACGGCGGAACCATCGACCTGAACGGCCATACGATCACCAATTCGGGCGCCGCCGGCGGCATCGGGATCGAGTGCGTTCCGCAAGGCGGCGACTATGTCGTCGAGATCAAGGACAGCGGTGCGGTCAAGGGCGGAATCGACGGCAACCTGGCCGTCGGTATCAAGAACTGCGCGCAGGTGACCGACGTCGTGATCCACGGCGAGGTCGGCATCGGCGTCCAGAACACCGATACCGCAACCGTCGGGACCTCCCTGCGGTATCTTCGAAACAGCATCATCGAGGTCCGCGACGTGGCGGTCCAATCACGGCTGTACAATCGCTCTTCGGAGGTTCGCAACAACTTCCTGCGCGCCGACGAGACGGCCATCGAGATCACCAGCATGTACGACACGAGCGGGATCGGGAAGGCGGACCTGGTCAACAACCTCATCCGTGACTCTCATCTGGCTGCAATCAAGACGACGGGCACCTCCACGGCCAACATCTCGGTCGACGACAACCTGATGTACAAGCGGGATTCGTCCGTGACGGGGTCGGTGTGCCTGAACCTGCACGGCAGCAACACCGAGAACCATCTGCTCTGCAACTGCGCCACGCAGTGCGAGCAGGACGACGTGCCGTTCACATTCCCGCTGCTGTACTAGGCGCGAACAACATCCACCGCACGCCCGCGTCGAGCCGAGCGCTCCGTGGGTCAGTCGTGAACAAACAAGGAGTCAGAGAGATGAAAGCAGAATCGACGAAGAGGACATCGCCGCGCAAAGTGGTGCTGTCGCTGGCAGCCGCGATGTGCGTGGCAATGGCCGGGGAAGCCGCAGCGGTGAACAACTGCGGAACGATATCGGCGAACACCAGCCTTTCCGGAGACGTCACCGTCAGCGGCACGGTCGGACCGTGTTTCCAGATCACGGGCGGTGCCGACCTGAACCTGAACGGCCACAAGATCAAATGCCCGCTCAACATGGACGGAACCCCCAACTGTCCGCAGCATGCAGCCATCGAATGCTCGACCAGCGGCAGCAATCACGTCAACTCCATCGTTCAAGGCGGAGCCATCGACGGGAACTTCCCGACGGCAGTGGTCGACTGCGGTACCGTCAAGGAGGTCAAGATCACGGGCGCGACCAACGGGATCTCGTGGACGGGAACGTCCAACGGCAAGGACTACCTGCGCAACGTGATTCAGCTGGCCGGCACGACGGGAATCGGCATCAACATGTCTCTCGCCGATGCCGACGACGCAATCAACGACAACCGCATCGACGGTGGTGGCACCGGAATCAAGATCTCCGGTCGCAGCCAGGCCAACGGGCCGCGCGTCTACGAGAACGTCATCCGCGGCTACACCAGCTACGGAGTGCTCAACGTGGACACCAGCCACGTCCGTCTCGAAGACAACGTGATCATCGAGGGACTGGCTGGCTCCGACCCGATCAGCGTGCAGTCCACCAACTTCGTGCGGACCGACATCGTCTGCGAGAAGGACAAGCTCGCAGGCGGGGAATCGAGCAAGTGTAACTGCGAGCTCGATACGTACGCCGTCCCGGACGACTGCTTCACGCCGTAGCGGCCCGGCCGGAGCGGGGGCGTGTGCTCCCGCTCCGGCGCTGGCAGCTACGCCGTGACTCGCCGGCCGAGCCGCTTCGCTTTTGCAGGAGACAAGGGCCAGCTCGTCGCGGCAGGCCAAGTTGGTTTCCTGACGGCGCCGGAATCGAGCAGCAGCTGGTGGCGCCGAGCGTCAAAGGAGCGTCGGCTGGCCGGGATAGGTCACCTGCGTTCCCTCGACCCGTGCAAACGGCGTCAGCTCGTGCACACGCCGGCTGGTCTCGCTGAGGATGTGCTCCACGCGCAGACCGCGAACGATGAGCGCGTCCGAGATGAGCGAGCGGTGGCAGCGCCAATGCACCGCTTCGGCGCACATGATGGCTACCTGCTCGTGCTCTGCCCGCGCGATCAGTGCTTCGAGACTTTCGACGAACTTCGGCGTCTGCATGTAATCGGCGTAGCCGCGAAACGACGTATTGCGCCATGCCATGTTGATCGAGTCCGGCGCCGGGCGCCGCAGTCCGCCGAGTCCCGCCATGTGCTCGTAGGCGACGCCCGCCGCTGGCAGCGTCTGCTGGAGAGCATCGATGGCGAAATGCGGATGCCGGCGCGACTTCGGAATCGTGCGGACGTCGGCCAGACGCGTGACGGCGTTGCGCTGCAGCAGCGCCAGCAGCTCCTCGAAAGAGCGTGTGGAATGACCGATCGTCAGGACCAGAGGAGGCGGCGCGACGGCATCGGCTGTCATCCTTCGACGATGGCTTCGACACGCCGGCGTCACAAGGCGCTGCGCGCACGGTGAGGCTCGCTGCGCCGGCATCCGCGGCGCGGCGCACGGCTTGCGTGGACGGTATGCCCATCGGAATGTCCCGGCATGAAGCGGCTGGCGTTCGGTCTCGCCCTGGTCCTCGCACTGCTCCTCGGCGCCATAGGTCTGGCGGGTCTGCTCTACGAGCCTGACTCGCGCATCCGCGACGGCTTCGCCGGACGCCACGTCGTGGTCGAGGGCGTGAGCCTGCGCGTGGTGCAACAGGGGTCGGGCCGCGACGTCCTGATGATCCACGGCTCGCCCGGTGTGCTCGAGGATTTCGACCTGCAGGCCGGCGCTCTCCAGAACGAGTTTCGCGTTACGCGCTACGACCGCCCGGGGCACGGGTTCAGCGCCGACACGGGAAGCTACTCCTACGCGGACAATGCGCGCATCGCAGCAGGCCTCATCGAGCAGTTGCAGCTCCGGGACACCGTCGTGGTCGGCCATTCCTACGGCGGAACCACTGCGCTGGCGCTGGCGGCGCTGAAGTCGGCGCGGGTGTCGGCACTGGTGGTGCTCGACAGCGCCGTCTATTCGCGGATCCGTCCCATCAATCCGTTGTTCCGATACCTGCGGCTGCCCGTATTCGGCCCGGGGCTCGCGCGCATCCTGCGCAGCAGCGCTGAACCGCGATTGCGCGAAGCGTTCACGGCCGAGTTCAAGGTGGCCGGGCCGCCGCCGGGCTTCGTCGACCTCCGGCTGCCCGTGTTCGCCGAACCGAAGGTCCTGCACGCGACGGCCAACGAACACTCCGGTTCCGATGAAGAGCTTTCCCGCCTGAGCCCGAACTACGGGAAGATCGAGCTTCCACTGTACGTGGTCGCCCAGCGCGACGACGAAGCGCGCCGCGCAACTGCCGAGCGACTGGAGCAGGAGGTTCCGGGGGCCGAGGCGCTGCTCGTCTCGCCGAGCGGTCACTACGTCCAGATCGAGCAGGCCGAGGCCGTCACCCAGGTCATCCGCCGGGCCGCGCGCGAGAACTGAGCCGTCGACAGTGCCGGAACGAATGCCTGCCCGGCCCGGCGGCTAGACCGTAGTCCGTACTCGAGGGCGGACGTTCGACCTCCCATACGCTGTACCGATGCGACGCGCAGGAGACCGTGCCAGTGCGCGTCACGTCTTGCGAACGTCAACGGGACAGGAGCGGCGCACCGTCGCGCACGGGTCCGCGCCACACCAGCCTGAGCGCGTCCGGCCGCACGCGCGCCGAGTCGATCGCGGCTTCCAGCTCTGCCCTCTGCGCGGCGAGGACCGCGATCTCCTCGGTCCGTACTTCATCGTTGACGGCGGCCAGCGCCTTCAGCCTTTCGATTTCCATCGCGAGCTGCGTTTGCATGAGCCGTCGTGCGGCCGCGCGCTCCGCGTCGGCTCGCTGCGCGGCGAGCTGCTCGCATCGTCCGTACAGCCTGGCGATCAGCGGAGCCAGAATGCTCTTCTGTGCGCGAATCCAGTCGCCGCTGCCGTCGACGAGGCGTGAGGGTGCACCCGTACTGCCTGCAGGCGCGACGCACGGGTCGTCTTCTGCATCCGGCACGGCTTCGTGCTGGTCGACGATGACGCGAACCGGCGTCGGCGCCAGGAAGCGGCCGATGTGCAACCGCCGCGGCGCGACCGCTTCGAGCACGAAGATCGACTCCAGATACAGATGCGGCCTGCCGTCTTCCTCGAGCAGAGCGAAGGAGGCGTTGCCGGCTTCGGAGCCCAGCAGCAACTCCAGCGCGTCGCCGATCAAAGGATGGTCTGCGCTGGCGAACTGCAGGTCCTCGCGAACCAGAGCGGTGCTGCGATCGAACGTGAGCGCGGTGTCGCCTCGTTCCAGGCTCGGAAAGTCGGGGCTGTGCAAGGCGTCCGGATTGAGAAGGTAGGATCGCGGAGCGATTTCCTCGGCGTAGATGCGGAAGTGCTCGAGAACGCGCAGCGTCCATTCCTCGAGCCCCAGGTCTGCATCCATCCGGCGGACTTCGTTCAGCAGCGGCTCGGCAATCTCGCGGCGTAGCGAGGCCATCTCGAGCAGGCGGTCGCGGCCCTTCTCGACGCGTTCGACCAGAGCCGCAGCCTGCGCCTGCGTCTGCCCGACCAGCACATCGATCTGCGTGCGAAGCTTCGATGGCGCCAGATCCCGAGCCGACAACGCAAGCTCGCGGACGCGATCGCCGAAAGCCTGCAGAAGCGGCTGCGCCACCAGCGTCGGGCGCCGGAAGGCGTCGACGCCTTCGTCGATCCAGTCCGCCAGCACCTCCTGGCCGGTGCCGGCGACGCAGGGAACGTGCACGTGCACCACCCCTTGCTGGCCGATCCTGTCCAGACGGCCGATGCGCTGCTCGACCAGATCGGGATCCAGCGGCACGTCGAAGAACACCAGATGCTGCGCATGCTGGAAGTTGCGACCCTCGCTGCCGAGCTCCGAGCAGACCAGCAGTCGTGCGCCGTCGGGCTGCGCGAACCAGGCCGCGTTGCGGTCGCGCTGCACCAGGGTGAGCCGTTCGTGGAAGAGCGCCGTCGACACGCGCATGCGAGCGGCGATCGCAGCATCGATGGCCTCGGCCTTGTCGGCGCTGCGGCAGATCACCAGCAGCTTGCGCGGCTCGGGAGATGCCAGCAGCGACAGAAGCCAGGCGATGCGCGGATCGGAGCCGAGATCGACGACGGAGTCCGGCGCCGATGCGGGTGCGAGATCGCCGCGAAGCTCATCGTGCAGCCTACGCGCCAGTTCTGCTTCGGCCAGCGGCAGCTCCGAGCGCAGGATCTGACGAACCGGGAACCCCCCGACGCCGGCGCGAGTGTTGCGAAACATGACGCGGCCCGGTCCGTGACGATCGATCAGATCCTGCAGCAGCTGGTTTCGCAGCCCAGGCTCGCGCGCGCGCCGGACGACCTCCTCGTCGGACACGCCAAGGAACCCGGCCAGCGCCGAGATGGCGCTCGGTCCCGGTTCGTTGCCGGCGATCAGGTCGCCGGCCAGCGCTGCAACCTCGCTGTAGCGGCGAAACTCTTCGGTCCATCGCCGGTAATCGGCGTACCGGTCGGGATCGAGGAGCCGGAGACGGCCGAAGTGTCCCTCCTCGCCGAGTTGCTGAGGCGTCGCCGTCAAGAGCAGCACCGCGGCAGCGCGCGCCGTGACCGCTTCGACGGCCCGATAGGCCGCGCTCGCCTCGGAAAGACACCATTGCAGATGATGCGCTTCGTCGACGACGACCATGTCCCACCCCGCCTGCGCGGCCTGCGTCGCGCGCACACCTCCGTCGGCGATCAGCGACAGACCCGCCAGCACGAGCTGTTCTTCCAGGAAGGGGTTCGCGCCGGGCTCGCTTTCCTCGATCGCTGCGCAGCGGCTCTCGTCGTAGATCGCGAAGCGCAGCTGAAAACGGCGGCGCAGCTCGACCAGCCATTGGTGGAGCAGGGAATCGGGCACGAGCACGAGCACACGCGCGACGCGACCATTGAGAATCAGGCGGCTCAGGCAAAGCCCTGCCTCGATGGTCTTGCCGAGACCGGTCTCGTCCGCCAGCAGCACTCGGGGCGCGAGACGGGCGCTGACCTCGGCCGCCACGAAGAACTGGTGCGCGAGCAGGTCGACGCGCGGGCCGACGAAACCGCGGACGGGCGAGCGCCGGTGCTCGTGCTGCCGGGCCAGAGTCTGGCGGCGCAGATCGAAGATGCGCGAGGGATCGACGCGGCCGGCCAGCAGCCGTTCGCGCGGGGTGGTCAGCGCGATGCGCGCCGAGACGCGTTCTTCGCAGAGCTCACCCTCGCGCGTGCGGTAGTGAAGCACGCCGTCCCGTTCCGTTACGGCTTCGACCTGATGGGTGCGACCGTGGTCGTCGACGAACGAATCACCGGCCGAGAACGCGACGCGCCGCAGAGGAGCCGAGCGCAGGACATAGCGACGCGTCTCACCGGCCGCGGCGAAGTGGATGGATGCGCTGCGCTGGTCGCTCGCGACGACGACGCCGAGACCGAGCTCGGGCTCGGCTTCGTTCATCCAGCGCTGGCCACGCGCGACGCCGCTCATAAGGGGACTGTCCCCTTATCCGGTTCAGCTCTGAAAATCGGTGATCGCCATGAATTGCTTGAAGCGCCGGTCGATCTCCTCGCGCGTCAGCGACTTGAGGCGATCCAGGCCGAAGTTCTCCACCGTAAACGAAGCGACCACCGTTCCGTAAACGATCGCTCGGCGCAGGGTGCGGCTGGTGACCTCGCCTTCCTCGGCCAGGCTTCCGATCATGCCGCCGGCGAAGGAATCGCCGGCGCCGGTCGGATCGATGACCTCCTCCAGCGGGAACGCGGGCACGGCAAAGATCTCGTCGGCAGAGAACTGCAGGGCGCCGTACTCGCCTCGCTTGACGATCAGGTGCCTGGGGCCCATCGCCAGGATCTTGCGCGCCGCCTTGACGATGTTGCCTTCGCCCGAGAGCTGGAGAGCCTCCGAGTCGTTGATGCTGAGCATGTCGACCTGCGAAAGAAGCGTCTTCAGCTCCTCCGGCGCACTCTGGATCCAGTAGTCCATCGTGTCGGCGCCCACGTACTGCGGCGAGAGCAGCTGCGAGAGCACGTTGGCCTGCAGCGTCGGCTGAATGTTGGCCAGGAACACGAACTCGCTGCCGCGATAGGACTCGGGAAGCTTGGGATTGAACTGCTCGAAGACGTTGAGCGCCACACTGAGTGTATCGCGCACGTTCATGTTCTCGTGGTAGCGGCCGTGCCAGCGGAACGTCTTGCCTTCGGCTTCCTCGAGCCCCTCGATATTGATGCCGGTCTCGACCAGGAAGCGGCGTTCCTCTTCGGGGAAGTCGCTGCCGACCACGCCCACCAGATTGACGGGCGCGAAGAAGTTGGCGGCGACGGCAAAGTAGCTGCACGCACCTCCCAGAACGTCGGGCGCATTTCCGTGCGGCGTCTCGAGCGAATCGAGTGCGACCGAGCCCACGACACAGACGGACTTGGCGGAATCTTTCGGCATCATTCTCCTTGGTTGCTGACGCGCGCGAGCAGCAGTGCCAATCGGTCATTGGCTTGTTCCGAGATGACCGACGGCGAGGTCACCACGGCGTTCTCGAGGGCCGTCCGGCATGGGCAGACGCGTGCTGCATCCATGCGGACGGCCAGAAGCTGTACGACTTTCTGCGCCAGACCCGCGTTGGCGGCCAGCACGGCCAGGACGTCGGTGATCTCGACGCTGTCGCCATCCTGGCGCCAGCAGTCGTAGTCGGTGGCGAGGGCCAGCGTGGTGAAGCAGAGCTCGGCCTCTCGCGCCAGCTTGGCCTCCTGGAGGTTCGTCATCCCGATGATGTCGGCGCCCCAGCTCCGGTACAGGTGCGACTCGGCCCGCGTCGAGAACTGCGGGCCTTCCATGCAGACGTAGGTGCCGCGCTCGTGCACGGTGGCGCCTGCGGTCTGGGCGCATTCGACGAGAAGCCGGGACATCGGGAAGCAGAACGGATCGGCGAAGCCGACGTGTGCGACCACGCCGCCGGTAAAGAACGTCGAGATCCGGCCGCGCGTGCGGTCGATGAACTGGTCGGGCACGACGACGTGCCCCGGGACGATCTCCTCGCGAAGGCTGCCCACGGCGGAAATGGCCAGGACCGCGTCCGCACCGAGCTGCTTGAAGCCGTGGATGTTGGCGCGGAAGTTGATCTCGCTCGGCGAAATCGGGTGCCCGACGCCGTGGCGCGGCAGGAAGGCCACGGCCTGATCGCCGATGCGGCCGACGAAATACGCGTCGGAGGGGTCGCCGAACGGCGTGCTGAGCTCGACGCGGTCGACGTCCTCGAGGCCTGGCATCTGGTAGAGGC
>DASPNH010000174.1:0-32276 GCA_035626675.1 Binatia bacterium
CGTGGCCGCGGGCTACGGCAAGGAGGAAGTGTCATGGACCCGATGATCCCGATCGCCGAGTTGCCGGGCGGTATTCGCCTGCCCTATGTCGAGCGGGGAGATCCGCTCGGCGTTCCGGTCGTGTTCCTGCACGGCGTCACCGATTCCTGGAGAGCCTTCGAGCCGGTGCTGGCGCATCTTCCGGCCGGTATACGTGCCATCGCGGTCACGCAGCGCGGACACGGCGAGGCGACGCGCCCGGAGAGCGGCTACGGCATCGGCGATCTTGCCGGCGACGTGGCGGCCTTCTTCGACGCGCTCGGCATCGATGCGGCCGTCGTGGTCGGCCACTCGATGGGAACGGCCGTGGCTCAGCGCTTTGCGGCCGAGCATCCGCAGCGCGTGCGCGCGCTGATGCTGATCGGCGCGTTTCATTCGCTGGCCGGCAACGAGGGCGTCCACGAGATCTGGAGCACGGTCTCGCAGCTGCAGGATCCGGTCGACCCGCAGTTCGTGCGCGACTTCCAGGCCGGCACCTCGTTCCAGCCGCTGGCGCCGGAGTTTCTCGACATGGTCGTGGGCGAGAGCCTCAAGCTGCCCGCGCGCGTCTGGCGAGCGCTCTTCGAAGGCTTCCTGCACGACCGTGGGCCGAGGTTCGAGCAGTGGAGCGCGCCTACGGCGATCCTGTGGGGCGAGCAGGAGAACATCTGCATGCGAGCAGATCAGGATCAGCTGCTCGAGAGATTTCCCGATGCACGCTTCGTCGCGGTACCGCAGGTCGGTCACTCGGTGCACTGGGAGAAGCCCGAGCTCGTGGCACGCGAGCTGGCCGCCCTCGTCGCCCGCACGTGAAAAAAGGTCAGGCACCTTTGCAAAAGGTGCCTGACCCTTTCTCTACCCGGGGTCCGAAGGCCTGTTGCCGCCGTGCTTCACGTCGGACTGTCTTCTCCCAGGTAGCAGGCGATGCAGTCCAACTCGACCTCCACTCCGACCGCAGAGCGCAGGATCGCCAGGGAGTCGGTCGCAGTGATGTCCTCGTCGCCGACCACGTTGCAGGCGCAGTAGATGCACGATGCCGCGCCGACCGCCGCCTTGAGTGCGAGAAGCGCATCGCTGGCAGTGACGTTCCCGCTGTGGTTGCCGTCGCCGCACAGCTTTGGCGCATACCCGTCGAGCTCCTGGATGCGCGGGCCGGAATTGAAACTGTCCGAGTGCTGGGTGAACTCGGCGCGCCAGTGGCTCGCGGTCGTTACGGGTACGGGCGTGGAGATGATGAGCGGGAAGTTGTCGTCGTCTAGAAACGTGTACGGAGAGGCGACGTCCTCGTCGTAGACGACGACATCGTTCTCTCCCACGGTCGCGATCAGCTTGAAGTGATGGATGGTTCGGCCTTCCGGGAAGGAGGGCGTGTCACCGTTGGCCCACAGATTGAACCCCGCAAGCGTGACGGCCTCCGCCGTCTCCCATTCGATGAAGTGGACGGTGCCGGCGTCGGCCCCGTCGGGAAAGATGACGGTGCCGAACTCGACGCCCGGTTCCTCTACGCTGAGCAGCGCCTCTGGATTGGAGCCGACCGCGATGGGCGAGGTGTCGCCGATCGTGGTGCCCTGATCGATGTCTAAAATGTCTCCCCCTGTCATCCAGTTGACCTCGCCTCGGGCGAGGCCGGGCAGACACACAGATAGAACGGCGGTGAACACGTAGAGCCGGGTCTCCATGGCTCCGATTCTACGACGGCGCGACGAGACGAGGCCAGACCTGCGGGCGCGATTGTCGGCGACGGTTGAGCGAAACACGCGTGCTGCCACTACGGTAGGGTGTGGCCGGCCGATGCAGGCCGCGATGACGTCGCAGCGTCGGCGGCGCAACGCAGTACCGCGAGCAGCAAGGCGGTTCTGGGTCACTCGTGCGGGACGGCGAACCTCTTCCGATACGCCGCAAATAGAGGCTCGACCCCTGCGGCGGTAAGCCCGAAGTCCTCGAGGCGATAGCGATGCGAGCCGTACTTGTGCTGCGGGTTCTTCTCGCGCGTCTGCTGCATGCGCGACTCGACCTGCGGCGTCAGCGACAACCCGAGCTGGCCATAGAGAGCGCGGACGGCAGCCCCGGGATCGGCGACCAGGTCGTAGTAGAAAACGTCGGCGAAGCCCTGGTCGGCAACCGACGCCCGCACCTGCATGCTGCGGTCGAGCAGACGTCCTACCTTGCGCGACCAGTGCGCGCCGACCTCGGCCGCATCGACCTGGTCGCTGAAGATGCCTCGGCCGTGCCAGACCATGCTGCAGAAGGAGGCGAGCGTGCGAACCGGATCGCGATGCGTCTGGATCACCTGCACGCCGGGGAACACCTTGCGCAGCACGTCCAGGTATTCGAGATGATGCGGCGTCTTCAGCACGAAGCGCGTGCCGGCGCCGCCGTGCTGATGCGCGAGCACCCGCAGCAGCAGGGCGAAGTACTCGTAGGCCGGCGTGTGATCCTGCTCTTCGAGCCAGCGTGCCTGGGACGGCACGTGCAGGGTCGCCTCGGGCGTCGTGCTCATGAACGCGTAATCGAGCAGCAGGACGTCCTCTTCGGGCGCATCGGCCTCGGCCGGATGAATGGCGAAGAACGCAGGCGCCATGTACGCCAGCGCTCGCTCGCCCATCTTGCCCTTGAGGCGACCGGGCTCGATGCCGAAGACCGCGCCGCGGCCGCGCAAGGGAGACATGCCTTCCCACGCCAGCACCGGCCGCAGCGACGGATCGCTGGCGAGCAGGCGATGCAGCATCGTGGTGCCGGTGCGCTGCAGGCCCGCGATGACGATCGGCGGCGCCAGCGCGAGCGTAGCGACCTCGGGATGACGCCGCACGTACTCGTGCACGCGAAGGCGCGTGCACAGCGCGGACAGCAGCCGCGTCTTCGTGACGAGGCGGCCGACAGCATGCAGCCGCGCTTCGCGCTCGATGGAGTCCACGAGCACGGACAGAGCCTCGCGAAAGCCCTCGTCCCCGAAGTCGTGCAGCCCGGTGCGGGTGCGCGCCGCCCGGATCAGCTCGTCCTCGCGCATGCGGCCCGCTGCGATGCCGAGCCCGGCCAGGCGCGCACCGACCCTGTTGAGCACCGCGATCGCGCGCGGCCGGTAGGGCCGCTCGCGCAGCTCGGCGCCGGTCACGCCTTCAGTTCCGAGATCGGCACGACGCGCGTTTGCGGCACCGGATCGTGCTCGGCTCGCACCCAGCGAAAGCACATCGTGCCGAAAGAATGCCCGGCCGTGTCGAGCCAGTTCTCGACGCCCGGATCGGTGTGCGCAACTACGATGCGCACGCTGCCGTCGCTTCGCAGGCGCGCGCTGGCCTTGTTGATGCACACGTTGTGGTAGCGGTAGTCGAGCGACTCCATCCAGTAGTTGTTGAGCTGGAAGTTCCAGTAGTCGCACGGCGGCGGCGTCGTCTCGATGACCAGGGCCTCGTCCGCCGCCAGCTCCCAGTAGCTGTGGTAGTAGGCGATGTTGGGATCGCCGCCGAACATGCGCGACAGGTCCGGATCGAAGCGCGGCAGCTCGTTGGCGTGGGCACGAAACCCGTCGGCCCAGCCGGGAAAGATGGTCGCGCATGCGGCCACCAGCGAGCCCGCGCTGGCAAGGCCGGCGTCCATCGCTTCTGCCGTCAGCGGCCGCGGCGATGCCGGACCGCCGATGCGCTCGAGCGTCAGCTGCGCGCGCGTCTCGCGGCTACGATCCAGGAAGGTCTGTCGAATGATGAGGGTGCCGTAGCCGTCGGCTAGCCTGAGCCAGTTGCCGGGCCGAGGTTCCTTGCTGAGGATCAGGTCGAGGCCGCCGTCGGCGCCGATCTGCAGATCCTTGGCTTCGAGGAATCCGGCCGGCGGCATTCCCCCGCCCTGCCCGTAATGGCCGACCTGGGTGGCGATGCTCAGATACGGAACGGTCCCACGCGTGCCGTGCAGGCGGTACTCGTAGTCGCCGTGCACCGGCGCGTTCTCGTACCAGTTGTCGGGATTGTCGGCGCCCATCTTGACGGTCTCGTGCACGGCACGGCGGAGCACGGGCGCCATCGGATCGGCGAATTCGACGAACGTCTCGAGCGCCGCACGCACCAGGCGTGTCAGGTAGCGCGTGCCTTCGGCACGACTGAAGGCATCGGCGGCAGGCTCGGCCGAGAAGACAGGTTCGCCGGCAGCCTTGAGCCGGTCGCAGAACTCGCGCCAGCTCTGGCCCGAAATCACACGCTGGGCGGCGTCCTCGCTCATGCGCCTCCGCGCTGCTCGGTCGCGCGTTCGATCAGCGCACTGCTCTCTCGCAGCAGGCGTTCCCCTGTGGCCGCATCCTGACAGCTGGGATCGGGTTCCTTCTCCATCATCAGGTGCAGATAGCGGCCGGTGGCGGCGTCGAGCGTCTTGGCGCATGCCAGATATACGACCGGCGCCGCCGCATCCTGCGGCGAGCGGAAGAAACGTTTCATCGCGACGGCCAGCAAAGGCTTGACCCAGCCGGGCGCCTCTCGCGCGATGTCGCTGTCGATGGGGCCGGGGCAGCAGGCGTGAACCGAGGCCGCGTCGCCGAGACGGCGGGCCAGATGCATCGCGTAGATCGTGAGCAGGAGCTTGGAGTAGCCGTAGACCTTGATCCCGGCCATCGCGCCGTAGGAAACGTAGCGGCCGAGCTCATCGAATCGCACGGGCCCTGCACCGCGATGCGACTCGCTGGAGACGAAGACGATGCGCGGACGCCGTCCGCCATCGGTGCGCAACAGACGCGCGCGGATCAGACCTTCCAGGAGAGCTACGTTGGCGAGGTAGTTGACGCCGAACATCAGCTCGAAGCCTTGCGCGGTGGGCCGGTCGCTGCGCGGAACGGCGCCGGCATTGAGCACGACGACGTCGAGCTTCTCGCCGTCACGCGCCAGCGAATCGCACAGGGCGCCGATGCCGTGCAGGTCCGCCATGTCGAGACTGCGCATCTCGACGTCGGACGAGCCGCTGGCGCGCCGCACCTCCTCGCCGGCTTGGGGAATGCCGCTGCGGCAGGCCATGATCACGCGCGCACCCCGCCGTGCCAGCTCGATGGCCACGGCGCGTCCCAGTCCGCGGTTGGCACCGGTGATCAGCGCAGTGCGGCCGTCCAGCCGCTCGTCCTCTCGCAGGCCCGCAAGGCTGCCGCCGCTGCCGCGCACGTCCCGGAGTGCGTGCAGCGTGGCGCTGATCGGATTCTTCATCGCTGCGCCGCCTTAACCGAATAAAGGCCACAGGTACAATTCCTGGTGCGACGGGGCTGCCGTGCGGTGATGCGTGCCGCGGAGGCGAAGTTGCGTCGCTGCCTGGCGGCGTTTTCAGGCCGTGGCGGTCTGCTCGATGCGCGCGGCATCGATGCGATACTTGACCAGGGCGAGGAACTCGCCGCGCTCGCGGTGCGTGACGAACGCGCGGGGCGGCACCACGACCGCCGTATGCGGCGAGACGTAGATGGCGACGAAGCCGGCGACGTTGACCACCTTGAGGATGCCTTCCCACGAGTACAGCGACTGCTGGAAGTTCGTGTACTCGCTGATGCCCAGCTCGCCGATCTCGAGGACGTGACTGGTCAGGGAGGCCCTGTTGTCGTCATGGAAAAGGTTGATGGCGCTGTAGACCAGCTGCGCCAGAAGCACCAGCAGGTAGGTGGCCAGAAAAGCGAACCCGAACAATTCCGTACATGGGCTGACGCCGCGGCAGTCGGAGCCGTTGGTGGTCAGGTAGGCCACCAGGAAAGAGCCGCTGAGGAGATACGCATGCATCGGCACGGACGCGAGCTGATGCGCGATGTGAAAGAAGACGATGTCTCCGATGGCATTCTGGTATTCGAGACGCACGCCGCCTGCTCCTCGGAAATTCGACGAATGTAAACGCGGCCGGAAAAGGACTCTTCGAAATGTAACGGGCGTCGCGACACCGGAGCAACAACACTGCGACGAGTCTTTCGACGCATGTGGACTACCTGAAACGCTTTCGATGACTTACCATCGATCATTCCACCCGCGATGACTCGTTCGAGGCCTGCATGGCGCATCCTTCGGAGGTGGTCTGGCGACGGGTGTGGAGTGGGATGAAACGACGGGCCCTGACGGGGATCGCGGCAGGATTGGTGATCGCACTGATCGTCGCGGCATCTTCGCCCGCGACAGCAGCGCTGGGCGATTGCGGACAACCGGTTTCCAACGGTGACGCACCCACGGCCTCCGACTGTCTCTTCATTCTCAAGGCCGCGGTCGGTGCGGAGACGTGCGACTGCGAGTGTGACACCAACGGCTCGGGCGCGGCGTCCGCGTCGGACTCGCTACTGTGTCTGAAAGTCGCCGTCGGACAGCCCGAGGTCCTCGGGTGCGCATGCGCGCCACCCGGCTTCCAGATTGAAACCCTCCAGCTCGAGGTGCCTCCGGGCGCCCTCAACACCTACTGCTACTATTTCCGCACGCCCAATACCGAAACGCTTGCCGTCCGGCGATGGGCCTCGCAGATGCTGCCGGCCACGTTTCGCATGGTCGTGTTCCTGACGGTGGACGCCAACGGCGACCCTATCGATCTTCAGCCTCCGGGTACGCTGTCGTCACAAGACTGCGGCCTTGGCGCCACTCCGCCGCCCCACTGGATGTACTCGGCATATACGACGGCGGCCGAGCTGACCTTTCCGGCCGAGGACGGAAGCGGCAAGCCGTTGGCGGCCGAGATTCCGCCGAGCTCCGCCGGTTACATCCTGATGCACAACCTCAATCCCACCGACGACGTTCTGTCAGGGGGTGTCATCCTGGATGCCGAGGCTCTCGAGCCGGGCGAGGAATTCACCGAGACGGCGACTTTCGTCACTTACGACGGCTCCATCTCGTTGTCGCCGCAATCCATGAACGAGCTGGAAGAGCAGGATTGTGACACGCCCGAAGACGCGAGCTTCTGGTGGCTCTCCACGTATACGCACAACCATTCCACGAGCACGCGGATCCTGGACGGTTTGACGACAGTCTTCGAGAGC
Source organism: Binatia bacterium (assembly GCA_035626675.1). GTDB lineage: Bacteria > Desulfobacterota > Binatia > UBA1149 > CAITLU01 > DASPNH01. The sequence goes on from DASPNH010000174.1 coordinate 6,977, forward strand.
ACCGATTTCGCGAACCCCGGTGCAGAGATTCGCGAAGAGGAACCGTTCGTCACGTTCGCGTCGGGAGAGCTGACCTCGCAGTGCATCTACGACAACTTCACGAATCAGACGGTGACCTCTGGAGACTCCTACACGAGCTCGGAGGTCTGCATGGCGATCGGATACTTCTTCCCCGCCGAGCGTACCCTGTGGTGCTTCAACGGGATCGGTCCGTTCTGAGACCGCGCGACCTGGCGTGTCCGCTGATCAGAATGACCTCGGCCTCGATCGATCTCAGCCCGCCGACCCGATCTTCCCATGGTCCCAGCTCGAGACCTTCTCGGGATGGAAGATCAGCGCCACGCGCTTGCGGATGTAGTGGCGCAGGGCCGGGCCTGCAGTTTCCTCGTCGAGCTCGTTGTACTTCTTCGCCGAGGCCACCGCGATGCGGTAGCACAGCTCCTGGTCGTCGATCAGTTCGAAGCGGCCTCGGATGAAGACGCCGCGCAGCTTGTCGTACTGCACGCCGTCCTCGATCAGGACGGCGCCGCGCGGATCGCGCTGGATGTTCAGGACCTTCTGCGAGGTCTTGTAGGTGTGCATGCTGACGAGGCCGTCGATCATGCTGAACCACATCGGCACCAGATGCGGATAGCCGTCGTGGTTGTTGGTGGCCATGATGACGGTCTTGGCCGTCTCGAAGAACTGACACTGCTCTTCCTCGGTCAGCTTGATTGCGGCTCGCACGTTGGCCATCTCGATACTCCTCGAAGTTCGCGGCGCCGCATCTCCGGCGGCTGGCACGATTGGCCGCTGTCCTCGGAAAACCGTTCCGCGCAGCGTCGCCACATCGTCGGGCCGACTACCACTGTTCCGGATCCGCCTTCTCCGCCTCGCGCGCCTTCTCCTGCGCATCCAGTCCGTTCGGATCGGCCTTGGCAGGCGCCGTTCCAGGGCCATCCTTCAATATCTGCTCGACGGGCGGCAGCAACGGCTCGGCCGGCTTCTCCTGCACCGGAGGCGGCGGCTCGATCCGCTCTTCGTAGTCGGGTGCGATCTCGACTTCGGGCTCGAGCTCGATGGCGCGCTCGTCGAAAGGATCGAGCTGCTCTTCGTCCGGCGCGATCGGCTCGGGTCGACCGCCATCGGCGTCGGGCTCGGGCCAGTCGACGTCGCCGCCGCCGCCGCCATCGGGCTTGAGGCCGTACTCGTCGTACTCGGGTTGCGCGCTCGCCAGCGGCGCCAGCACACAACCGATGGCTGCGGCCAGCGCCGCACTGCGAAGGAATCTAGCGCCGATCACGAGGAGTCTGCGCACGCTGGCGCTTCTCGACCATCGAGACCACCATCGCCCGCGGCAGCACCTTGGCCGCCAGCAGTCCGATGCGATTCTCCAAACCGGGGACGACGACGGTCTTCTTGCCGAGACCGGCAAGCGCCTCGGCAACCACGTCCTCGACCGTCGACCATTTGCTCGACATCTCGCCCGCGACCTCCTGGAAGCCGGTCTTGGTATCGCCCGGCGACACTACGAGCACGTCGACGCCGGTTCCCTTGAGCTCGGCGGCGATGGCCTCGCCCCAGTTCTGCAGCAGCGCCTTGGTCCCGCCGTAGACCGCGTAGTACGGCAGCGGCAGGAAGGCTCCGGCCGACGAGACGATCACGACGCCCCCTCGCCTTCGCTTTCGCATGGACGGAATCAGGCGCGCGGCCAGCTCGACCGTCAGCTCGCAATGGAGACGGATCAGGCGGCTGTGGAAGTCGGGCTCTTGAAGATCGAAGCGTCCGATCCAGCCGGTCCCCGCATTGGCCACCAGCAGGCCGACCTCCAGGTCGGCAACGGCATCGGCAAGGCGGGCGGCCGCACCCGGCTCGGCCAGATCCATGGCCACGACCCGGCACTCGACCCCAGGCTGAGAGCGAAGCTCGCCGGCCAGCTCCTCGAGCACTTCGCGGCGGCGCGCGGCCACGGCAACGCTCAACCCGGCGCCGGCAAGACGCCTGGCGAACTCGCGCCCGATCCCGGAGGAGGCTCCGGTCACCAGCGCCCATGGCCCGTAGCAATCCTTCATGCGACGAAGATCGAGTCGGTGCTCCAATCCGGCTTCATCATGCCGTTCTCCATGTTCACGGAAGGCAGGTAGTTTCGAAGGATACGTACGCGAGAAAGCAGGCGAATCGTCGAGACATCCTCGATCGAATCCTTGCCGTGGTTCTTCTGCAGCGAGGGCACGATCTTGTGCTGGAAGCTCTCGACGATGTCGCCATCGCTGGTCCCTTCTACCACCATGACCAGGGCAACGCGCCCGGAGATCTCGGCGATGTAGGACTCGCGGATGAGCTCGGTAAAGACTGTGACCACGTTGGGCTCGTTGCGGATCTCGTCCTGAATCTGGGAGACCGTGACACCAACCTTGAACTGGATGATGTAGAGGTGGCTGCAGGAGAAGCAGCCGGTGCCCGAGTCGGCCATGTCGACCTCGGCGAAGTAACGAAGCAGCCCCTCCTGCTCCAAGCGCGCCCTCTTGCGCGAAACCGTTCGCACCGGAATGTCGTAGAGCTCGCCCAGGCGATTGTCCGAGAGACGCGGATTCCTCACCAGAGCCTTGGTGATCTTCAGTTCTTGTTCGTCGAGCTTCCTCATTCTTCACCTTTGAGACATCGAAGCTGTGATACGAACAAAATTAGGCCAATCTCCTCTGGGGTACAACCAACGTAGGACAGAATACTCGATTGGTTGACAACATTCAGATGCTTCCCTAGAGTCGCCGGTCGCTCGTACCCCCGAGCCAACGTCACAGGTCGCTCGACCCGCGAGTGATCAAGGACAGCGCTATGCAAGACCAGAGATGCCGGCCTCAGGGACTGACCCACTCCCTGATCGAACGCGACGCCTGCGGCGTCGGCTTCGTGTGCAACGTTCGTGGCGAACGCAGCCACGACCTTCTCAAGACGGGCATCGAGGTTCTCAAGCGCCTCGAACACCGCGGCGCCTGCGGCTGCGACTCCGAAACCGGCGACGGCGCCGGCGTACTCCTTCAGATCCCTCACGAGCTGCTAGCCGAGAGCTGCGACCACAGCGGCATCAAGCTGCCCGATCGCGGACGCTACGGCGTGGGCATGATGTTCCTTCCGCCTGCCGGCGCCGCGCTGCAAAAGGCGCGCGAGTGCGTGGAGGAAGCCTGCCGCCGAAGCGGCCTTGGCGTGCTCGGCTGGCGCGACGTTCCGGTGGTTCCGATCTGTCCCGAGACCGGCAGGCGTTTCGTCGGCGAGGTGGCCGACAAGACCCGCCCTGCCATCGCCCAGATCTTCGTGGCACCGGACGGCGAAATTTCCGAGGAAGAGCTCGAACGCCGTCTCTACGTGGCGCGCCGCATCGCCGAGAAGATGGCCGGCGACCTCGGCGAGGAGATCGCCTACCACTTCTATGCGTGCAGCTTCTCCAGCCGCACCATCGTCTACAAGGGAATGCTGATCTCCTCCCAGATCGACGGCTTCTTCCCCGATCTGAAGGATGAGCGCACCAAGAGCGCGCTGGCGCTGATCCACTCGCGCTTCAGCACCAACACGCTGCCGACCTGGCGCCTGGCCCACCCCTTCCGCTACCTGGCGCACAACGGCGAGATCAACACCCTGCGCGGCAACATCAACTGGATGAACGCGCGCGAAAAGCTCTTCTCGTCCCCGCTGTTCGGCGACGACATGAAGGAGCTGCTTCCCATCATCACGGCGGGACAGAGCGACTCGGCCAGCTTCGACAACGCGCTCGAGCTGCTGGTGCACACCGGCCGCTCCCTGCCGCACGTGGCGGCAATGATGATCCCGGAAGCGTGGGAGAAGCACGAGGCCATGCCGCCCGAGCGCAAGGCCTTCTATCAGTACCACGCCTCGCTCATGGAGCCGTGGGACGGCCCCGCGTCGATCGCGTTCAGCGACGGCCGCCGCATCGGTGCCGTGCTCGACCGCAACGGGCTTCGCCCTTCGCGCTACCTCGTGACCAAGGACGGCCTGGTGGTGATGGCCTCCGAGACCGGCGTCGTCGACGTCGCACCGCAGGACGTGCTGCTCAAGGAGCGCCTGCAGCCGGGCAAGATCTTCTACGTCGACCTGGACGAGCAGCGCATCGTCGCCGACGACGAGATCAAGCTGAAGATGGCCGCGCGCCAGCCCTACGCGCTATGGCTGGAGAAGAACGGCGTCGACCTCGACGATCTTCCCGAACCCGAGAGCGTGGAGTGGCACATCGAAGGAGAGCAGCTCGAATGCCTCCAGAACATGTTCGGCTACACCCGCGAGGACCTGAGCGTGCTGCTGGCGCCGATGGCGCTCAACGGCCAGGAGCCGGTCGGCTCGATGGGAACCGACACACCTCTGGCATGCCTGTCGGACAAGCCGCAACTGCTCTTCAACTACTTCAAGCAGCTGTTCGCGCAGGTGACCAACCCGCCCATCGATCCGATCCGCGAAGAGCTGATCATGTCGCTGGAAGCCGGCGTGGGACGTCAGGGCAACCTCTTCGAGGAGAGCCCCGGCCACTGCCGCCAGCTGCGCATCCCGCAGCCGGTGCTGACCAACCGGGAGCTGGCCAAGATCCGCGAGATCGATGCGCTCGGGATCCGCAGCTGCACGGTCTCGATCCTGATGGACGCTCCGGCGAGCAAGGAGTCGCTGACGGCAGCGCTGGACCGCATCTGTGCCGATGCCGAGAAGGTCGTGCGCGAAGGATGCGAGATCCTGATCCTCTCCGACCGCGGAATCGACGAGCGGCACGACCCGGTGCCTTCGCTGATGGCGGTGGGCGCGGTGCACCATCACCTGATCCGCCAGGGCCTGCGCATGCTGACGGGGATCGTCCTGGAGTCGGCCGAGCCGCGCGAGGTCATGCACTTCGCGTTGCTGTGCGGCTACGGCTGCAGCGCGGTCAATCCCTACCTTGCCATCGACACGCTGGTCGACATGGCCGAGGGCGGGCTTCTGCACGGGCAGGACGTGGACGAAGCCATCGAGCACTTCCGCAAGGCCATCGGCAAGGGCCTGCTCAAGACCATGAGCAAGATGGGCATCTCGACGATGGCGAGCTATCGCGGCGCGCAGATATTCGAGGCCATCGGCCTTTCCGACGAGGTCATCGACCGGTGCTTCACGTGGACCGCCTCACGCATCCAGGGCGTCGGCTTCGAGGTGCTGGCGCGCGAGATCCAGATGCGGCACGAGCGTGCCTGGCGCCTGGAAGTCGCCGACGACGACGGCCTGGATCCGGGCGGCCAGTACCAGTGGCGCCGCCGCGGCGAGTTTCACCTCTTCAACCCCGAGACCATCGCGCGGCTTCAGCACGCGGTGCGCTCGGGCAACTACGAGACGTTCAAGAGCTACGCGCGCCTGGTCAACGAGCAGGAGCGCGCACTGTGCACGCTGCGCAGCCTCTTCGAGTTCGTCTCGCCCTCGGCACCGATTCCGATCGACGAGGTCGAGCCGGCCGCCGAGATCGTCAAGCGTTTCAAGACCGGCGCGATGTCGTTCGGTTCGATCTCGCGCGAGGCACACACGACGCTGGCGATCGCGATGAACCGCATCGGCGGCAAGTCCAACACCGGCGAGGGCGGCGAGGAGCCGTGGCGCTACCAGCCGCTGCCCAACGGCGATTCGGCGCGCAGCGCTATCAAGCAGGTGGCCTCGGGACGCTTCGGCGTCACCATCGGCTACCTGACCAGCGCCGACGAGCTGCAGATCAAGATGGCGCAGGGCGCCAAGCCCGGCGAGGGCGGCCAGCTTCCCGGCCACAAGGTCGATGAGACGATCGCCGCCACCCGCTATGCGACGCGCGGCGTGGGCCTGATCTCGCCTCCGCCGCATCACGACATCTATTCGATCGAGGATCTGGCCCAGCTCATCCACGATCTGAAGAACAGCAACCCTTCGGCGCGCGTCAGCGTCAAGCTGGTTGCCGAGGTCGGCGTCGGTACCATCGCCGCCGGCGTCTCCAAGGCCAAGGCCGACGTGGTGCTGATCAGCGGACACGACGGCGGCACCGGCGCCTCGCCGCTGTCCTCGATCAAGCATGCGGGCATTCCCTGGGAGCTCGGCCTGGCCGAGACGCAGCAGGTGCTGGTCGAGAACGACCTGCGAAGCCGCATCCGTGTCGAGACCGACGGACAGCTCAAGACCGGTCGCGACGTGGCCGTCGCGGCGCTGCTGGGTGCCGACGAGTTCGGCTTCGCCACCGCGGCGCTGGTGTCCGAAGGCTGCATCATGATGCGCAAGTGTCACCTGAACACGTGCCCGGTCGGCATCGCCACCCAGGACGAGCAGCTGCGCAAGCGCTTCACGGGCCAGCCCGAGCACGTCATCAACTTCATGTTCTTCGTCGCGCAGGAGCTGCGCGAGATCATGGCCTCGCTCGGCTTCCGGACTCTTGCCGAGATGACCGGGCGCGTGGACTGCCTGCGCGTGCGCGAAGGCATCACGCACTGGAAGGCCAAGGGAATCGACTTCTCGCCGATCCTCTATAGGCCGCAGGTGCCCGAAGGCGTCGGCATCTCCGGAACCGGCAAGCAGGATCATGGGCTGGAGAAGGCCCTGGACAACGAGCTGATCCGGCTTGCGCGCCCTGCCCTCGAGGATCGCAAGCCGGTGCGCATCGAGCTGCCCATCCGCAACACCAACCGCACCGTGTGCACGACGCTGTCGCACGAGATCGCCAAGCGCTACGGCGAGGAAGGCCTGCCGCCCTACACCGTGCAGATCGACTTCGCCGGCTCGGCCGGGCAGAGCTTCGCGGCGTTCCTGGCACGCGGCGTGTCGGTGAGCGTCAAGGGCGACGCCAACGACTACTTCTGCAAGGGCATGACCGGCGGCCAGGTCGTCATCCTGCCCGACGAGCGCGCCACGTTCCGCGCACACGAGAACATCGTCATCGGCAACGTCGCGCTGTACGGCGCCACCGGCGGGGAGGTCTTCATCCGCGGCCGAGCCGGCGAGCGGTTCTGCGTGCGCAACAGCGGAGCCACCGCGGTGGTCGAAGGCGTGGGCGACCATGCCTGCGAGTACATGACGCGGGGGATCGTGCTTTGCCTGGGCCCGACGGGGCGCAACTTCGCGGCCGGCATGAGCGGCGGCGTCGCGTTCGTCCTGGACGAGGACGGCGTCTTCAAGCGCCGCTGCAACATGGGAATGGTCGAGCTGTTCGAGCTCGAGGACGAGGAGGACCGCAAGCGCGTCCATCAGCTGCTGGTGCGTCATCACCAGTACACCAGGAGCACGGTGGCCGAGCGCCTGCTCGATGAATGGGATGCGTCGCTGCGCGACTTCGTCAAGGTGATGCCGACCGAGTACCGCAAGGTCCTCGAGTCGATGCACCTGGACGCCGAGGCGCAGAAGCTGGCGGCGGTCTGAGTGTAGCGGTCGAGGCGCGGGCGGCGGGTATGTCCCCGGCGGGACGGGAGGAACCCGACGTCCCGCCGGGGACACACCGCCCCCCTTCGCTACGTCGAATGAAGGGACAGGGTGTATGATCGGCGCGCGGCCAACGGGTGTTTTTCGGCTTGTCGCGATTGGCCGCCTCTTGCGGGTTGCGGCGACGCGAAAGAACTAAGAGATTGCGCGGCCGCGCTGACGCCAGGTGCCCAGCGCAAGTATTACGAGTACGGAAGAATGGGAAAGATTACGGGATTCATGGAGTATCGCCGCGAGGTGCCGAAGCGGCGCCCCGTGCAGGAACGCTTGCGCGACTGGAAGGAATTCGAGGGCAAGCCTTCGGAGGATACGGTCAAGACGCAGGGCGCGCGCTGCATGGATTGCGGCATCCCGTTCTGTCACAACGGCTGTCCGCTCGGCAATCTGATCCCGGACTGGAACGATCTCGTCTACCGGGGCCGCTGGAAGGAGGCCATCGAGGCGCTCCACGCCACCAACAACTTCCCCGAGTTCACCGGCCGCGTCTGTCCGGCGCCGTGCGAAGAGGCGTGCGTCCTCAACATCAATGACGATCCGGTGGCCATCAAGCTGATCGAGAAGAACATCATCGATCATGCGTTCCAGGCCGGCTTCGTCCGGCCTCAGCCTCCTCTGGAAAAAACCGGCAAGCGCGTGGCCGTGGTCGGCTCCGGTCCTGCCGGCATGGCGGCTGCGCAGCAGCTGGCGCGCGCCGGCCACGACGTGACGCTGTTCGAGCGCTCCGATCGCATCGGCGGCCTGCTGCGCTACGGCATCCCCGATTTCAAGATGGAGAAGCACCTGATCGATCGCCGCATGGATCAGATGCGCGCCGAAGGCGTGACGTTCCGGGCCGGCGTCGCGGTCGGCACCGACATCAGCGCCGACGATCTGAGAAAGCAGTTCGACGCGGTCGTGCTGTCGATCGGTGCCACGCAGCCTCGCGACCTGCCCGTGCCCGGACGCGAGCTGGACGGCGTGCACTTCGCCATGGACTTCCTGCCGCAGCAGAACATGCGCGTGGCCGGCGATCCCGACGAGAAGGCCGGCACGCTCAAGGCCACCGGCAAGCACGTCGTCGTCATCGGCGGCGGCGATACCGGCTCGGACTGCATCGGCACTTCCAATCGGCAGGGCGCCCAGAGCATCACGCAACTCGAGATCCTGCCCAAGCCTCCCGATACGCGCACGCAGGACATGCCCTGGCCCTATTGGCCGATGATCTTTCGCACCTCGAGCTCGCACGAGGAAGGCGTCGAGCGCGAGTTCAGCATCAACACTCGCCGCTTCGTCGATAAGGACGGCCGCGTCTGCGCCATGGAATGCGTGCGCGTCGAATGGTTCACCGACACCGACGGACGCCGCAAGATCCGCGAGATCGAAGGCTCGGAGTTCCAGATGCCGGCCGACCTGGTGCTGCTGGCCATGGGATTCGTCGGGCCCGAGAGGAACCCCCTTCTCGATGGTCTCGGCGTCGCGCTCGACGAGCGCGGCAACGTCAAGGCCGACCCCAAGTGGATGTCGAGTGTCGAAGGCGTGTTCTCCTGCGGCGACGCCCGGCGCGGACAGTCCCTGGTGGTGTGGGCGATCTGGGAAGGGCGCGAATGCGCCCGCGCCGTCGATGCGTGGCTCATGGGCGAGACCAAGCTGCCCAGCAGCCCGCAGCTTCTCTGAGCCGCGCGCGCTCTGTTCGACCGCTTACGATAGGAAGGGAAGGTGCAGCCGCCGAGCGACAGCGCGTCGATGCCCTCGGGGTCGGCCTCCCCGGCCGGACCTTCCCTGGATGCCGAAGGCCTCGCGCGCTTTTTCGAGCGCCTGGGAATGCGCATCTTCCGCAGCCCCAGCTCCTGGTGGTACGAGGCCGGCCCGCGCTTCCTTCTCAGCCTGCCCTCGCACACGGCCATCCACGTCAGCGACGAGGAGATCCGCGACCTGCTGGCGCAATCCCGCACCGTCGGCGTGCGCTACGTCTGCGAGGAAGCCGACGGCGGCAAGAGCAGCTTCCACCTGGCCTGCAGCGACCCCGCCTATTCGCTGGAAAAGTTGTCTGCCAACACGCGCAGCAAGGTCCGGCGCGGCATTTCCCGAAACGAGATTCGGCAAATCACCGGCAAGGAGTTGCTTGGGCTCGGGCGCGGGGCCTTCATCGAGACCATGGAACGCCAGAAGCGGGCATCGGCCGGTGCACTCGAGCAGTGGGAGCGACTGCTGCGCGCGGCCGACGAGAGCGAAGCCGTCGAGGTCTGGAGTGCCTGGCACGAGGGCGAGTTCGCCAGCTATCTGATCACGATCCGCATCGACGACGTCTGCGAGTTCTATCAGGCACGCTCGCGCAACGAGCTGCTCAAGCACTATCCGAACAACGCCCTCATCTACACTCTGACCGAAGAGATGCTGGTACGACGCGGCATCCGCGAAGTGACGTTCGGCCTGGAGTCGCCCGAGCCCGTCGAAGAGCTCGACGCCTTCAAGCTCGCGCTCGGCTACGAGAAGAAGCCGATCCGCCAGCGCGTGGTGCTGCATCCGATGCTGCGCGGTGCGCTGTCCCTGCCGGGCGTGCGCAAGCTGCTGCATACGGTGGGGTCGCGCGAAGACGCCAACGTGGTGTGGCGCAAGGCCAGCGGCCTGGTGCGCTTCGCCGAACAGGACGGGCGCGGCGATGCGGAGGGCGTGCAGTGAACATGCAGCCGACCGCGCTGGTCTTCCCCGACAACCTGGCCGCGCTGGCGGCGGCGCGCGAGCTCGGATCGGCGGGCATTCGCGTGGTCGTGGGCGGGCCGCATCCGGGCCCGGGCGCGCGCTCGCGCTTTGCGAGCTTTCTTCCACTCCCCGATCTGTACGAGAGCACGAGCGCATGGGCCGAGGCCACGACCGCATGGGCATCGCTCCAGCGCACGCCGCCGGTGCTGTTCGCCAGCGAGGATGCCGCGCTGCTGGCCGCCGAAAAGCATCACGAGGAGCTGTCGAAGGTCTGCCTGAAGCCGTATCCGGCACCTGGCGTGGTCAGCAACGTGATCGACAAGCGCCGTCTCTACGAGGCCGCCAAGCGCGTCGGCATAGCGGTGCCCGAGTATCGCGAGGTCACCGACGCCAAGGAACTCGACGGCTACAAGCCCAACGGCTGGCTTATCAAGCCGGCGCTGCGATACCGGCTCGAAGGCGACGGCATCTATACGTTCCGCCAGGCCACCGGCGCCACCAAGGCTCTGGGCGGGGAGCCTGCCGTGGCGGCGCGCGAGTGCATCGCCGCGCATTTTCCGACGTTGCTGCAGGAGGCGGTGCCCGGTCCATTCGAGAATCTCATGACCGTCGCGCTGACCATCGGACGCGACGGACGGCTGCGCGACTTCTTCGCTGCCTGCAAGCAGCACGAATATCCCGAACCGTTCGGCGACGGCCTGATCGTTCGCATCATCAAGGCGCCCAAGCTGCTCGAGCCGAGCGTGCGGCTTCTCGTCGAGCTCGGCTACTGGGGCATCTGCGACATCGAGTTCAAGCTCGACGCACGCACCGGAGAGCACAAGATCCTGGACGCCAACCCCCGCACATGGCTGTGGCTGAACCTCGGGACACGCGCCGGCCATCACTTGCTGCTGGCGGCGTACAACGAAGCGACAGGGCTCAAGATCGCCCCTAGAGTTGGGCGAACCGGAGCCACCGAGTGGGTTTCGCCGCGCGGCTCGATGGCCTTCCTCGCACGCTGCTACCGGGCGGGGAGACACGGCCTTGCCCTACCCTCGCGATTGATGATAGGGGCCTTGTCGACCAGTATGGGGAATTGGCGCAGCTTCCGGGACCCGCTCTATATCCACCCATCGGCATGGCCTGAGCTGACCAGCGCGGCGTCGCGTCTGGCGAGGCGTCGCCGTCACAGAGCCGGGAGCCAGGAACCGAGCGAGCCCACGCCCCACTGAACGGTCCGTCATGCGCGGCGCCGCGTCTCGGCCGTGATCCGAGACGAATTCACGAGCGCGGCGCAGGCGGATGCGCACCACCATCCAAAAAATAGGAGTCAGGAGAACAGGTATGTCCGTTTCAAGACAAGGGGAGCATTTCATCTGGGAGCCGTCGGGCAAGGCGAGCATCGACGGTCACGACCTGGCCGAGCTGGCCAAGAAGTTTCCCACTCCCTTCTATCTGATCTCGCAGGGTCAGCTCCGCGACAACTACCGGCGCCTGCGTCAGGCGTTCGCGTCCGTCGAGGGCCTGGAGACGTACTACTCGGTCAAGTCCAACTTCGAAAGCATCGTGCTGCGCACGCTCCAGCAGGAAGGGTGCGGCGCCGAGATCTCGGGCACGCTCGACATGGAGCTGGCGCGGCGCGCCGGCTTCCACCCCAACAAGGTCGTCTTCGACGGTCCGTGCAAGCCCGAGGCCGATCTTCGCGCCGCCATCGAGTGGGGCGTGCGCTTCATCAACATCGAGTCGCTGACCGAAGCCAAGCTGATCAGCAAGATCGCAGTGGAGACCGGCAAGAAGGTGCGCGTCGGACTGCGCATCGATCCGGTGCTGTCCAAGCCGTACTACGACAAGGTCATTTCCACCTACAAGCAGAAGTTCGGCCTGCCCATCGACCAGGCCGAGAACGGCATCGCCGAGATCGCCAAGATGCCCGGCCTCGAATTCCGCGGAATCATGACCCACATCGGCTCGCAGATCTTCACGCCGAGCCGCTACCTGGTGGCGATGGAGAAGATCTTCGACCTCGTCGGCAAGTGCGAGCGTCGCGGCATCCACATCGAAGAGATCAACATGGGCGGCGGCTATCCTGCCCAGAGCATGCGCAACCTGCGTCTGTCGCGCCGCTTCGTGATCGCGCAGATTCTCGAGCGCATGGGCCGCATCGAGGTGAAGACGTCCTCGATCGACGATTTCGGCAAGGCCATCTCCGAGAAGTACCACGAGCTGGTCAAGTCCAGCGGCTTCAGTCCGCGCCTGGCCCTGGAGCCCGGGCGCTGCCTGTGTGCGAATGCGCAGACGGTGGTCGGCACCATGCGCATCGTCAAGAACGACTGGCTGTTCACCGACATCTCGATCAACGACGTGCCCGAGAACCTCTTCTTTTCGGAGTGGCGCCTGGTAGTTCCGGGCGAGAAGCCGGATGCGAAGGGCCGGCCCTACAACGTCGCCGGCCCGACCCTGGCCACGCAGGACGTGCTCTACTTCAAGCGCGAGGTTCCTGGCGCCGCCGAGGGACGTGCGGTCATCATCATGGATGCGGGCGCCTACAGCGTGGCGCGCTCCAACCAGTTCACGCGTCCGAGGAGCGCCGTGTACGCCATCAACCTGGATGGCGAGATCGAACAGGTTCGCCGCCCCGAAACCGTCGAGGACGTGCTGCGCTCGCAGGTCTGGCCCGACGAGGCCGGCGCCGAAAGCGCCCCCAGCAAACGAGTCGCCTGACCCGGAACGGAACGGGGTCAGGTACTGAAAACGCGGTTTTGGGGTCAGGTGCTGAAACGGCGGTCTGCAGGAGACCGCCGAACCGGCACCTGACCCCTCTCTTTCTTCGGCTCCGGCGGGCATCTAGGAACACCGCTGGAGCCATGATGCCAACAACTCGAACCTTCGCCTGCTGCGTCGCGCTTCTTGCGATGCTCCCCGCATCCGCCTCGGCCACGTTCCGCCCGGCCGGCCCCGAGATCCGCGTCAACGTCGAGACCGCCGGCAACCAGTTCCTGCCCAACGCGGCCGTCGCTCCCAGCGGCCGCTTCCTCGTCGTCTGGCGCAGCGTCGAGGCCGTGCGTGCCCGCCTGTTCTCGCCGCAGGGCCAGCCGCTGACGGGCGAGATCGCGATCAGCGACGACTCCACCTACGGCGAACCCGACGTGGCCGCGCTCGCCGACGGCCGCTTCCTGGTGACCTGGCTCGAGGACTACGTCCTGCAAGGCCAGCGCATCGATGCCGATGGTCGGCTCGTCGGCGGCCGCCTGCCGCTGAGCGACGGCGCCGGCGGCCGCGAATACGACAGCCATGTCGCTGCGCTGGATGCGCAGCGCTTCATCGTAGTCTGGTCGCGCGAGTTCACCGAAACGATGTCGGTGCATGCACGCATCGTCGATCCGGACGATCCGCTGGCGGCTTCCGAGATCGAAATCCGCGAGGTCGCCAAGAAGGACCCCGTCAACGACTCCGACTACGACCCGCGTGTGGTCACCTCGGGCGCCGGCGGCTTTCTGGTGTCGTGGACCTACAGCCCCAGCGGCGACTTCGGCCGCGACTACATTCCGCAGGCTCGTCTGTACGGCAACGACCAGCAGCCGCTGACTGACGTATTTCCTCTGGTGGAGACGGGCGAGACCGCCCCGAGCGCGTTCAAGACCGCGATCGGACCTGCCGGCGATCTCTCCGTCGTGATGTCCTCCGGCTACTACGGCCCCGTCGTCTACAAGCGTTACGACGCCGCCGGCACGCGGATCGGCTCGCCGCAGATCATCTACGACGGCGAGGAGGATCGGCCTCCGCTGCACGTGCGCGGTGACGGCTCCTTCTTCCTCATGGACCGGTCGGCGTATCCGTCGGTGATGGCGCGACCCTACGACGCCGCCGGCGCGCCGTCGGGTGAGCCGTTCTCGCTCGCCGACGACCTCACCTACTCGTTCCGCAGCTACGAATTCGAGTTCACCTCCCAGGGCAGCATGGTGGTCGCCCTGGACGGCTACCTCTACGACAGCTGGCCGTATGCCGGCGACGGCAGCGAGGGGCCGGACGGTTCCTACGGCGCCGTGTACGTGCGCCGCTTCTGCGCCGATGGTGATGCGAGCTGCGCAGTCTGCCCGGCCTTCGACGACTCGGTCGATGGCGACTTCGACGGCGTACCCGACGGCTGCGACCTCTGCACCAACAACGGCGCGCAGGATGCGACGGCCGCGCGCACGTTCGCGTCCTACAAGCTCCCCTTCGAGAGCTTCGTCATTCCCAAGCGCGACAATCGCATGGAAGTGGTGCTCAGCTTCGCGCTGCCCGCGGGAGTCACGGGCATCGGCGAGCTTCCGGTCGTGGCATCGGGCATGCGCGTGCGCATCGAATCGATCGGCGGCGGCGCCGTTGCCGACGTCGTCATTCCCGGCGGAACGTTCGCGGGCGGCGGCACGGCGGGATGGCAGGTCAAGCCCGGGCGTCTACGCTACGTCGATCGCACGGACGCGCCGGTCAATGGCGTTCGCAGGGTTTCGGTTTCGCCGCTACCGCCGCTTGCGGGTCGTGCTCGCGTTCGCGTGCAGGTGACCGGACGTGCCGGAGTCTATGCCGACGATTCGGCGCATCTTCCTCTGCGGGCGGTCGTGAGCTTCGGCGGGACGGCCGGCGCCGATGCCGGGCTTTGCGGCGAGGCCGCCTTCTCGATCCATGATTGCAGTGCGGACACGGCGATCCGCTGCTCGTATTAGCGCGGCGCCGCGCTGCCTGCTGGCTTGCCGTTTCGGAACGGACGAGTGGCCTCAGCGCCGGGCGCGCGCCTTCTGCCGGGCCGGTTTGGCCGTGCGCCTCGGCGTGCGCTTTTCAGCACCTGACCCCAAAACCGCGTTTTCAGTACCTGACCCCCTTCTCTCGCCTGCGGGCACCCATTCCTTCGGCGGCTTGGTGCCCGCGTACTCGTACAGGAAACGCGACGCCATCGATGGCTCGCGCCGCCCGTAGCGGGCGCGCGAGCTGGTGCGGCTGAACGTCAGCTCCTGGCGTGCGCGCGTGATGCCGACGTACGCCAGGCGCCGTTCCTCGTCGATCGTGTCCTCTGCAACCGCGCGCGCATGCGGCAGCAGGCCTTCCTCCATGCCCACCAGATACACGCGCGGATACTCGAGGCCCTTGGCCGCATGCAGCGTCATCAGCGTCACGCTGGTGCGGTCGCGCGGGTCCTCGCTGGTCGGGTCGTCGTTGGCCTCCAGCGCCAGCTCGTGCAGGAAGCTCTCGATCGTGGCCTTGGCGCCACGCCGCCGTCGATGGTTCTCGGCGAAGTTCACTACCTCTTCGACGGCGCTCCAGCGCTGCGCCTGAAGCTCGGCGGTCGGGTAGCTGCGCTCCACCTCGGTTCGATAGCCCACCTCCTGGATCAGACCGGCGACGAGCTTTTCGAGATCGCCCTTTCGCCGCCGCAGCATGTCGAGCACGCCGAGAAAGCTCGCACATGCGTCGGCTGCCGAGGCCGGAACGCCCGGCACCGACGCCGCGCGTGTGAACGCGGCAGAAACGGCGACGCCCTGGTCCGAGGAAAACTGCAGGATACGGTCGATCGAGGCCTTGCCGATGCCGCGCGGAGGGCAGTTGATCACGCGCAGCAGCGCCAGCTCGTCGTCGGGATTCACGAGCAGCTTGAGATAGGCGACGATGTCGCGGATCTCCTTGCGATCGAAGAACGACATGCCGCCGACCAGCGTGTACGGCACGCGCGAGGCGCGAAGCTCTGCCTCGAACACGCGCGCCTGCGGGCCGGTGCGGAACAGGATCGCGAAGTCGCCCCATTTCGATTCTTCGTACTCTACCTGACGGCGGATCTCGCCGACGATCGTGGCCGCCTCCTGATCCTCGTCCACGGCCAGAAGCGCGCGAATGGGAGCGCCGCTGCCGGCGTGGGCGCGCAGCGTCTTGTCGTGCCGGCCCGGGTTGTTGCGGATGACACGGTTGGCCGCGTCCAGGATCTGCGCCGTCGAGCGGTAGTTGGTCTCCAGCTTGATGACGCTCGCGTTCTTGTAGTCGCGCTCGAAGCCCAGAATCTTGCCGATGTCGGCGCCTCGCCAGCCGTAGATCGACTGGTCGTCGTCGCCGACCACGCACAGGTTGCCGTGCTGGCGCGCGATCTCATGGACGATCTCGTATTGCGGTCCGTTGGTGTCCTGGTACTCGTCGACCATGACGTAGCGGTAGCGCCGTCGCAGAACGTCGGCGGCTCCGCCCTTGCGCCGCAGCAACGCGAGCGCCTGCAACAGGATGTCGTCGAAGTCGAGAGAGCGGCTGCGGCGAAGCTGCTCGTCGTAACGCTTCCAGACGTGGGCGACCAGTTCTTCCTTGTCGTCGGTGGCGGCCTCCAGTGCGGAGTCGGGCGTGTGCAGACGGCCCTTCAGGAGCGAGATGCGCGCGAGCACGTTGGCCGGCTGCATCGTCGTCCCGGCCACGTTCACCTCGCGCATCGCCGAGCGCAGGATCGAGGCCTGATCGGAGTCGTCGCTGATGGTGAAGCGGCCGAGGCCGATCTCGTCGCCGTGCTCGCGCAGCAGGTCGATGCAGAAGGCGTGGAAGGTTCCGACGAACAGGCGCGAAGCCTTCTGCCTGCCGACCAGCTCACCCACCCGGTGGCGCATCTCGCGCGCAGCCTTGTTGGTGAACGTCATGGCAAGGATGGCGTCCGGGGCGACGCCGCGGTGCAGCAGATAGGCCATTCGCACGGTGATGACGCGCGTCTTGCCCGTGCCGGCGCCTGCCAGGACGAGCACCGGCCCCTCCGTCGTGGTGACGGCGCGGCGCTGCTCGGGATTGAGGGTCTCCAGGATCTTCAAGGCGGCGGAGGGTACGCGAGCGCCGGACTGCCGCAAGACCGGGCCTGTGACCAATTCGCATTCGGAGCCGCGATGGAAAAGGGGTCATGCACCTTTCCAAAAAGGCGCCTGACCCCTTTTTCCAGCCTTCGGTCTTCGATAGAGCAATCGGTGGCGTAATCCGGCTCGCAAGGTTCGGGAGGGTTCCGATGCTGCAACAGGTTCTGGCCGCCATCACGCTCGTCGCCGTTCTGATCCAAGCCAACTCGGCATCGGCCGCATTCATCGCTCGCTGGTCGTTCGACGAAGAGAGCGGCACGGTCGCCGACAACAGTGCCGGCAGCTTCGACGGCACGCTGCAGGGAGGCGCCGCGTTCGCGCCAGGGCAGGGAATCGCCGGCGGCGCGGTCTCGCTCGACGCCGCCACCAACGGCCTCGTCAACATGGGCGACCACTACGGCTTCAGCGGCTTCGACGCCTTCAGCATGCAGGCGTGGGTCAAGAACACGATGACCGCCGGCAGCCTGGTGATCTCCCGACACGTCGCCGGAATCATGAAAGGCTACTTCGTGGCACTGAACGATGCCGGCGACGGCGCGGGCGCGCCTCAGGGGTCGTTCCATCTCTACCAATCGGACGTGCCGAACCAGCATTCCGGCGATCTCGACATCAACGATGGCGAGTGGCACCAGATCGTCGCGACACGCAGCCAGGCAACCGGTGTCCGGCTGTACGTCGACGGCGTGCGAGTTCCGGGGCCCGATTCCTCGGGCACCATCAAGAGCATAGCCTCGACCCCGGCGCCGTTCCTCGTCGGCGGTTATCAGCTCGGCATGAACCTGACCGGCAGCTACACGGGCCTGGTCGACGAGGTGCGGATCTGGACGCACGCGCTGACCGACGAAGAGGTGGCGTGGTTCTTCGCCAACCCGACCGCCATCGCGTTACCTGTATGCGGCGACGCCAACGGCAGCTCCGATCTGAGCGCGACCGATGCGCTGTTCACGCTGCGTTCGGCGGTGGGCACGTCGAGCTGCGAGCTGTGCGTATGCGACGCCAACGGCTCGGGCGGCGTCACGGCCACCGACTCGCTGCTCATCCTGAAAAAGGGCGTCGGGCAGGCCGTGGACCTGACCTGCCCGGACTGCACCGTCGCAGCGGGATCCTGAGGCTTAAGGGGACTGTCCCCTTAAAGCCCGGTCCCCCAAGCCGCTTGAGGGGACTGTCCCGTAAAAACCCGAGGCGTCCTCCTCAGTCACTCGACGCCTTCAGCTTGGTATCGCTGCTCGTCGTCGCGGAGCTGAAGCTGCTGCCCCAGCACCTGCCCGACGCCGCAGCGCGCAGCTGGATTGCCACCGGCAGCGATGCCGGCAGAGACGGCAACGACAGCGCGGCGCCTTTTGCCTTCACCTTGATGCTCGGCTTTCCCGCGACTCCGCTCTTCAGCGTCACGCTCGAGATGCCGGTGTCGGGCTCCTTGTCCTTGAACACGAAACCCGCCGCCGTCTCCTTCCAGCACGGACCGCCCTCGCATGTCGACGCGCCTGCAATCTCGATGGCCCTGGCGAGCTCGTTGCCGTGATCGTAGATGCACAGCACGAAATCGGAGCCGGGATCCGTGGTGGGGGTGCCGAAGTCGCTCTTCGACGTCGACTGCCCCTTCTTCCACTTCCAGCCCAGCTTGTTCTTGTCCGGCACGCCGATCTTGCGCTTGATCGAGAGCGCCCCTTCCCCCTCCCTGCAGTCGGTCGGATCGCTCGGACATTCGAACGGCGTCGGCTCGAGCGTGGTGGTCGTCGTCGGTGCCGCGGTGGTCGTGGTCGGCTGCTCGGTCGTGGTGGTAGGGGCTTCGGTCGTGCTCGTCGGGCCGTCGGTGGTGGTCGTCGCACCGAGCGTGGTCGTCGTGGACGTCCCGGCGCTCTCGAGCTCACAGATATAGTTTTTCGGCGGAGCACAGTCGCTGTCGTTCCAGACGAGCTGCTCCTCGGGACGCTCGACGCAGTCCTCGTCGACGAGCCCGTTGGGTTCGTTGGCGGCAAATGCATGGAAGCCTACCAAGCCGCCGGTGACCTGCTCGAAGTCGGCTGCGGTCTCGTTCGCTTCGGTGGTTCTGTCGTGAACGCCGATCCAGACGTTCCCGTTGTCCACTCGTCGCAGGATTTCGTTTTCGATCCCGTCGTCGGGGACGGCCAGGTACCCTCCACGCACTTCGCAGGCGCTCTGGGCGTCCTCCCAGGAAAGAGCGCTGATATAGTTGAGGTAGCAGTGGCCGGTGCGAGCGTCGTAGAAGGAGCGCACCGCATTGTGGATATAGCCGCCCGGCTGATGCGGACAGTCCGCATCGCTGCCGTTGCACTGGCTGGCCGTGTGTTGGCAGAAGCCGCCGCGGAAGCATTCCGTGCCACCATCGGCCAGGGTGCAGTCAGCCTTGCAGCACGAGGAGGAGTCGCCATTGGCCGCGCCCCGATCGCAAGTCTCGCCGTGCTGTTCCTGGACGACCCCGTCGCCGCAGGTCTCCACTTCGAGCTCGCAGACGTAGGACATCTCCGTCAGACAGTCGGCGTCGTTCCATCCTTGCGAGTTCGCGCG
Source organism: Binatia bacterium (assembly GCA_035626675.1). GTDB lineage: Bacteria > Desulfobacterota > Binatia > UBA1149 > CAITLU01 > DASPNH01. The sequence continues at coordinate 26,446 of DASPNH010000174.1, forward strand.
AAGGTGCACGCAATCCTCGTTGTCGCCCGAGTCGTTCGGCTCGCCGTCGGCGAAGTCTTCGTAGTTGACGCTTCCGCCGTTGACCCGCTGCATTCCGCGGCCGCTGATGGTGGTCTCGATGTCGTCGTCGTTGATGCCGATCCAGGCGTCGTCGGACGGGTTGGTCGCGCTCTCGACGATGCCCGCTTCGGTCTCGCTGTCGATGACGGCCAGGTATCCGCCGATGAACTCGCAGCTGTCCTGGGCGTCGAACCAGGAAGCAACGTCGTCGAACCCGACGTAACAGTGGCCGGTGCCCTCATCGATGGCCGAATGCTGGCCGCTGAAGATCGCCACGTCCGTCGGGCACTCTGCGTCGCCGCCAGTGCAGAACTCGGCCTCGTCGCAGTGTGCGGCCGCCGATGGCCGGCAAATCTCGGTGTCCGAGCGGAAGGTGCAGTCGTCGGTGCAGCAGGACGTGGGCTCGCCGTTCTGGTCGCCGAGGTCGCATTCCTCCCCGCCGGACTCGAACAGATTGCCGTCGCCGCAGCCTCCGGCGCGCGCGGGCGGGAGCGGAGCGAGCAACAGCGCAAGCGTCATCAGGATGGAACAGATGGCGGTACCGATCATCGAAGTCTCCTGTGCCGAAACGGGTACGCTTGTATAGCCGAGACGCCGGCGTTTTCGCCAGCGCGGCGCGCGGCGGACTGGTCGCCGCTACTTGTTGTGCACCAGCACCTCGCTCCGGCCGACGAGGAAGCTGTGGGTGCCTTCCACCTCGATGTTGTAGACGAGCTCGTCGGCGCTGAATGCACTCAGCGAGACGCGCTGCACCGATGGCTTTTCGTAGCCGGCGTAGAACGCGGCGCCATCGCTGCGCGCGTTGGCCGTCACGGTGACGGCGTCGCCGCTGGCGGCGCGCAGCTTGTCGCCAACCGCGACTTGCGCCGCGGTCGTCCAGCCCTTGCCCTCGACCCAGAACGGATGCTCATCGGTCGTGCGCAGCAGCTCCTCGCCGGCGCGGATCGTGCGCAGCGCCGCCGCGGGTCGGACGTGCGTGTCGCTGACGCGAGCCGCGACCTTCTTCGAGGTCTTCTCGTCGATCGACCAGACCTTGTCGCCGACGCGAAGGTCACGGATGGCCCGCGGTCCCTCGGGCGTAGCCACCGCAGTGTCACCGCGGAAGCAGCCGACGTCGATGCCACCGATCACCTTGGCCTTGCATCCGGGCTTCTCCCCTATCACCGCCAGGAGTGCGGTCGTCTGGGTCTCGTCCAGCCCCAGCGCACTTGCCAAGTCGCTGCCGCACGAGAACTTGATTCCGGCCTGGTCGACATCGTCGAAGAAGCTGCCGTTGCCGTCCTTGTCGGTCATCTGCAGCGAGCCTTTGCACGACGGAACCTGGATGTTGTCGCGGTTGAAATTGAGGGTATCGCTGAAGTAGTCGAGGTCGACCGTCAGATACGCACCCTGCTTGATCTTCAATCCCTTGTCCGTGTAGCTGACGCTGTCCGGGCCGAAGAGCGATCCGATAATGTTCACGACGACATCCTCGGTCGAGTAGCTGCATCCGACCGCGGAGGTCAGGACCCGCTGCCCTTCCACCTCATCCCTGACGACGAAGCCTGCAGCCTTATCGCCGTCGCTGGCGTAAAGCGCGCTGAAGTTCGGACGGTCCGGGCGCTCGGCTGCGGACGCAGACGCTGCGGCCAGCGAGAAAACGACGGCAAGGGTCAGGTTCGGGCGACGCATGGCGATTCCTCCGGAGCGATCGTCATCGGGAGACGCGATCGTTGCTCTGCGGCGGAGCTATCTGACGACCCAAGCTGCGTCCAGTCTGCGGGCCGGCCAGCGATGATGGTTCCCCGATTGCGTCTTCCTCAGGCCGTCCGCAGCCGCAGCCCGCGCGCGATCGCGATCGCGGCGAAGGGCAGCACGAAGCCGATGATGGTGGCTGCGATCAGAAGATCCCCGAGCTGCGAGTAGTCGGCGGGCGTGGTGATCGCGCCCGATGCAGGATCCTTTACCTGGCGCGTGACCACGAAGATCTGGTTCAGGTACTTGGTTCCGAGCTGCGCCAGCGACAGAGCCAGATTGGTGAAAGACGCCATGACGGCGAAGTACGTCGCCTTCAGATTGGCCGGCGCCGAGCGGGCGATCCAGGCCAACATCGGAATCATCGCGATCTGTCCGAGCGGCGACTCCAGCGCGGTGTCGATCAGCGCGATGAAGCGCGCGTCGATCCAGCCGCCGGTCATACGCGCCGTCCACTCGTGCAGACCGTAGTACATGCCGACGTAAGGCAGCGTCAGCAGGGTGCCGCAGACGGTCAGAACCGCCACGACGTAGGTGATGGAGCGCTCGCCCATGAAGCGCCGGAAGACGAACATGCCGGCCAGCGTCAGCACGTTGCCGATCAGGCTGAGCACGCTGAAGAACTGCGGATCGAAGCCGAGCGTGTCGATCATCCACCAGCTGACGCCCGGACCGGTGGTGGGCAGCGCGCGAAAGACGAAGATGACGATGGCCGTGCCCACCAGCGTCTCGCGCGCCACCTCGTCGAGCTCGCGCGTCAGCCGCGCCACCAGGAACGTCACGATCGCGAAGGACCCGGCAAAGATGATCTCCTGACTGTACGGGATCTGGCTCAGCCCCATCGCGATGGTGAAGACGACGAAGACCAGACCGCCGCCGAGGATCCACCAGTTCGGCGCCGGCCGCTCGTGCGGCTCGCGCAGGAGCTCGCGCGCTTTTCGCGGCTCGATGCCCGAGGCGATCAGGCGCCGCCGGTCGCGCTCGCGAATGAGCGCTGCCGAGACCACTCCCAGCACCGAGATCACCGGAATGCCGAGCGCCATCTGATAGACGCGCCGGTAGAGCAGGCTCATCTGCTCGGGCGGAAGCTGCTCGACGCCGGTGAAGACGTACAGGTTGAGCAGTGCCACCAGCACGCCGCCGCCGATGATGGCCACGCGGCCGAGCGTCTGCATCGTCGTGTGCATGAGCTTGCGGCGGTCTTCCCCGATGGGATCGCCCTCGTCATCGACGCGCGGCACGGCCTCCACGGTCATCGCATCGGCCACCGCGTCCTGGATGACGTAGCCGATGGGCGCGAGCACCACGCTCAGCACGTACCACGCTTCGGCCGACATCGTCGCCGTCATGGCGTCGCGGTCGGTCAGGAGCCAGATCATGATGAGCAGGCTCGTCGTGATCAGGCTGGCGCCGAGATAGACGAGCCAGCTCTTCCATCGCCACAGAAGGTCGACGATGTGGCCCACCGGCATCTTGAGCGCCCAGGGAATGCCCGCCCAGAAGCCGAGGCCGGCAAGGAAGGCGGCGGACAATCCCAGGTACTCCTTGACGAAGAAGGTGCCGACGATGCCGGTCAGCCCCGAGATCCCTGCGGCCATGTAGACCATGAGCGGCGGCAGGTAGGACAGGCGCATCTCGCGCCCGAGCTCGAAGACGTTGGCATCGAGCCAGCGCCAGGCTGCCGAGCCCTGACGGACGATCTCGCCGCCCGGAGGTGCGGGTGTCTGCTGGGTTGGGTCGATCTGTTCCATTCGGCACCTGAGCGGAGGACAGGACTGGAACTCGTGGCCGGGCGGCGCCGGCTCATCTCGTCCGTTTTGACCGACGAGCGACGAAACAACAAAACCCGCCCGGGATGGGTGGTGATGCACCCGCATCGTTTTGTTCCGCGGTCATGTTCCCGTAGGTCACCGCGGTTGTGACTACCGCTTCGCTGGACCTGGAAGACATCGATCTGGAAGGATTTGCCCGCGCCGTATCGGCCCTGCGAGCCGAGCTGCGTGCATCGCTCGGAGAGGACGACCTCCGCCACCTGCGCCGCATCGAGCGCTGGGGACGCGCCGCAACCGCGGTCGGCGTGGCCACGGCGTGGATTGGCCCCAACCCCGTCAGCGCAGTGGCACTGGCGCTGGGCCGCTCGACGCGCTGGCTGCTGATGCACCACATCGGGCATCGGGGCTACGACAAGGTCGATGGCGTGGCGCCGCGCCATACCTCGCGAGTGTTCGCGCGCGGGTGGCGGCGCATGATCGACTGGGCCGACTGGATGGTGCCCGAGGCCTGGATCTACGAGCACAACATCCTGCACCATCAGCACACCGGCGAGGACCGCGATCCCGACCTGATCGAGCAGAACCTGGCCGGCATCCATTCATCCGGCCTTCCGCTGGCGGCACGCTATACCCTGCTCGCGCTCCTGGCCGGGACCTGGCGCGCTTCCTACTACGCGCCCAAAACGCTGTCGGCATGGTGGCATCGCCGCGCCGGCGACGAGGATGCCAGGCCGACGCCCGTCCGTGCCCTGCTGATGCGCTGCTACGCGCCCTACGCGCTCATGAACTTCGTCGTCCTGCCGCTGCTGTTCGCACCGCTCGGAGCGTGGGCGGCGTTCTCGGTCTTGTGCAACTCGCTGATGGCCGACGTGCTGACCAACCTGCACACGTTCTTCGTGGTCGGTCCCAATCACACCGGCGACGACGTGTATCGCTTCCAGGGCAGCCCGGCTTCACGCGGCGAGTTCTACGTGCGGCAGGTCGTCGGCTCGGTGAACTACCGCACCGGCGACGACCTCACCGACTATGCGCACCTTTGGCTCAACTACCAGATCGAGCACCACCTGTTCCCGGACATGCCGATGCTGGCCTACCGCCGCGTGCAGCCCAAAGTGCAGGAGGTGTGCGAGCGCTTCGGCGTTCCCTATCTGCAGGAGCCGGTCTCGCTGCGCTTCGTCAAGATGAGCCGCATCTTCGTGGGCAGCGCACGGATGCGCTGGATGGACACGCCCGAGCCGGGCATGCAGAGCGACGCGGCGTAGGGGTCAGGCACCTTTACGGCAGCGTGCCTGACCCCTTTTCACGCGCTCAGGGCAGGTTGCCGATCTGCTCGAGACGATCGCCGAAGATGATGCCGCGCTCGCGGTATTTGCTCTCGGTGCGCTCGGTCACCAGGCCGAGCCGCTTCAGGTTTGGCATCACCGTGTGCATGAACGGCTCGCTGTTGAAGAAGCCCCAGCCTTCGATGGAGTGCAGCATCTGCACGGTGTTGTCGGGATCCAGGTCGTACTTCGGTGCGAACGTGCGCAGGAAGTCGAGCTGCTGGTTGGCGTTGAGCGCCTCCAGAATTCCGTAGGCGAAATCCTCCATCTCGGCCATCTCTTCGGGAGTGGACTCCTTGACGATGCGGCGCATCGACAGAATACCGAAGGCCGCGTGGCGCGCCTCGTCCTGATGTACACGGGTGATGATGTCGGCAACCAGCGGGCTGGTCGTGGAGCGCTTGACCAGATCCATGATGCCCACGGCCATGCCTTCGAACAGCGTCTGCATGCCGAGCACCTTGGTCTTCCAGGTCGGCGCCGCCAGCAACTTGTCGAGCAGAACCTTGAGCGTGGGGTCGATGGGATGGATCACGCCCATCTTGCGCTGCAGGAACTTGGCGAACACCTCGACGTGTCGCACCTCGTCGATGACCTGCGAGCCTGCGTACCACTTCTGATCCATCGTCGGACAGGTGTTGACGAGCTGGCCGCACAGCTGCAGCGCAGCCTGCTCGCCGTGCAGGAGCTGCGAGATGAGATGCGAGAACTCGTCCCATGCGGCCTCGCGGCAGACCTCGTCGCTGGCGCCCATGGTGTGCAGGACCGAGGGCAGCACCGCGGCGCCCTGCTTGACCATGAACCATTCCTCGCGAGGCATGGGCATCGACCAGTCGATGTCTTCCTCCGCGTTCCACTGCCCCTTCTTGCCGCGCTCGTAGAGGGCGCGGAGTTCCTCGACCTGGCTGCCGTAGTCCCACGTCCAGTGCAGCTCGAGCGGCAC
>DASPNH010000175.1:0-10824 GCA_035626675.1 Binatia bacterium
CACAACGCCGACTTCGCGCACTGGAACGGCAGCGGCGAAGGCTACGACGTAGTCACGATGTGGGACTTCCTCGAGCACGTGCCCGATCCGCTCGCCACGATGCGCCGGGCATCCGGCCTGCTGCGGCCTCAGGGCCTGTTGGCTGTGCTGACCATCGATTCCAGCTCTCTGTTCAACGTGCTCGGTGCCGCGGCGTACCGCCTTTCGGCCGGCAAGGCATCGAGGCCGTTGGAGCTGCTTTACGACCGTCGCCATACCTTCTACTTCGATCGCCGCCATACCCGCATGCTGGCCGAGCGCGCCGGCCTGGCAGTGTATGAGCAGCGTTTCTATCGCGCTCACCTCGGGCGCTGGCTGAGCGTGCCGATCCCGTGGTGGATGCGCCTCGGCGGCGATGCGGTCGATCTGGCCTCTCTGCTGGTGCGTCACCCCTACCGCCAGCTCCTGGTGGCGCGAAAGGCCACCCCGGCATCACCGAGACAATGACCTCGCGACCGGTTGCCATGACCCGTAATGTCGGCAACTTTGCCGGGTTCGCGTCATCCTGATGAGGCTGCGCAGAAGTCGAACCCGATCACCGACATGGATGACCATCACCTCACCGGCGACACCGTCATCGTCGTCCCCTGCTACAACGAGAGTCGTCGCCTCGATCGCCGCGCGTTCCTCGAGTACGTGGCCGGACACCAGGGCGTGCGGTTCCTCTTCGTCGACGATGGCAGCACCGACAGCACGGCCGCCGTGCTCGAAGAGCTGTGCGGCCAGGCTCCGGCGTCGCTGCGGATGCTGCGGCTCGAGCGCAATAGCGGCAAGGCAGAAGCCGTGCGGCGCGGTGTGCTTGCGGCAATCACCGGCCACCCGCGCTACGTCGCCTACTGGGACGCCGACCTGTCGACCCCGCTCGATGCGGTCGCGAGCTTCATCGCCGCTCTCGACGAGAACCCGCAGCTGCTCGCGGTTCTCGGTTCGCGCGTGCGGCGGCTCGGTGCCGACGTGGACCGGCGTCCGCTGCGCCACTACGCAGGTCGCATCTTCGCCACGCTGGCTTCCCTGGCGCTTGGGCTGTCCGTCTACGACACCCAGTGCGGCGCCAAGATGTTCCGTGCCGTCGACCCGGTTCCCGGCTTGTTCGAAAAGCCCTTCCTGAGCCGCTGGATCTTCGACGTCGAGGTGCTGGCGCGGCTGCAGGTCGCAGTGGCGCCGCAGTCGGCAGCGCCGCGCCTGAGCGAGCTGCCGCTGCGAAGATGGCACGACGTGGCCGGCTCCAAGCTGACGATGGGAACGGGCATCGCGGCCTTTGGTGACCTCTGGCGCATCTACCGGTGCTACCGGTGAGTACGTCGCGACCGGCGCTGCGGGCGATCGTCGCCGTCTTTGCGCTGGCTGGGCTGGCGCAGCTTCCTTTCTTCGATCGCAGCATCGTCTCGCTCGACGAGGGACAGCTCTCTGCCATCGGATACCGCCAGCTGCTCGGCGATGTCCTCTACCGCGACATCTATACGGGCCTGTTTCCGGGCATCTACTGGCTGACCGCCGGCCTGTTTGCCGTCGCGGGCGTCGACCTTGTCGTTCTGCGAGCGGCGCAGCTGATCGTCAATGCGGCCACCGCCGCCGGCTTGTTCTGTCTGGCACAGCCCATGGTCAGCCGCCGCGCCGCCGCGATGGTCGCCGGCGCCTACATCTTCCTGGTCCTCCTGACGTTCCCCGGCCTTACGATGCTGGCGTACTCGTCGCTCTCCCTGCTGGCGGCCATCGGGGCGCTGCTGGCGGCGCGCCGTTATCTGGAAACCGCATCGAGCAGCGCGGGCATCGCCACCGGTCTGCTGCTGGCAGCCTGCGTGCTGTTCAAGCAGAACTACGGCGCACTGGTTCTGCTCTCGGTGACCATCGGACTGATCTGGAATCGCCGCGACAGTGCGTGGGCGGACAAGCCCCTCCTTGCACTGTTCTCCGCTCCGGTCCTTTCCGGCGCGGCAGCCGGGGCAGTGGCCGCGGGAGCGATCTTGCTCGGCGGCGCCTGGCCGCACTTCTTTGAAGCCACGTTCCTGACGATCTTCAAGAGTCAGCTCGAAGCCTTCCACCAGCCGCTACCGCCGGTCCTCGGCGCGCATCCGCCCAACGACGGACTCTTTGTGTTCCAATACGCGCCCAGCATCCTGTTCGGCTATCTGGTGCGCGGCGGAAGCCTGGGGCGGCCCTGGGTGCTCTCGCTCGCCGTAAGGATCGGCTACGGGGTGGCATACGTTGCGCTGGCTCTGATCCCGCTGCTGATCTGGCGGTACACGCGCGGTGGGGATGCCTCGGTTCGCCGCGATGCGAGGCTCATCCTTCCCTTCGCAGGACTCTTCTTTGTCGGGATCTTTCCCTCGGCCATTTGGTCGCATCTGGCCGCGGTCTTCCCGCCGCTGATCCTGGTCCTGGCCGCGGCTCTGTCCCGCGCGCGTCGCGCTCTGGTATCGAGCCTACCGGCCATCGACGGAGCCGTGCGCTGGGCCATTCTTGCCGTCTGCGCCGTGGTCACGCTGGTCGGCGCCAAGATGGCCGTGGACCTGAACGGCTGGTACGAGGAGCGCCTGCTTCTGCCCGGCGCAAGCATGCACGTCTCGCGGCGGGAAGCCTACCTGTACCGCGCCGCCACCGATTTCCTCACCGAGTGCAGCCGCGAGCGCGAGCACGTCTTCGTCGCACCCGAAATGCCGCTGCTCTACGTCACCAGCGGCAAGCGCAATCCGACGCCTTACGACCTGGTCATTCCCGGCGACGTGCGCGATCCGGTCATGGTCGAGCGCCTGGATGCCACCGGCGTCGAGTGCATCGTCTACAATCCGCAGATGTACGTGCAGTTCGTCTCCTTCGACAAGCTCTTCCCGAGCCTCTACGCGTATCTGCAGGAACACTTCCGCATCACGCGCACCATCGAATCGCAGGGAACGCATTGGCAGTTCCTGCGGCGGCGGGAGGCGCGCCTTTGAGCTTTCCGGGGCAGGCGTCGCCGTCGTCGCAGGTAGCGCCGCCGACGGCCAGGGCATCGGTGCGCGAACGGGCGCGTTCGCTGGGATCTTCGGTGCTGGCACTGCACGTGGCGGGTTATGCCGCGGCCGCAGTCTTCGTGGCTACGCTTTGCCGGCGGTCCATCAATCTCGCCGACGAAGGCTATCTGGTCTCCCAGGCCCTGGAGATGCTCAACGGCAAGGTGCTGTACCGGGATCTCGACCTCTTCGTCACGCCCGGTCTCTGGTACCTGAATGCCCTGACCTTTGCGGTGGCCGGCCCGAGCGTGCTGGCCACACGCGTGGTGGCCGGGCTGTGCCTGCTGGCGACGTTCGCCGTCGTGCAGCGCATCGTCGCCGAGATCGGAGGCTGGCGCTGGGGCGCGTTCGCGGCGGTGATGCTCGCCATCCTGACCGTATGGGCGTTCCCGGCCTGGACCGTATCGTTCTATTCGCAGTACGCCGCACTGTTCGCGCTGTGCGCGTTCGCCTGTCTGCAGGTCTGGTCGAACACCCGCAGCGGCCGCTGGATGCTCGCGTGCGGCGTACTGGTGGGTCTGGCCGTCGTGTTCAAGCAGAACTACGGCGTGTTCGCGGCCGCGGGTTGCGCCCTGGCCGTCGTCGTGGAGATTCTTGGCACCTCGCGCGGACGGGCACCTGCAGCGCTGCGCAGCGACATCAAGCGAGCGCTCGTCCTGGCCGTGGCCGGCGGGGCCGTCATCGGCATCGCCGTGACCGCGCACATCGTGGCCAGCGGCGCCGCTGCCGAGGCCTTCGATTCGCTCGTGCTGCGACCGTTCCAGGGCTTCGCCGAGGCACACTCGATCCCCTACCCTCCCTTCGCCGATCTCTGGGAGCGCGCCGTCATCCGCCGCGCCGGCGGCCTGACCTACCTGCCGTATGCGCTGCACAACACGCCGAGCCTGCTGCAGTGGCCTGGCATCCTGGTGGCATGGGTCGAGTCCATCAGCGTGCTGCTTTACTGGATTCCACCGATGGCCCTTGCAGCTGGCGCCGTCGTGGCTGCTCGCCGGCGACGATCCATGTCGGCTGCCGAGCGCAAGACCGTCACGCTGACCGTGTTCGTCGCGATGTTCTTCCTCGGCGTCTTCCCGCGCGCCGACTTCAACCATCTGATCAACGTGATGCAGCCGGCCGTGGCGCTGTCGGTGTCTCTTGCCGCTCTCGCGCTCGGCAACGACCGATGGCGATCGAGCCGTTGGCGCATGGCTGCCGCAGCCGTGGGCGCAGTGGTCGTGCTCTCCTACGCCGGTATCGGTGCGCAGTGGTACTACGAGCTCTACCGTGGTCTTGCGGCGCCGCTTGCCGCACCTCGGGCGGGAGTGCTCATCGATTCCATCTCGGCCGGCCTGCTCGACTACGAAATCGAGACCCTGCGATCGATGACGGCCGAGGACGAGCCCGTGCTGGCGCTGCCGGGCCTGTCGATGATCCCGTTCCTGGCCGAGCGCCCGATGCACACGCGCTACTACAACTACTATTCCGTGCACATCGGACATGACGAGGGTGCAGGCGTGGTCGCGGAGACCGAGCACGCGCGCGTCAACGTCGTCCTGGCCGACTACAACAACTTCTTCTCGGACCCGGTCGGGCTTATGCACTACGCGCCGGTCCTGACCGACTACATCCGTCGCAACTTCGAGCCTGTCATGTCGCTGGGGAACCACGCGCGCGCGCTTCTGAAGAAACGCGAGCACCCGCTGCCCGATACTCCATGGATTGCCCTATGGTTTTTCTGTGAAACCCGCTCGCAGCGCTGGCCGCTGCGTCACCTGCGCGAGCATCTCCTCTTCCACGCGCTCTACCATTCCTACGGCGACGTCGATCCCGAGGACCGCCGTGCCGGAACGCTCTGCGACTTCCGGGTCCGAGAGGATACCGTCTTGAGCGTGTCTCTGGACGTGAGCCAGCCAGGACCGGCCGCGCCCGATGCAGTTGTGGTGGCAGAGCTCTGGCTCATTCCCGAGGGAGGGGAACCTCGGATCCTTCACGAAATGACTCGAAGCCTGGCCACCGAAGCTACCTGGAGCGCCCCGCCGGCAGTACCACTGCGTTTCGACCTTTCCGCTCATGCCGGCCGCGGAGTGAGCCTGCTCCTGCGCTCGCGGCTGCTGGGAGATCCGGGTGACCCGACGCTGGACGCGAACGGTGTCAGCGTGATGTGGCAGGATGCCCGGCTCGAATCGCCGGCGTATGCGGAGGAAGAGGACGAGGACGCTCTCGAATAGGCGGCCCTAGGCACCTCGCTCGCGTTTCCAGCAGCGGACCGGAAGCGTGCGCAGACCCTGCAGCAACGCTTCGGCCATGATCTGATGCCCTTCCTCGTTGGGATGGGCGTCATGGATGTTGCGCCAATACTTCAGATAGGACAGGCCGCGGAAGTACTCGAACGATTCGACGACAGGGATGCTCATCTCCGCAGCCGCACGAGCGGCCGCGGCATAGTGTCGCTGGTACTGGTGCCAGGAGTTCAAAGTCATCAGCTGGGTGTGAACGAACATCACCAGACAGGCGCCGCGCTCGTCCGCCGTCCGCCTCAAAGTTTGGAGGGCGTCCGTGAAGTCTCCCCACGCACCGGGGTTGTGAAAGAAATTGTCGTCGAGCTCACGGACATACGAGTCGCCCCGTGGCCACGTGACGTCGCGAAACTTCTTCCATCCGTCTAGTAGCGAATCGAACAGCAGGGAGCCCGACGGTTGCGCATCGATGCGAAGAAGCGGTCGATAGGACGGCCCTTCCAGATCGTTGATGGTGAACCCGTAAATGAAGAGGTCGGGAGCGTATTCGAGAGCGATGGGCAGCCGGTGCTCGACGCTCTGGCGAAGACTGTTTCCCGGAAGGGAAGCGTTGACGACCTCATACCGGCGCTTTTCACCGATGCCGTTGAGCGCGGCCTCCAGCAACGTCGGGTACGCGCTCGCCACCGGAACCCCGTGACCGGCACTGATCGAATCACCGAGGACGGCGATCCGGAACGTGCCGTCCGGCTTTGGCAGCTCCAGTTCCGGGCCGCGAATACCGCGGCTGTTAGTCGCCCATAGAGCGGCCTGATAGACGACCCGCTGATTGGGAGCGGCCAGACCGTAAATCCCCTGGACGGTCGGCAATCCCTGGGTTTCCGGGTCGATGCGAGGATACTGAGGAGGTGCTGTGGCACGGACGATGCGCAGCGCGATCTCGCCCGCCACCAAACCGAGCAACGAGCCGAAGCCGGCGATCGTGACGATCGCCATCAGTCGCACCGCCAGACGCGGACGGGCACGGACGCGGGGTGGAATGTGCTTGCCGGGTGCCGAGTCAGTCAAGATAGCCGAGGGATCGCAGTTTCTCTTCTTCGCGTGGGTCCATCGCGTGATCCTGCGCGCGACCCGATTCGAGCATCTGCCGACGCTCCTTGGTCTTTACCTGATACTCATCGAGATACGCCATGAGATCCTCGAATTCTTTCGTACCCTGGCACTTCAGAACGCTTCGTTCTCCCGGGTCGGTACCCAGGTCGTAACAGCTCGTGGTCGTTCCACCCTGCCCGTCCCGGTAGGTGATCGCCTTGCGGCCATCTCGCCGCACGGCGAATGCCGGGGGATGGAACTGGACGTATTCGGATCCCGGCCGCACCGAGACCTCGCCCCAGGATTCGGTGACGTAGAACCGCTGCGCGAGCACCGCCTCGTCTTCCGTCCCCGTCAGCAGACCTGCGAGGCTCCTGCCGCGCTGGGCCTGCGGAAACGGCACGTCGAAAAGGTGCGCGATCGTGGGTGCGATATCGATGTGCGCGACCGGAAGCTTCACTCGCTTGCCTGCCGCCACCCCCGGACCTACGACGAGGAAGGGCACGCGAGCGACTTCTTCATTGATCTCGGCGCCGTGAATCGAGTAGCCGTGCTCGAAAAACGCTTCGCCGTGATCGCTGGTCACGATGACGAAAGTCGAGTCGGCCAGACCCAGCTTCTCCAGACCTTCGAAGAGCGAGCGCAGCTGGTCGTCGACGTATCGGATCTCCTGATCGTAGAGACGAGCGGCAACGCGACCTTCCTCGACGGGGATGTCAGGATTGTTCTCGTATAGCGCCTGATAGGCGGGAGGTGGCGCGTAGGGCGTGTGGACCTGGAACGTATGCAGGAAGAGAAAGAACGGCCGGTCAAGATTGCGCGCCAGCCACTTCAAACCGGAGGCGAACGTGCTCTCGACATGCCCTTCTGGATTCATGATGTCCGCGCTCTTGTCCTCGATGTAGAGATCGAAGCCGCGACCGAATCCGTGATTCACGTTGAGCCAACCATCTTCGGTCGCCGCCGCCGTAGAGACGCCGCGCTTGCGAAGCTCTTCCGCGATCATGGCAATCCTCGGCGAGACCAGGCCCATACCTGTCAACATCCCGTGCTCCATCGGCTGAAGCCCGGTGAACATCGTCATGTGCGAGGGACTAGTGGCGGATGCCGCCGCAAGGCATTGTTCGAAGACGACCCCTTCGCCACCGAACTTCGCCGCCATGAACGGAGCAGTGTCGAACCTGTAGCCGTACGAAGAGACGTGATCGGCTCGAAGTGTATCGAGCGAAATGAGGATCATTCGCGTGACAGCTGCCTCTGACGTCACCGGTTTGCGTATGATGAGGTCAGCCCAGGCTGGAAGCGTAAAGCCGGCGCGATCGGCATCCAGGGCTTCCGCCGACAGGATGAACGAAATCTCCTGTCCTCCGTATCCTCTCAGATCGACTGTTCCGTCCTGCCAACGGCCGCTCTCGCCGGCCCCGGGATCGACCTCCTTTGCAAAGACTTCCTTGCAGTCCGCTAGGGTGCACGCCTGCAGGCCGAAACGCACACGCCCACTGGCCCAGGCCTTTTCGAGAACGCCGATGCCGAACTCCAAGGTTGCCTTCTTCGGTACGGATACATAGGAGGTTTGCGCTCGAACCACGGACCCCGCCGGGAGCACGATCGCTTCGACCGCGAACGGGATCTTGGTGGGCTCGCCTCCCGGCGACAATCGGTACTGAGTTCGCACGGTGGGCATTCCTCCGGCGTTCCGTTCCACCGTCACGATTTTCTCTTCGAGGTCTCGCCATTTCCCATCCACGTCACGAGCAGATGCGGAAAGTAGCAGTCTCGTGGCGGTCCGTATGCGCTGCGGCATTTCGAGCACCAGCTCGACGACACCGGACTCGGGAACTGGCATCTGCGGGGCCCACAGGATCGCCTCGCTGGTCGGAGCGAGCAGGATGGGGCGCGACTCGTCCCGGATGGATGCGGTCGGCAGGCCGCCGTCGATCGACATTCCGGAAAAATCCTCGAGCGCACCGCCAGCAAGCATTCGAACACTGTCGGCACTCCGCCGATCTGCGAAATGGAAGTCGGAAACGGTATGCGACTCATGGCTGCATGCCGTCTGGAAGGCCAGAACGACGACGAGGGTCCACACGGCCGGATCGCGACCGGCCGCCGCTCGATGGATCGCCGTGCGAAACGTCGAACGCCGCAGCAGTGACATTCGCATGATCGCGGTACCAGACACCAGTCGTGTCTACAGATGCGTTTTCGTGAAGTCCAGATCACGACCGCGCCTGGCCCGATCCATCGGCAGCGGCGATGCGTGCACCGCTCGGGAACCTACTGAGCTTTTTGCCTCCCGACTCTTGGGGCAACGAGCGTCCTCACGCACAATGGGTCGATGCGGTGGCAGGATCTGGCAGGACCGATCTCGGTTCTCGGCGCCTGGTGCGTGGCGGTGCTGCTGATCGGTCCCGCAGGCGAATTCCCGCTCAGCGACGATTGGGCTTACGCGCACGTGGTCCGATCGCTCTGTCACGAAAACCAGCTCGATCTGCTGCCGTGGACCGGAGCGAGCCTCGTGTTTCAGGCTGGCTATGGTGCGCTGGCATGCCGGATCGTGGGCTTTTCGTACGAGGTTCTCCGTGCCACCACCCTCGTCCTCGGCGGTGGTGGAATCCTTCTCTTCTGGTGCCTGCTCGGCCAGCTGGGAATCTCGCGCTCCGCTGCGACGGCCTCGGCTGCGCTCCTCGGCTTTTGCCCGGTCTATCTCAATCTGTCGTTCACGTTCATGACCGACGTGCCTTTCGCCGTGGCCACACTCGCCGCCGCCTGCCTCTACGTGCGCGGTCTGCAGCGACCGTCGACCGCCTCGCTGTTCTGGGCAGGTGCGATGACGGCGGCCGCACTCCTGATCCGGCAGCACGGGATCTTCCTCGCGGCGGCCGCGTCACTGGCCTGCTTTGCCGACCGCGGCCATCCCTTTCGCGAACGTCTGCTTCGTTCGGCGGCGGCGATGGCCGCGCCTGCCTTCACCATGGTTGCCTATCTGGCATGGGTTGCCATGGGAGACGTCCCTTCTGCCGTTCACAACAAGGTTCACGAAGCCACAACCACGCCGATACTGGAGATAGGGAATGCGGCGTTCCGGTCGGTCGCGACGATCGGCCTGTTCCTCTCTCCTCTTGCGGCCGGCCTGCTGCCGCAGCGCAGGCACCAGCGACGAATCGCGATGTGCGCTGCCGCCGTGCTCGGCGCCCTTGCCGCTTTTCTCTACGTTCGCGAAGGCGACCTGATGTTCTATCTGCCGAACGTCGTGTACGACCTCGGTGTCGGGTCCGTCACGTTGCGCGATGCGTTCTTTCTCGCGCTCGAGCGTCTCCCGCGCGCGGGTCTTCCATTGCAGATTCCACTCACGCTGGTCTCGCTCGCTTCGGCCGCGGTGCTCGTTGCACGCTGGTTCGATGCTGCACCCCTCCTGAGTCGGCCCGACGCCATCTTTATTTGGCTTGCCGCGATGCTCTTGTGGCTGGGATCGCTCATCCAGTCCGCCTATTACTTCGACCGCTACCTCGTGCCGATCGTGCCTCTGGCGATCGCGGCCGCAGCGCTCACGGGCCATTCCTTACGACCGCGTGCCGTGACGTGGACGATGACCGGTGCCTTGGCGCTGTTCTCCGTCTCCGGGACTCACGACTGGATGGAATGGAATCGCGCGCGCTGGAGCCTGCTGCATCGCCTGGAAGAGCGCGGTGCCACCGCCGAGCAGATCGACGGCGGTTTCGAGTACAACGCCGAGCGTCTGGCTGCCCGCCTCGGCACGGCGCCATCGGATGCGCAGGCACGGCCTGGCCAAGCGGCGAGCGTCAAGAGCTGGTGGTGGGTCGTCGACGATCGCTGGATCATCGCCTTCGGTCCGCTCGACGGCTACCGCGCCGTCGACGAGCGCAGCTTCACGCGCTGGCTGCCTCCGGGCACGGGCCGCGTGTTCACGCTGGAGTGCGAGCCCGCGCCGTCTCCGACTCAGAACTGAAAATAGATGAAAGCCGCGCCAGTGCCATTGCACAGAACGGTCAGAGCCAGGACGGCTCCGAAAGCCACGCCCTCTGCAGCAGCCATCGACCAGGAGCGGCGCGTGGCCTCCACGATGCGGTCGGAGCGATCGACCACGAGCCGCTCCAATACGTGGGCCGCGTAACAGAAGGCCACGATCGCCAGCTGAAGCACCGGCCACTCTCCCTGCCACGACGTCGAGAACAGCCTGCCGAGCATCGTCATCGCGGTGCCGAAATCCGGCGCACGGAAGAAAATCCACAGGAGAGTCGCCGCATGGAACATGAGCACGATGCGCACGACGTTGGACAGGTCGAAGCGCACTGGATCCTCACCGCGATTTCCGGAGACGAATCGGTGCATCCCGAGCAGCACTCCATGCAGACCGCCCCAGATCAGGAAGTTCCAGCTCGCACCATGCCAGAGGCCTCCGAGCAGCATCGTGATCAGCATGTTGATCGCCGTGCGAATCTCTCCGCCCCGATTGCCGCCCA
>DASPNH010000176.1:0-29963 GCA_035626675.1 Binatia bacterium
CGTCGACCAGATCCTGGTTGCCACCGGCCGCAGGGCCAACGTCGAGGACCTGGGTCTGGAGGCAGCGGACGTTCGATACTCCGAGAAGGGGATCGAGGTCGACGACAACCTTCGCACCTCCAATGCTTCGGTCTTCGCCGTCGGCGATTGCTGCCTGCGCTGGCAGTTCACGCATGCGGCCGATGCCTCGGCCAAGATCGCGGTCCAGAACGCGCTCTTCTTCGGACGCAAGAAGGTCAGCGATCTGGTGATGCCGTGGTGCACGTTCACGGACCCGGAGGTCGCACACGTGGGCATGTACGAGCATGAGGCCCGCCAGAGAGGCATCGAGGTCGACACGTTCACGGTGCCGCTGACCAGGGTCAACCGCGCGGTCTGCGACGGCGAGACCGACGGGTTCGTGCGCATGCACGCCAGGAAGGGCAAGGACGAGGTCGTCGGAGCGACCATCGTCGCCAGCCACGCCGGCGACATGATCGCGCACGTCGGCCTGGCCATCACTGCCAGGCTGGGGCTTGCCGCCATGGCAGGAGTGATCCACCCGTATCCGACGCAGGCCGAAGGCATCAAGGCCGCGGCCAATGCCTACATGCGAACCAGGCTGACTCCGGTGGCGAAGAAGGTGCTGGCCGCGCTGATGCGGCTGCGGCGCTGACCGGCGCGCAGCACCGCAAGCGGCGGGCTTGCCGCTTGCCGGCCGCCGCCGGCAGCGCGCCTCGGGAAAAGGATCTCGACATGTCCTCCCAGTCCATTCTCTATCCGACCTTCGCGATGTTCGCCCTGACCTTCTTCGTCCTGCTGCGCATGCGCAAGAAGCGCTTCGCAGCCGTGCGCGGCGGCCAGATCGACGGTGCCTACTACCGTGCGTTCCAGGGCGAGGAGCCCGAGGAGTTGCGCGTCGTCACGCGCAACTTCATCAACCTTTTCGAGTGGCCCACGCTCTTCTACGTGGTCTGCATCATGATCTACGTAAGCGGCCAGACCTCGGCGTGGCTGGTCTTCTGGGCATGGACGTACGCCTTGCTGCGCTACGTCCACACGTTCATCCATCTGACCACCAACAACGTCGTCGCCCGCTTCGGCGTCTACTTCACCAGCACCATGATCCTGGCGGTGATGTGGGGAACGCTGCTGCTGCAGCTGCTCCTTTCGCCGCAGATACCCGTGACTCGCGTCGCGGTCTGACCCTGATCGTGCCGGCCGCTGGGAACGGGGATGCGATCGCCTGGCCACGGCGACGCTGCGCCCTGTGCGGCGCCCTGGAACGAAGCGGCCATAGGTAGATCCGTCGCGACCCTTAAAGGGGCAGCCCCCTCATGTCATAAGGGGACTGTCCCCTTTTCGTTCGGGAGGAATTGACGATGATCCAGGGAAGCTGTCTTTGCCGCGCGATTCGTTATCGGGTTGCCGCGCCTTTCGAGGAAGTGCACCACTGCCACTGCGGCATGTGCCGCAAGGCGCACGGCGCAGCATTCTCGACGTTCGCGCAGACCACCAGGGCCTCGCTCGCCATCGAGGCCGGAGACGAGAAGCTGGTTCGCTACCGCTCCTCCGAGCACGTCGAACGCACCTTTTGCCGCCGCTGCGGCTCGAGCCTGTTCTTTACCTTCGATCCGTTCCCGGACGCGATCTGGGTTGCGGTCGGGACCGTCGATGGCGATCCGGGAATGCGCCCGCAAGGCCACATCTTCGTCGCGTCCAAGGCGCCCTGGCACGACATCCTGGACGACCTGCCACAGTATCCCGAGTATCCGCCGCAGGCCTGAGACGAAACAATGCACGAGCTGCCGTCCTGGATGCGCAAGACTCTGTACGCCACCGCGGTCATGAACATCCTCGCGGGGTTGGCTCTGACGACCTCGCCGGGGCGCGCACTGGCTGGCCTTCCGGATGCTCCGGCGGTGTTCGTGCTGACTGTCTGCCTGTTCGTGATGCTGTTCGGGGCCGGCTACCTCGCCACGGCAAGGAGCGGACGCGACGAGCGCATGTTCCTGTGGCTGTCGGCGGCGGGCAAGATCGCCTTCTTCCTCATCCTGACGACCCTGTGGGTGGCCGGACAGCTGCCGGCGCAAGCGCCGATGGCAGGCTCGGCCGACCTCGTCTTCGGCATGCTCTTCCTCAAGCACCTGACCTCGACGCGGTAGCGATGCGGCTCGGCGTCGTCATCCTCCCCGAGCATCGCTGGAGCGTGGCTCGCGATCTGTGGCAGCGCGCCGAGCAGATGGGCTTTGAGCACGCCTGGACCTACGATCACCTGACCTGGCGCTCGTTCCGTGACTCGCCGTGGTTCGCGGGCGTTCCGATGCTGACGGCGGCGGCGATTGCGACCTCACGCCTGCGCATCGGTCTGCTGGTGGCCTCGCCCAACTTCCGCCACCCCGTCCCGTTCGCCAAGGAGATGATGACGCTCGACGACATCAGCGCCGGTCGCCTCATCGTCGGGATCGGTGCCGGCGGCGAGGGATGGGACGCGACCATGCTCGGCCAGCAGCCGTGGAACGCCCGCGAGCGGGCCGACCGCTTCGTCGAGTTCGTGGAGATCACCGACCGGCTCTTGCGCGAGCCCGCGGCCTCGTACGAGGGGCGCTATTACAGCGCGGTCGAAGCTCGCACCCATCCGGGCTGCGTGCAGTCGCCGCGACCTCCGATGGCGATCGCCGCAACCAGGCCGCGCGGCATGAGACTGGCCGCGCGGCACGGCGACATCTGGGTGACCACGGGCCAGCGGCGCGCGGATGCGCGGCTGGACGCCAAGACCGGGGCAGCGGTCGTACGCGAGCAGATCGACTGCCTTGCGCAGGCGTGCGCCGCCGAGCGTCGTGACTTTTCGACGCTACGCCGGCTCGTGCTCAGTGGCCCGCTTCTGGACCCAGGCCTGCGTTCACCGGCAGAATTTCAGGAAACGACGCAGCAATACGCCGCCGCGGGCGTAACCGACTTCGTCGTGCACTGGCCGCGTCCGGGCAAACCCTATGCCGCCAACCCGGACGTGTTCGAGTCGATCTTCAGGGATAGCTCACCCCGCAGTTGAACCCTGCTGCGTGCAAATCTGCATGCGCACTCATCTGGCGTAGTTATCGCGCATAGCTGCAAGCTTCATCCTTGCAGAATCCCCATGTCGAGCGACGAACTCCAAGAATTTGTTGGAGGTCATCGCTGCTCGGAAATCGCGAGCTAGCATCGGCAATAGCAAAGCAAACGAGCCGCCTGGGACAACAGCTCGAGGAGAGTTCCATGTTCGCGATCATCCTACGACTGCCCATCTTGATCACCTGCCTGCTGACCGTTTTCGCGGCCCGCTGTGACAACCTTCACGCCGAAAGCCGCGACGCCACGCTGGCCGCGTACGAAGCGAGCCGCAAGGCGACCGCGGTAGTGTCGGTGTGCGACACGTCGGTTGCCCACCAGGCCCAGGCGGGACCTTCGACGATTCAATGAGATCTTCGGGCGCAGCAGTCCGCTCCCGAGGGCCGGCCGATGTCGGCACCCAGGCGTCCTCGCCCGGCGCGAACCGCTGCCGTCGCAAGTTCCTGCGTTTCTATCCTGGCGGTTTCCGCGACGACGACTATGTCGCGCTGGAACGCTCCTACAAATGGGAGGCGCACCAGCGCTGGGAAGAGCAGCTTTCCAGAAAGGAGCTGCGCGGCCTCCTGCAATCGGGAGAGTACGTCGAGGCCGCGCAGCGCGCCGTTCGCATCGAGTCACGCACCAACCTGCTGTTCTCGTTCGAGAAGATGGCGTTGCGCGACGCCGTGCGCACGCCGTCGGGCGCGCGCAGCTTCGCCACCGGTCTCTACGAGTACCTGCACGGCAAGGGCTCGCTGGCCGCGCGCTTTGACCGCTGGTGCGAGGTCATCTCGGGCCTTCCGCGCAAGCAGACGCGCGTGCTGACCTGGCCCCTTGCCACCGTATTCGGGTTCCTGGCCCAGCCCGACCAGCACTTCTTCCTCAAGCCCAACGTCACGCGCGCGGCTTCACTGGCCTACGGCTACGCCTTCGAGTACCGGTCGCGTCCGAGCTGGGAGATCTACGCCGGCATGCTGGCGTTTGCCCAGGAAGTGCAGCGTGATCTTCGTGACATGCGGCCTCGCGACATGATCGACATCCAATCCTTCCTGTGGGTGCAGGGCTCGGACGAGTACGAGGAGTGAGCAGGCCCAAAGCGCCGCCGGCCGAAACATCGAGGCCGCTCGTCGCCTGCGCCGGCTGGTCGCTCCGTCCCGAGCACGCCTCCCTGTTCTCCGCCGACGGCACCCACCTCGAGCGATATGCCAGCCGCCTGCGAGCCGTCGAGATCAACTCGTCGTTCTACCGCAGCCACCGCTGGCAGACCTACGTTCGCTGGGGACGCTGCGTGCCCGAGGATTTCCGGTTCGCCGTCAAGATTCCGCGCACGATCACGCACGACCGGCATCTGGCCGGGGCGGCCGACGAGCTGGCATGCTTCCTCGATCAGGTTCGCGGCCTCGGTGACAGGCTGGGGCCCCTGCTCGTGCAGCTTCCGCCGAGTCTGGCGCTGGACCGCAAGACGGCCCACCTGTTCTTCGCGGCGCTGCGCGAGCGCTTCGACGGCGACGTCGCCTGCGAGCCCAGACACGCTACGTGGATGATGCCGGCAGCGGAGCAGCTGCTGTTCGACTATCGCATCGCACGAGTCGCCGCCGATCCGGCGCCCGCGCCCGGAGCCGAGCGGCCCGGCGCGTGGCGAGGCCTGACCTATTACCGTCTGCATGGCTCGCCCGAGATGTACACCTCGCCCTACTCCGACAGCGCGCTCGAGGAGCTCTCCCGCGATCTTGCCCGCGACGTCGCCGGGGGCGCGGCATGGGCGGTGTTCGACAACACCAAGTACGGCGCGGCGACCATCAACGCCCTGTGGCTGGAGCAGCGCGTCGCCCGTGCGTCGGGCGTTGTGCGGCCGGCGCCGTATGTATAGATGGCCTGGCGCGACAGGGTGCGCGCGCCGCGGAGGCCAGCATGATCGTCGTCCATCATCTCAACAACTCGCGCTCCCAGCGCGTGCTGTGGCTCCTCGAGGAGCTCGGCCTGCCCTACGAGGTCAGGCGCTACGAGCGCGACTCTCAGACGATGCTGGCGCCTGCCTCTCTCAAGGCCGTGCATCCGCTCGGCAAGTCGCCGGTGATCACCGACGGCGACAATACGGTGGCCGAGTCGGGTGCGATCATGGAGTACGTCGTCGAGACGCATGGCGCCGGTCGCCTGGCTCCTGCCCCGGGTACACCGCAGCGCCTGCGCTACACCTATTGGATGCACTACGCCGAAGGTTCGGCGATGCCTCCGCTGCTGCTCTCGCTCGTGTTCTCGCGCGTCAAGGAAGCGCCGATGCCCTTCTTCATCAAGCCGATCGCACGTGGAATCGCCGACAAGGTGATGAGCCAGTTCGTGGGCCCGCAGATCGATCTGCACCTCGGCTACATGGATCAGCAGCTGGCCGAATCTCCGTGGTTCGCCGGCGAGGAGTTCAGCGCGGCCGACGTGCAGATGAGCTTTCCCATCGAGGCCGCCGCTGCCCGTGCCTCGGGCGGACGCTATCCGCGCCTGCAGGCCTTCCTGGATCGCATTCACGCTCGTCCCGCCTACCAGCGCGCGTTGGCCAAGGGCGGACCCTACGAGCTGATGCGCTGAGGCGCGCGATGCTGGGAGCAAGCCGTGCCCGCGCGTAATCCCGACCTTCACGGCAGCGCACCCGAGAGCTGCCCGGTGGCCCTGCTGCTGATCGACGTCATCAACGACATGGAGTTCGACAGCGGCGCCGAGCTGATGAAGACCGCCGTCCCGATGGCCGAGCGCATCGCTGCACTGAAGCGTCGTGCCAAGGAGCTGGGCATTCCGGTCATCTACGCCAACGACAACTTCGGACGCTGGCAATCGGATTTTCGCAAGGTCGTCGAGCACTGCCTCCAGGACGGAGTCACCGGGGCGCCGCTGGCGCGGATCCTGGCACCGGAGGAGAACGACTACTTCGTCCTGAAGCCGAAGCATTCCGCGTTCTACGCGACCACGCTCGACACGCTGCTGTCCTACATCGGGGCGCGCACGCTGATCCTGACCGGAATCGCAGGCAACATCTGCATCCTGTTCACCGCCAACGATGCCTACATGCGCGACTTCGAGCTGCTGGTCCCGCAGGACTGCACCGTCTCCAACTCCGGGGAGGAGAACGAGCACGCGCTCGAGCAGATCCGCAAGGTGCTCAAGGCCGACACGACGCCCTCGGATCGGCTCGACCTGCAAGCGATCCTGTCGCGAAGCCGCGCGGCCGCCTCGCAAAAGTAGCTCCGTGACACTTCGTACCCGCGCAGGTCTGCCCGGACCCGCGCCGGCATGCTAGGAAGGATGAGATCGGAATCCGTGCCGAAGGAGGCTCACGATGCCGAGAGGAGACAAGCGCAGCTACACCGGCAAACAGAAGCGACAGGCCGAGCACATCGAGGAAGGCTACGAGAAGCGCGGCGTGTCGGGAAAGGAAGCCGAGGCTCGGGCCTGGGCCACGGTCAACAAGATGACCGGCGGTGGCAAGAAGTCCGGCTCGGGCCGGGGCAAGAAGGTCGACAAGGGACCGGCCCGCAAAGGTGGCAGGAAGGGCGGCAAGGCGGCAGCCAAGAAGCGCTCGACGAAAAAGGCGACCAGGAAGAAGGCCTCGAAGAAGAAGACTTCGGCCAGGAAGGTCGCGAAGAAGAAATCGTCGAAGAAGCGCGCGACCAGGAAGAAGAAGACGCGCAAGCGCAGCTCCAGGAAGAGCTGAGCGCTTTCGCCCCGAGGCGTCACGCCGTGGCGCAGCGCATCATGCAGCGATACAAAGCGCTCGATGCCGACGCTGCGCAACTACCGTGACCACGACTTCGAGGCGGTACTGCGCGTGCATGCCTGCGCGTTTCCGACCCGCGCCGAATCCGATCTGGTCGCCGCACTGATCCAGGAGCGACAGGCGCGCGTATCCCTGGTCGTGGAGTACGAAGGCGAGCTGGCCGGACACGTGCTCTTCAGTCCGGTGACGGTGGACGAGCGAAGCGACGTCACCGGTGGCCTTGGCCTTGCGCCGCTGGCGGTGCTGCCGCGATTTCAACGCGTTGGGCTCGGCTCACTGCTGACCCGTCGGGGTCTGGCTCGCGCGCGCGAGGCAGGCAACGGCTTTGCCGTGGTGCTCGGCTCGCCCTCGTTCTACACGCGCTTCGGATTCCGCCCGGCGGCGCAGTCAGGACTTCGCTGCATCTACACCGACGGCGACGAGTTCATGGCACTCGAGCTTCAGCCTGGCGCGCTCGATGGCGTGGCGGGCCTCGTCCGATATGCACCGCAGTTCGATGCGCTCGAGAAATGAACGCGTCGTGCATGGGCGGGGTGCTTGACCTGCCGCCCGAGCATCTGCCAGTGTCCGAAACGGCATCGCAGTGGCAGCAGCCTGGGTGGGATGCCGCAAGGAGGGAAAGGTTGATCCGTCACGTAGCCATGGCTCTGCTCGCGGTCGTGATCGCGGCCGGATGCAGCGCAGGGCGGCGAGGACCTCAGCGCTGGCAGGGCGTCGGCCTATCCATTCAGCAGGAGCGTGTATGCGCCGACGGCGACGACGCCGGCGCCTGCGCTCGCGCGATCGAGGCGAAGCGATGGTCCGAGCTGGACCGCCTGGCCGAGCGCAAGGACAGTGCGCTGGTGTTGCGGCTGGCCGATGGCAAGGAACGGCGCCTCCAGGACAAGGCAGCCGAGGGCGTACGCTACAGCCTGATCGACTACGTT
The DNA here is from genome assembly GCA_035626675.1 of Binatia bacterium. Taxonomy (GTDB): domain Bacteria; phylum Desulfobacterota; class Binatia; order UBA1149; family CAITLU01; genus DASPNH01. The sequence goes on from DASPNH010000176.1 coordinate 7,756, forward strand.
CGCAGCGCCGATTCGTTCGTCGTCTTCGAGCAGTCCAGGAACGCATCGACTCATCTGCTGATCCGGCGAGCCGATGGCGGATCGGCCAAGATCGATTCGGCTCCTGTCTTCTCGCCCGACGGCGCCTATTTCGTCACGACCTCCACCGACAAGGTTCGAACGCCGGCCGCCATCCGCGTCTATCGGACCGCGGCGAACGCCAGCAAGCCCAGGATGGAATGGTCGCTCGAGCCGGGGACCTGGGGCCCGGGTCTTCCGCGCTGGCTCGACGAGACGACGATCCAGATTCCGACCGACGGACGCGCGGCGCCGATAGCGGAAGGCGAAAAGGTCCCGAGCGAGCTGACCGTCAAGCGATCCACGGCCGGCGTATGGTACGCCGTCCTCTCCTTCGAAGGCTCGACCGCCATCAACTGATCTTGCGCGCGACCAGGCGCTCGAACCGCGCGGCCATGGGCACGTGGATTGGGCCGCGTCAGCCGTTCGTGATCGGCGCCAGCAGCTCGACGTCGTGGCCGTCGGGGTCGGCGAAGTAGACGGACCGTGCGGGGATCCAGTCGTGCGTCATCGGACCTTCCAGCGCCACGCCGTGCGCCGACAGCGTGGCGAGGGCGCGGTCCATGCTCCCGAGCGCGACGGTGAAGGCGAAGTGCTGTTGCGGCCATGGGCCGCCGTCCTCCTGCAGGACCACCATGCCGCCGAGGCCTCCGGCGCGGAGGAAGCTCCAGCGCCGGGTCTCGTCACGCAGGCCGACCTCCAGCCCGAGGACGTTGCAGTAGAATTCCTGCGCCCTGTCCAGGTCGCGAACCTTGACTGCCACTTCATAGACTCCTGCGATCTCGATCATGGGGTCCTCCGCGCGGCATCGCCGCAGGAGCAGACCTATCGCGCCTGCCGACAGGCAGGCAACCGATCCGACGACATACTGGCAGCGTTCCACTTGGTCGGAGGCCGCGTGCGTCGACACGGGCGCGGCCGCCTGTTACGGCCCGCACATGGACGACGATCCGAAGCTCAACCTGGCCAGCAATCTGCGCCGCCTGCGCGAGATGCGGGGGATGTCGCAGGAGCAGGCCTCGCGCCTGGCCGGCATTCCGCGCGCGACGTGGGCGAGTCTGGAAACGGGCGGTGCCAATCCGACCCTGGTCGTGCTGACGCGCGTGGCCGCGGCCGTCAAGGTCTCGATCGAAGAGCTGATCGGTGCGCCGCGCACGGCCTGCAGGCTCTATCGCGCCCACGACGTGCCCGAACGTCGGCGCCAGGGTGCACGGCTGCGGCCGCTGGTGCCCGAGGCGATCTCCGGGCTGGAGGTCTCGCGCATGGAACTGGCGCCCGGAGGCTTGCTGAGCGGCGTTCCGCATACTCCGGGCACGCGCGAGTACCTGACCTGCGAGAGCGGCCAGGTGGAGCTGGCCGCCGGAGGCGAGAAGTGGAAGCTGTCTCCCGGCGACGTCCTGGTGTTTCGCGGTGATCAGAAGCACGGCTACCGCAATCCGAGCTCCCGCTCGGCCGCGGTCGCCATCAGCGTGGTGTGTTTCGCCAGGGGATGAGCGACGCAAGGCTCGAAGGGGCGGACCCGGACGTCCGCCCCTTCGATTCGATCCGGCAGATCAGTGTGCGGTCTGTTCGCGCGAGGCACCGCCTCGACGAGTGGAACGCGGCGGCATGTGCTGGTCATGGCCGTTGGCCATGCGCTGCTTGCCGCGACCACCCTGGCGAGACTTGCGGGCGCCGGCCTGACCGCCCTCCATCTCTTCCATCAGCTCTTCCTTGCGTGCCAGCATGCGCTCGCCGAGCTCCTTGAGCTCCTCGGCCTCGAACGCCTTCTTGGCGCGCTTGAACATTTCCTTCTCTTCTTCCTCGGCGTGATGCTCGATCAGCTCCTTGAGCACCTTGGCCTTGGCGGCAAAGATCTCGGAGGAGGGATCGGCTTCCTTGACCTCGGGCATGACCAGGTCGACGACGTGGTGCTCCTCGATGGCCTCCTGGTAGAGCTTGCGATCTTCCTTCTTCGAAACGGCCTCGCGATAGGCCGGGTAGAAGATCTCCTCCTCGATGGTGGTATGCACGAGGATCTCGGTTTCGAGTTGGGCCAGAAGAGTTTCCCGTTTGGCGGCCGAGCGCTCGGTGGACTTCTCGAGCTGCGAAAGCAGCCCTCGGACCTTCTCGTGATCGGCCTTCAGCAGCGAGATGGCATCGGTTCGATTGGGCATGACGTCCTCCTGTGGGCGTGTTGTGGACGACGTTAGCACGCGTGTTTCAGGGCAACTCTCATGCCGGGTCATTTCTTGCGCCAAACATCCGATTCGTGCGCGCGTAGGGGCAACGCGTTGACTCCCCGCGCCTGCCGGGGCTAGCCTCGGCGGACGTTCGTCTGGGCCTGTCACGAGGAGACTTGATGGAGATGCGCGCCGCCGAGCCCGCGCTCCGGTCTGCGTACGCGTCGGTGCGCGCACGCAGCCTGGAGCTCGTCGCTCCGCTCTCGGAAGAAGACGCGGTGGTGCAGAGCATGCCCGAGGCCAGCCCGGCCAAGTGGCACCTTGCACACACGACCTGGTTCTTCGAGACGTTCGTGCTGGCCGCCTTTCCCTCCTACCGCACGCCCGATCCCGCCTACGCGGTCCTGTTCAATTCGTACTACGAAAGCGTCGGTGCCCAGTACCCTCGCGAGCGACGCGGGATGCTCACCCGCCCGTCTTTGCAGGAGATTCACGACTACCGCCGACACGTCGATGCAGCGATGGACGACGTCCTGGCGCACTGCGGCGACGAGGAACCCGTCACGCAGACGGTGACCCTCGGTCTCGCCCACGAGCAGCAGCACCAGGAGCTGATGCTCACCGACATCCTGCACCTGCTCTGGCTCAACCCGCTGCAGCCCTGCTACGCACCCGAGCCGCCGCCGGCTGCATCGCCGCCGCGGGATCTCGAATGGATCGAGGGCCCGCATGGCGTCGTCGAGGTCGGCGATGCGGGGGACGGATTCACGTTCGACAACGAGCGGCCGCGCCACAAGGTCCACCTGAACCCATACGCGATCGCAGGCAGGCTCGTGACCAATGCAGAGGTTCGCGACTTCGTCACCGATGGGGGATACCGCCGCGCGCAGCTCTGGCTGTCCGACGGCTGGGCCTACGCAGCCCGTGAAGCCTGGCAGCGACCGCTCTACTGGCACGAGGATCTGCTGCACAGCTTCTCGCTGCACGGCACCTGCGAGATCGACGATCATGCGCCGGCCGCGCATCTCTCCTTCTACGAGGCCGATGCGATCGCGCGCTGGTGCGGCCACCGCCTTCCGACCGAAGCGGAATGGGAAGCCGCCGTGGGCGATCTGCCCGTGCGTCACTGCCTCGACCTTCGCCCGCGAGCCGATCCGCGCGACGGACTTCGCGAAGCGTTCGGAGCGTGCTGGCAATGGACGGCCTCGGCGTACCTGGCCTATCCGGGGTTTCGGCCGCAGCAGGGCAGCCTCGGCGAGTACAACGGCAAGTTCATGGCGAATCAGATGGTGCTGCGCGGCTCCTCGTGCGTGACGCCGCCCGGCCATGCGCGCGCCACCTATCGCAACTTCTTCCACCCGCACAGCCGCTGGCAGTTCTCGGGCCTGCGACTGGCAAAGGATTGCTGATGCAGCCTTCCCTTCTTCGCCAGCCTGCGCCTGTGCGGCCGCTGCCGCGCGATCCTTTGCTGGGTGAGCTGCTGCGCGGCCTGACCGCCGCGCGCAAGCGTCTGCCGGCAAAGTATTTCTACGATGCGCGTGGCTCGGCGCTTTTCGAAGAGATCACGCGACTGCCCGAGTATTATCTGACCCGCACCGAGCACTCGATCATGGACGCCGGCATCGGCGAGATGGCGCAGGCCATCGGTGCCCGTGCCTGCATGATCGAGCCCGGCAGCGGCAGCGGCGAGAAGGCCGAGCAGCTCCTGGCCGCGCTCGTCGACCCCGTCGCCTTCGTTCCGGTCGAGGTCGCCTCCGATCATCTGGCCTCCAGCGTGCGCCGCCTCCGTCTCCGCTTTCCTGACCTGGAGATCCTGCCGGTCGACGCCGACTTCACGCGGCGCTGGGTGATGCCGCGCACCCGGTCTGCGCCGCGCTGCTCGTTCGTGTTCTTCCCCGGCTCGACCATCGGCAACCTGAGCCCGGACGCGGCAGCGCGCCTGCTGGCATCGTTTCGGTGTCACGCCGCGCTGGCCCTCGTTGGCGTGGATCTGCGCAAGGACGAGTCGGTCCTGCTGCCGGCATACAACGACGCCAGCGGGGTGACGGCCAGGTTCAACCTGAACATGCTGCGACGGCTCAACCGCGAGTACGGCGCGAGCTTCTCCCTGCGGCGCTTCCGTCACCTCGCGACATGGGATGCCCAACAGGGGCGCATGCAGATGTTCCTCGTCTCCACCTGCGACCAGGAGGTGAGCGTTGCAGGACGGCGTTTGAGCTTCGCCGCCGGCGAGACCATCCACACCGAGGACAGCTGGAAGCCCACGCCCGAAGGTTTTGCCGCCATCGCTCGTCAAGGAGGCTGGAAGGTCGCCGAGCTCTGGACCGATCAGCGCAGATGGTTCGGGGTGCACCTGCTGACACCGCAGGACTAGGAGAGAGCCGGCTCATGGCAGCCACTCGCAAGAAGAAGACGACGTCCGACACGTCCGCTCGCGCTGCGCGCACACGAGACCCGCTCGCGGTCTATCGAAGCAAACGCGACTTCGGCAAGACGCCCGAGCCCGAGGGCAGGAAGGGCAGCAAGTGGAAGAAAGGGAAGAATCCTTTCTTCGTCATCCAAAAGCACGCAGCCAGCCGCCTCCACTACGACTTCCGCCTGGAGGTGGACGGCGTCCTCAAGTCGTGGGCCGTGCCCAAGGGGCCCTCGATGAACCCGGCAGACAAGCGCCTGGCCGTCGAAACCGAGGACCATCCCATCGACTACGCCGACTTCGAGGGCATCATTCCGAAGCGCGAGTACGGCGGCGGCACCGTCATCGTCTGGGATGCCGGCCCCTACCGCAGCATCAAGAAACGCGACGGGCAGGAAGTGTCCATGCAGGAAGCCTACGAGCGGGGCACCATCGAGATCTGGCTCGAGGGCAAGAAGATTCGCGGCGGCTTCGCGCTCGTCCACAGCCGCATGGGCCAGAACGAGAAGAACTGGCTGCTCATCAAGATGCGCGACGAGTGCGCGAATGCCGAAGCCGACCCGGTCGGCGAGCAGACCCGTAGCGTCATGTCGGGCCGGACCATCGAAGAGATCGCTGCCGAGCCGAAAAAGGTGTGGTCCTCGAAGTGACCTCGGCGGCCGTCTGGAAGTGCCTGGATGACGGCGAGCGCGCGGCCCTGCGCGCCAGGAAGCAGCCTGCCTGGATCGAGCCCATGCTGGCAACGCTGACCGACCGGCACTTCTCCAATCCCGAATGGATCTTCGAGCGCAAGCTCGACGGCGTTCGCTGTCTGGCGTTCCGGTGCGGCAGTCGCGTACGTCTGATGTCGCGCAACCGCCTCGACATGAGCGCCACCTATCCCGAAGTCGTCGCCGCCCTGGCCAGGCAGCGCTGCGGCGATTTCATCGTCGACGGCGAGATCGTGGCCATGGACGGCAAGGCAACCAGCTTCGCACGCCTGCAGGCACGGCTCGGCACGCGCAGCCCCGGGCCCGAGCTCATCGCCGCGGTGCCGGTCCATCTCTATGTCTTCGACATTCCGTGGCTGGACGGTTTCGATACGACGCGGCTTCCGGTGCTGGCGCGCAAGCGGCTGCTGGAGCGGGCGCTGCGCTTCAGCGGTCCGATCGTCGGCACCGAGCATCGCGCCGAGAAAGGCGAGAAGTTCCTCGAGCAGGCCTGCCGCCAGGGATGGGAGGGCCTGATCGCCAAGCGCGCCTCGGCAGCCTACGTGTGCAAGCGCTCGCGCGACTGGCTCAAGTTCAAGTGCGTGGCTCGCCAGGAGCTCGTCATCGCCGGCTACACCGATCCGGCTGGCGCGCGCCAGAGCTTCGGCGCGCTTCTGGTCGGCTACTACGATCGCGGACGGCTCCGCTACGCGGGAAAGGTCGGCACTGGCTTCAGCGCGCAGACGCTCGCCGAGCTCGGATCGAAACTGAAGCGGCTGGCGACGAAGCAGTGTCCTTTCGAGCCTCCGCCGCGGCTACCGGGCGCGCATTGGGCCCGGCCGGTGCTGGTGGGCGAATTCGGCTTCACCGAGTGGACGGGCGACGGCAAGCTTCGCCATCCCCGTTTTCACGGGCTGCGCAGCGACAAGAAGGCGGCGGACGTGCGCCGCGAGCGGCCGCGGAGCTGACAGCACGTGGCCCGGCGCACGACTGTTGCCAGGAAGGTGGGCTCGCGTACCCTCGAGCTGTCCAACCTCGAAAAGATCCTGTTCCCCGCCGATGGCATCACCAAGGGCGCCATCGTCGACTACTACGACTCGATCTGTTCCTGGATCCTGCCGCACCTGAAGAACCGGCCTCTGGTGCTGCAACGCTTCCCCGACGGCATCGACAAGTTCGGCTTCTACCAGAAGCAGACCAGCGAGCACTTTCCCGACTGGATCGAGACGGTGCGTGTCGCCAAGGAAGGCGGCGAGCAGGACCTGGTCGTGTGCAACGACCGCGCGACGCTCCTGTACCTGGCCAACCTGGCAGCGCTGACGCTGCACCCGTGGCTGAGCACGGCGGCCAGGGTGCGCTACCCCGACATGCTGGTGGTGGATCTGGATCCGCCCTCGGGTCAGTTCGAGCAGGCGCGCTCGGCCGCGCGCTTTTGCCGCAAGCTCTTCGACGAGCTCGAGCTGCCGGTCTTCCTCAAGACGACCGGCTCCAAGGGGCTTCACCTGGTCGTGCCGCTCAACGGCAAGGACGATTTCGACGCGGTCCGCGACCTGGCCACCGACATGATGCAGGTGCTGGCCACCCGTCATCCCGAGGAGCTGACGACCGAGCACCGCAAGGCCAAGCGCCGCGGGCGGGTCTACCTGGACATCGCCAGGAACGCCTATGCGCAGACGGCGGTGGCGGCGTACTCGGTGCGGGCAATGCCGGGCGGTCCGGTCTCGGCCCCTATCGAGTGGGACGAGCTGCGCCGCAAGAGCCTGGATTCGAACAGCTACACCATCGCCAACGTGCTGCGGCACGTGCAGACGAACGATCCGTGGGCCGACATGAAGCGGCGACGATGCTCGGTGGCGACGATGCGCAGGCGGCTGGCCGAGCTCTGATACCGGCCGGGCGTCTTCTCGGGCGCTTCGTTCCGTGCTTGAGTAGCGCAGGAGCGTGTCCTCTCTTGCCGGAAACGCGCTCGACAGACCGATGACCAAGGCAAAGCCGGAAACTCCTGCCCGCGCGGCAACCGCGTGGCGCCGCTTCACGTGCGCCGCACTGGTGGCGATGGCGATGCTCCACGCCGGCTGTGTCTATACGAACACCGTCGTCAACGGCGTTCGCAGCGCGCTTCTGTCCAAGAGCAAGCAGAACAACTACGTCTTCCACCCCTCCTTCGTCGTCGAGGAGCCGGAGTTCTTCCGCTCCCTCCACATCATCGGCGAAGGCATGGTGGGCGGAAACCACGCCATCCTTCTCGAGAACGGGGATCAGATCTTTCCGGCCATGACCGCCGACATCCGCGCCGCGCAGGTGTCGGTCAACATGGAGACCTTCATCTTCGAGGACGACGAGGCCGGGCGCCTTTTCGCCGACGCGCTCATCGAGGCCGCCAGCCGCGGCGTCAAGGTCCGTCTGACGGTCGACGACTGGGGTTCCAACCTCGGCAAGCTCGAAAAGGAGATGGTCGACGCCGGCGTGCGGATCGCCAAGTACAATCCGCTGCATTTCTATACGATCCGCCGTCCGGGCGTGCGCACGCATCGCAAGCTCCTGATCGTGGACGGCAGGATCGGCTACACCGGCGGCCTGGGCGTGGACGAGCGCTGGCTCGGCAACGCCCGCAACGAGGACGAGTGGCGCGACACTCAGGTGCGCGTCACCGGGCCCGTGGTCGCCCAGCTCCAGGGCATCTTCAACGAGAACTGGACGTTCACGACGGCCGAGATCCTGGCCGGCGACGACTACTTTCCGGCGTTGCAGCCGACCGGAAAGATGATCGCGCACGCGATCAAGGCCTCCACCGGCGACTCGGCATCGCTGCCGAAGATGCTCTACATCATGACGATCCAGGCGGCGCGCCAGTACCTGCACATCACCAACCCGTACTTCATTCCCGACGCGCAGGTCAGGAGAGCCCTGGTAGCCGCGGCCCAGCGGGGGGTCGACGTGCGCGTGCTGGTCCCGGGCGAGCACAACGATCTGCCGATGATCCGGCACAACTCGCGCATGCACTATGCCGAGCTGCTGCGCGGCGGCGTACGAATCTGCGAGTACACGCCCACGATGATCCACAGCAAGATGATGGTGGTCGACGGAATCTTCTCCACCATTGGCTCCATCAACTTCGATGCACGCTCGATGTCGGTCAACGCAGAAGAGAGCTTGTCCGTCTATGATCGCGACTTTGCCGGTGCGATGGAGGCGATGTTCCAGCGCGACTTGCAGCACTGCGAGGAGATGGAGTACGAGAAGTGGCAGCGTCGCAGCATCTTCAAGCGCGCCGGCGAGACAATCTTCTGGATTCTCGAACCGTACTACTGAACCGTTTTTCCACTAGTTACACGCAAAAATGTCCCCCATGCATGGGACATCGTGCCCCATCTGGCCGCGCGTCTCCGTCAACCCTCTTCACGCTTGGAAGATCGTGCCGTATGTTTGAAAGGCGTCACTGGCACGAGCGTCTAATCGAACGTTCTCCGGGTGTCACGACGATGCGGCACAACGCTCGATCGCGGTCGTAGTCACACGGACAGATAGGAGAAACCCCGATGAATTGGGATCAGATCGAAGGCAAGTGGAAGGAACTCTCGGGTGGCGTGAAGGAGCGGTGGGGCAAGCTCACAGACGATGAGCTTACAACCATCGGCGGGAAGCGAGACAAGCTCGCCGGCGTGCTTCAGCAGAAGTACGGCATGGCCAAAGAGAAGGTCGAGGAAGAAATCTCGAGCTTCGAGGCCAGTCTCGACAATGCAGACAGACGTCTGCACTGAGGTCCTGTTCGATCCCGACGGGTGCAGACAAACGTCCGTCCAAGGAGTAACCCCATGCTACATTACGCAGTTGTTTTCTTCGTGATCGCGCTGATTGCTTCCGTCCTCGGATTCAACGGCGTCGCTGGTCTCTCGGCGCAGGTCGGATGGCTCTTTGCCGTTCTGGCCTTGATCTTCCTGGCAGTGGCCCTTCTGAGTGGCCGCGGCGGCCGGGGCATTTCCGCACCATGAGCGAGAGCGGACAGGACTCGCGTCCTGTCCATCGTTTCGAGGTCATGCGTGCCGCGTAGCGCGCGGCACGCATGACCGACCCTTCGACAGGAGCCGCGCGTCCATGCATCAGATCAGCGCTCGTAATTGCACCCTAATCGTCGCAACCATCTTTTCGGCGATGGCGCTGACCACCGCCGCGCATGCCGCGCCCAACGATGCCTGGATCACGACCAAGGTGAAGCTGGCCCTGGTTGCCAGCGACGGCATCGCCGGCAACGCACTCGATGCCATCAACGTCGACACCGTCGGCCGCCAAGTCACTCTTCATGGAACGGTGGCCAGCGCCCCTGAAAAGGAGAAAGCCGAGCGCGCAGCCAAGACCGTCGACGGCGTACGCGGCGTTCGCAATCTTCTGGTAGTCGTCCCGCCCAAGAAGGAACAGGCCATCGAGGAGCGCGACGAGGCGCTCGCACCGGCCGTCGCACTGCGTCTGCAGAACGAGGACGCACTCGGCGACAGCAACATCTCGGTCGAGTCGGTGCACAAGGGCGTCGTTCTCCTGAAGGGGACGGCGCGAACCCTGACCGATCATCTTACCGCCGTGCAGATCGCCGGAACCATCCCGGGCGTGCGACGCGTCGAGAGCATGATCCAGAGCCCCGACACGCTTTCCGACAACGATCTGTGGCGCGACGAGGAGCCTGCCCGAAGCGCAGGAAGTCTCGGCAAGGCTCCGGCTCCCGGGCACGTGGAGAACCGGGTGGCGGCCAATGCCATCCGTGATCCTGCCACCGGCGAAAGCATCAACCCCAACGTCAACATCGACAATACCAGTGCCAGCGGCAGTTACGGCGACGCCGACGATCCCAAGAAGAACCAGGCCAAGGTCCAGGCGCTGGAAGCCGACGACCGGGCCGAAAAGAGGGCCGCCGCCGACAAGCCCGATACCGAGACGAGCTCGCCTTCGGAGACCGCGCGCGCAGGCGCCGCGGACGCGCAGGCTTCCAAGGCGAAAGATGCCGGATCGGCCGCGCCCGACGCCGCCAAAGCCGATGCCAAGAAGGACGGGATGGCGGCGCGCGGAGTAGGCGCCGCCGGCGATCTCTACACCACCTCCATGGTGAAGATGCGTCTGCTTGCCAACGACAAGACGCCGGCGATGGACATCAACGTCGACACCAAGGGCGGCGTGGTCACCCTGTTCGGCATCGTCGCCGACGAGAAGGCCAAGGATACCGCCGCGGCCGAGGCCCGCCAGGTGCAAGGGGTCAGCGACGTCAGGAACGAGCTGCAGGTGATCGCGTCGGCCAAGAAGGAAGCCGTCACGGCGCGCGACGACGAGATCGCGACCAACCTGCAGAAGAGCATGGGAGAGCGCGTCGCGCTCAAGAACGTCGAAGTGGACGTCAAGAACTGCGTGGCCCGTCTCAGCGGCACGGTTCCATCGGGCATCGAGCGGCTGGAGGCCATGCAGGTCGCGCGCAGCACGCGCGGCGTCTGCTCGGTGAAGAACGACTTGAGCGTCAACAACTGACGCCGGGACGAGGTCCGAAGAAGCGACAGGGCGTGGCTCGTGCGCCGGCCAGGCGAACGGGCCGCAAGGAAGCAGAAGGTTTCGAGACCAGGATGACAGGCGGGATGCCTGCGGTGGCGCCGATCAGGCGTAGCCGCCGCTCCTGACCGTGCTCCGAGGACGCGAGGAAAATGGCAAATCCAGGCGGATCACGTTTCGTCGAAATGGAGAATCGCAGAGGCAACGGTGCTGCCTATCCGCCGGCTCAGGAACCATCCCTGCCGGCAGCACTGGAGAAACTGACGGCGGCAACCCAGGGCGTCATCACCAAGCGGATCGATCTCGTCATGCTCGAGATCCACGAGCTGGTGGGAACCCTGGTGATGAAGACGGGCCTGATCGTCTTCGGCGTGATCGTGGCGCTGGCTGCGTGGTTCGGCGCGATCTCGGCGCTGGTCCTGTGGCTGACGCCGAACATGGGCACGGTCGGACATCTGGCGATTTTCTCGCTCGTCAACCTGGCCATCGGTGCGGTGGTCGTCTTCTTCGCATTGCGCGCGAAGCTGCCGACGCTGGGTGCCGAAGCCGAGGACGACCACGAGCATCCCGAAGAGCAGCGCGTCACGCACACGCACTGAAGAGGCGGAGGAGCTGACATGGCAACCGAGAACGGCGGCGATTTCGCCGAGCGGCGCGAAGACCTGCTGCAGAGCATCGAGCGGGACGAAGAGGTCCTGCTCGAAGCCGTGCACGAGCTCGCGGACGTAGCGGAACAGAAGCTCGACCTGCGCGAATACATCCGTTCCTCGCCTTATGCCTGGCTGGCCGGCGCTTTCTGCGTCGGACTGTGGCTGGGACTGGGCGGCGGCGACGACGAGGAAGAACGAATTCCACCCCGACCCGAACTGAGTAACCTGCACAGGAGAATACGATGATCACCGAACGAAACTCGGAGGACCGTTCCTTTCGACAGCTCTCGCAGACGATTCAGACCGACCTTTCGGCCGTAAAGTCGACGGCGACGGATTTCGAGCAGCAGCTCAACTCCTTCGTCCGCGAGCGTCCGGTTGCAGCGGTTCTGACGGCGCTCGGCCTCGGCTTCGTCGTGGCCCGCATCTTTTCGCGGAGGTAAGGAACATGGCTGAGAACAGGAACCAGGTTTCCAACGGCGCCGACAATGCCGCCAAGAGCGCGCAGCGCGGTGCGCAATCGATCATGAACAGCGGCCGCCAGATCCAGGGCGACGTCCAGCAGCTTGCCGGCCACGTCCAGGAGACGACCAACGAGCTGACCACGCTCATCACCGAACAGGTCCGCGAGCGCCCCTACACCGTCCTCGCCACCGCCGCAGGCATCGGTTACCTGCTCGGCGGCGGCCTCAGCTCCAAGCTGACGCTCATGGCTTTCGGTGTGGCCACGCGTTTCGCGATGGCGATGGCGGCCAAGGAGATGGGAAGCTGGGTCACCGAAGGATTCGGCGACGTCGGCGGTGGCGGTGGCGGTGGTGGCGGCAACCGTCAGGGCGGCCAGCAGGGCCAAGGACACCAGAAACACTGAAGACGATGCCGCTTCGACGAAGCGGCCGAGAACACGGCGTGCGGCGCGACGGGAAGAACCGTCGCGTCGCGATCGCACCCACAACCGCACTCAAGGAGCGAGCATGAACATCGACGATCTACTGCAGTCCCTTCCTTCCCGCGAAGATCTCACCAACGCCATCAGCCGCTACAACACGAGCAACTGGACCAGCAGCAGCAACAGCAGCACGACCGATCTGCTGCCGGCGCTCGGCATTTTCGGCACCGGCATGCTGCTCGGTGCGGGCCTGGCCATCCTGTTCGCGCCCAAGCCCGGCTCCGAGCTGCGTCGTGACATCAGCGACAAGCTGAGCGAGTACGGCGGCCAGGCGCGCGAGATGGCCGAGCAGGGTCGCCAGATGGCGAGCGAGTATGGCGAGCAGGCAAAGCAGATGGCCAGCGAGTACGGCGAGCAGGCACGGCAGATGGCCGGCCAGAGCGGCCAGCATGGCGATCAGATGTCGCAGGGCGCCGGCCGCAGCTCGCAGCCGGGCTCGACCCAGCACGGATCGACTCAGGGCGGCGGCCTCGGCAGCTCGACGCAAACCGGCGGCATCAGCGGCGCAAGCGGCACCACGAGCCGCGGAAGAACGGTCGGCTGATCCCCTTCTCGACGACCAACGGCAACGCAGCGAGCCCAGGCACGGCCCCCGGCCGTGCCTGGGCGATTCTATTTCGGGAGCAGAGGTGATGAGCGAGAACGGGCAGAGCACTTCGATCTGGATGTCGGCGTCCACGGCTTCTTCCTACCCGACGTTGACGGGCGACGTTTTCGCGGACGTCTGCGTGGTCGGAGGCGGCATCGCCGGGCTGACCACGGCTTACCTGCTGGCACAGGAAGGAAAGTCGGTCGTCGTCGTCGATGACGGACCTTCGGGAGACGGCCAGACCGAGCGCACCACCGCGCATCTGTCCAACGCCATCGACGCTCGCTACTACGAGATCGAACGGCTGCACGGCGAGGAAGGCGCCCGGCTGACTGCCGAGAGCCACAGCGCCGCCATCGATTGCATCGAGAGCATCGTGGCGCAGGAAAAGATCGACTGCGGCTTCGAGCGCGTCGACGGCTACCTCTTCCTGGCACCGGGACACTCGGCCGACGAGCTCGACAAGGAGCTGGCTGCGGCCCACCGCGCGGGCCTGACCAAGGTCGAGCGTCTGCAGCGCGCCGACTTCAGCGACTTCGAGACGGGCCCGTGCCTGCGCTTTCCGCGCCAGGCCCAGTTCCATCCCCTGCAGTACATGAGCGCGATCGGCGAGGCCTTGATTCGCAAGGGCTCGCGCATCTTCTCGAACACGCACGCTACCGAGATTTCGGGCGGACGCCCGGCACGCGTTCGGACCGCCGGCGGTGCGATGGTCACCGCCGAGGCGGTGGTAGTGGCCACCAACACTCCGATCAACGACCGCGTGGCCATCCACACCAAACAGGCCCCCTACCGGACCTACGTCATCACCGCCAAGGTTCCGGCGCGCTCGGTCCCCAACGCGCTGTTCTGGGACACGCAGGATCCCTACCACTACGTGCGCCTCTTCCGGGCAGGCGGCATCGCCGGCGGCGACGACGCCGTGGCCGGTTTCGACACCATCATCGTCGGCGGCGAGGACCACAAGACCGGTCAGAACCACGAGCCCGAGGAATGCTTCGGACGCCTGGAGGACTGGGCGCGCGAGCGCTTCCCCATCACCGGCCGCATCGACCACTGCTGGTCGGGCCAGGTCTGGGAAACCATCGACGGTCTGGGCTTCATCGGCCGCAATCCGATGGACGCCGACAACGTCTACATCGCCACCGGCGACTGCGGCATGGGCATGACCCACGGCACCATCGCCGGCATGCTGCTGACCGACCTCATCCTCGGCCGCGAGAACGTCTGGTCGACGCTGTACGATCCGACGCGCAAGAACCTCAAGGCCGCGGTCGAGTTCGCGCGCGAGAACACCAACGTCGCGTGGCAGTACACCGACTGGCTGACGCCCGGAGAAGTCTCCAGTGCCGGCGAGGTAGGGCCCGGCCACGGCGCCATCCTGCGCTGCGGCCTGTCCAAGGTTGCCGTCTATCGCGACGACAACAGCCAGGTGTGCGAGCTGTCGGCTGTGTGCACGCACCTCGGCGGGATCGTGCAATGGAACTCGGCCGAGCATTCCTGGGACTGTCCGGCGCATGGGTCGCGCTTCGAGGCTCGCGGCCGCGTGGTCAACGGCCCCGCCAACAGCGATCTGGCTCGCATCGAACACCCGGTCCCCGAAGCGGAGCCGAAGCCCGACAAGGCCACGCACTACACTCCGCCTTTCGACCGGCATCGCGAAGGCCCCGAGACGCGCGACAGGAGCTGAACGCATGACGAAGAAGTATGCTCTTCCCGAGCTTCCCTACGACTACTCGGCACTGGAACCGCACTACTCGGCAAGGCTTCTGGAGCTGCATCATTCCAAGCACCACGCCGCCTACGTGGAGGGCGCCAACACCACGCTCGAGAAGCTCGAGGCTGCGCGCGAGAAGAAGGATTTCAGCGCGATCAATCAGCTGCAGAAGAACCTGGCCTTCCACCTGTCGGGCCACGTGCTGCACTCGCTGTTCTGGAACAACATGAGTCCGAAAGGCGGCGGACAGCCCGAGGGCGAGCTGTCCGACTGCATTCGCGAATCGTTCCGGTCTCTGGACGCCCTGCAGGCGCAGCTGTCGGAGGCGGCGCTGAACGTGCAGGGGTCGGGCTGGGGAGCGCTCGGCTGGGAGCCGGTCGGACAGAGCCTGGTCGTCGAGCAGATCTACGATCATCAGGGCAACATCGGCAACGGCACCGTCCCGCTTCTCGTCCTCGACATGTGGGAGCACGCCTACTACCTCCAGTATCAGAACGTGAAGGCCGACTGGGTGAAGGCCTTCTGGAAGCTCGTCAACTGGCAGGATGTGGCGCAGCGTTTCGCCAAGGTCCGCACGCTCGACCTTTCGCTGAACGGCGGC
Source organism: Binatia bacterium (assembly GCA_035626675.1). GTDB lineage: Bacteria > Desulfobacterota > Binatia > UBA1149 > CAITLU01 > DASPNH01. Next base: position 23,106 of record DASPNH010000176.1, read on the forward strand.
GCCGCCGCTGCCGAGCGCGTGCGACGCTCGGCCTGATCCAGGAACGTTTCTCGCAAGCTCCGTTCGAATCGGCTCGTTCGAATCGGCTCGTTCGAATCTGGTCGTTCGACGCTCGTCGTTCCCGGCGGTCGCCTCCTCGCTCGCAGGCTGGTGTGCACCGGGGAGGTGTTGTAGCGTCCGCGATTGCGCCGACGTCGGCCGCGAAAAAACCGTCTGCCTGGAGTATCGCATGGCCTCCTCTGATACCGACCCCTTCGACTTCGAGGTGGCGCGCGACGATCTGCACCGCTGCCGCTTCTCGCCGGCTCCGCCGGTCTCCAGCCTCGAGCTCGATCACGGACAGGTCCTGCTCGGCGTCGACACGTTCGGGCTGACCGCCAACAACATCACCTACGCGGTCTTCGGCGAGATGATGTCGTACTGGAAGTTCTTTCCCGCGCCCGATGGCTGGGGCCGCGTTCCGGTCTGGGGTTTCGCCGAAGTCCTGCGCTCGCATCATCCGGCCATCGCCCAGGGCGAGCGGATCTACGGTTACCTGCCGATGTCGACGTATTTCCTGGTCGAGCCCGGCAAGGTCACGGGTTCCGGCTTCACCGACAAGTCGGCGCACCGGCAGGAGATGCACGCACTCTACAACCACTACTCTCTGGTCGCGGGCGACCCCAGCTACGACGCCGAGCGCGAAGCCGAGCAGATGGTGTTCCGTCCGCTCTTCATGACCGGGTTCCTCATCGACGATTTCCTGGCCGACAACGATTTCTTCGGTGCCGGACGCGTGGTGCTCTCGAGCGCGTCGAGCAAGACTGCCATCGCTGTGTCCTTTTGCCTGTCGCGTCGCCGTCCGCAGGGGCCCGAGGTAGTGGGGCTGACGTCGCAGGCCAATGCGCCGTTCGTCGAGAGCCTCGGCAGCTACGATCGTGCCGCGGCGTACGACGACGTCGAATCCCTGGATGCATCGGTGCCGACCGTGTTCGTGGACATGGCGGGAAACGGCGAGGTCCTGTCGCGCGTGCACCGGCATTTCGGCAGCAATCTTCGCTACAGCTGCCAGGTCGGTGGCACGCACTGGGATCGCCTGGTGATGGGGCAGGAGCTGCCCGGCCCTGCGCCTGCTCTCTTCTTCGCGCCCGCGCAGGTGGCCAAGCGAACCAGAGACTGGGGCGCAGCGGCACTGCAGGAGAAGCTCGGCACGGCGTGGCGAGCATTCCTTTCCTCTGCCGAAGGGTGGATGACCGTGGATCGCAGCGCCGGCCGCGAGGCCATCGAGCGCGTGTACAGGCAGGCCTTGGACGGAAAGTCCGATCCCCGCCGCGGGTATGTCGTCTCGATTCGCTGAGCGGGTCTGTTGCGCCGGAAGCGCGCATCGATGAAGCACGGCCGGTGCTGGGACCGCTCGATCTCCTGTCCGTCTCCGCTGCAGCGGTCGCAGCCGGCGCCGTCAACGCGCTGGCCGGCGGCGGCACGCTGATCACGTTCCCCGTGCTCTTGGCAGTGGGCGTGCCTGCCGTTGCCGCCAACATCACCAGCACCGTTGCTCTTTGCCCCGGCTATCTCGGCGCCGCGATCGCGCAGAAGGACGATCTGCGCGGCCAGCGCGGTCGCATGCTCGTGCTGCTGCCGATGTGCGCTGCCGGCGGCATGCTCGGCGCGTGGCTGCTGCTGCAGACCGGAGAGCGCGCGTTCCGCCAGCTGATCCCGCTCCTCATCCTGCTGGCGTCGGCGCTGCTGGCAGTGCAGGAGCCCATGCGCGCATGGCTCCAGCGCGGCCGCAGCGATTCGGGCGCGGCACTGCCGGCCGCCGCCGACGCGGGCTGGAGCGCGGCAGCGCTGGCCGCAGTGGCGGCGGTCTACGGCGGGTATTTCGGCGCCGGCCTGAGCGTCATCGTCCTTGCCGTGCTCGGACTGACGCTGCAAGACTCGCTGACCCGGCTGAACGCGCTCAAGCAGGCCGCGTCGCTGTCGGTCAATCTCGCGGCGGCCGCGTTTTTCCTGTTCTCCGGCGAGGTCGTCTGGAGCGCGGCGCTGGTCATGGCCGCGTCCGCGCTCATCGGCGGTGCCATCGGCGGACGGCTTGCGGGCCGGATCCGGCCGCAGGCGCTGCGGTGGACCGTCGTCGCGGTCGGCATCACCATCGCGTTTCTGTACTGGTGACCACGCGTATCGGCACGCCACGGCGTAACGGCGTACCTCGCTGCGCGTCGCAGAATGCAAGATGCGCCCGACATCCCGAAGGAGCGAGACGATGATCAAGCTTTACCACTCCGCACTGAGCCGCTCGATGCGTACGCTGTGGCTGCTCGAAGAGCTCGGCGTGCCCTATGAGCTCGTCAAGCGCGAGCTGACGCCGCCCATCAAGCCGTACTCGCAGGATACGCCCACCGGCAAGTTCCCGACCATCGAGGACGACGGCGTGGTGATCTTCGAATCGGGCGCGATCACCGAGTACATCCTCGAACGTCACGGCAACGGGCGCCTCGCGCCGCCGATCGGCTCGCCCGAGCGCGGCCCCTTCCTGCAATGGCTGCATTTCGCGGAAGCCACGGCATTCATGCCCATCGCGGTGATTGCGTGGCACAAGTTCTTCCGTCACGACGCCGAGCAGATCCCGCAGGCTATTGCGGACTACCAGACGTGGGCGCGCTCGGCGATGGACGTGATCGAGCAGGCCCTGGAGGGCCGCGACTATCTTCTGGCCAGCGGCTTCTCGGCCGCCGACGTGATGCTGGGCTACACCCTGCAGACGGCCAAATTCTTCGACCTGCTCACCGACGCGCACCCGCGCACGTGCCAGTACTTCGCGCGGCTCCTGCAGCGGCCGGCGTTCCAGAAGGCGCTGAGCTGACGCTGCTCAGTCGTCGAGTGAAATCCGGTAGCGAAGCGTCAGACCGGTTCCCACGTCGGGACTGCCGTCGCTCAGGCCGGCACTGACGTAGAAGTCGACCAGCCAGCTGCTCGACAGCGTCCAGCGCAGGTACGGGATGATCTCGAACGGATCGTCGGCGCGGCCAGTGCGAGGTCGCGCCGGCGGCGGACCATCGCGCGGGAGCGTGACCTCGCTCGAAGCCTGACGCCAGTAGAGAAAGCCGCCGGCCTCCAGACGCTCCGTCACGCGCACGGTAGTGCCAGCGGTGACCACGAAGCCGTCGTAGTAGGTGCTGTCCTGCGAGTCGCCCAGGACGCGGTAGCCGGCGCTGGCAAAGGGCGTCCAGCGCCCGAGGATGCCGGCCAGCTCGATCTCGGGTGTCACGTCGAACTCGCCGGTTCCGAGGCCTTCGTCCTCGTCGGCGGTGGGGAACTTGACGCGGCTGCCGATCTCGAGAATCGGCGCCCACCGCTGCGCGAACCAGAACGTATAGCTGACCTCGGCCACGATATCCCCGAGACCGTCATGCGTGCCGCCGCTGCCGGCCACGGGACCGGCTGGCCCTTCGACGCCGCCGCCGCTGACGATGATGTAGGGCAGCACCAGCTTGAGCATCCACGGTCCGAGCTCGGCGCGCGCGACGAAGGGCGCGTAGAAGATGTCGGTGTCTTGGTCGGGACCGTAGTCGCCGGTGCTGTAGTGGGAGGACAGGGACAAGTCGAGACGGCCCATGCTTTTGCCGCGCGTCGCGCAGCGCTACCAGCAATGGCGACGAGTAGCGCGCCAGCCGTTCGCCGTGAGCGTGCCATCGCGCGCATCACCCTGGCGCTGGCTGCGCTGCTGGTCGCGATGCCTTCCGAGTCGATGGCGGCAAGTCCGTGCGCAACCGGCGGTCTTCCCGAGCGCAGCGGCGTCGGCCGTACCGAACCAGCGCCAGGCGAGAGCGGTATCGCCGGAACGGGTCGCAGCGAAAGCGGAATCGCCGGAACCGGACGCAGCCGCGAACCCGGCCTCGGCGGCAGCGGGCGCCACGCCGGCGATGCCGCGGGCACTGTTGCCGGCGGCCAGTCCGGCATCGGCGGAACGGGACGCAGCGCATCCGGCATCGCAGGGACCGGCAGCGGCCAGAGCGGAACCGGCGCAACCGGTCGCTCCGATGCCATCGTCGAGGACGGACCGGGTAGCGAGGAGAGCGGGATCGGCGGCACCGGGCATTCGCGCGCCGTGCTCGGCACCGTCACCGGCTTTGCCAGCGTGTGCGTGGGCGGCATCGAGATCCAGGTCGATGACCTTGCGTCCCTTGGCGCCGCTCCGTCGATCGGCGACGTCGTCGAGGTCGTGGGCGACGGCCGCGGCGACAGCGTGCGCGCACGTTCGGTCAGGCTCCATCACATCGTTGCCGGCCCGATCGATGGCGTCGACGAACGCGACAATGCCCTGCGCGTGCTGGGCCAGCGCATCGTCCTGTCCGGTCGCACCAGGACGCGCGATGGCGGCGCAGAACGGGCAGCCACCGCCGCCGATTTCGACGAGGGCGCCAGCGTGCGCGTCAGCGGGCTGCGCCGCGCCGACGGGTCCATCGAGGCCACACGCATCGAGATCGCGGCCGGCGACGAAGTGACGCTGACTGGCCGGCTCGATGAGGTCTCGAAGAAGCGCACGCATCGCCTCGGTGAACGTCGATCTGGGCACGCGCGAGTTCGGCGCCCGATTCGAGCGCGGCGCCGAGGTCTCGGTACGCGGCAGCTGGGACGGCCGGCAGATCGTCGCGTCGGCGCTGGAGGCGGCGTACGCATCGCTCGATGCGGCCGCGCCGTCCGAGCTCGACGTGGAGGGCTTCGGCATCATCGAGGACGATCATCTGCGCATGGGGCCCTGGCAGATCTCGCTTTCCGAACGCGAGCGCGATGCGGTCGACAGTGGAACACGCATGCAGGTGCATGCGGTCGTGCGTCCCGACGGTAGCCTGAGCGCCGATCGCGTGATGCCGGCAATCCCGCCGTTGCCGCTTCTGGATTCGCGGGGGGAAGGTCACGGCGCGCGGCCGCCGCGCGGTCCGGGGGATCGTGGACGCGGCGACGACGGGCACGGCCGGCATCATGGCGACCGGCCGCCACTGCACGATCGTCCGGGCGGCGGACACGAAAGACCCGATCGTCCCGATCCCCCGCCCGATCGGCCCGAACGACCGGAACGTCCTCCGCCTCGTCCCGACCGACCGGACCGTCCGGATCGGCCACCTCGGTGACGCCTGCGGCGGCGAAGTCGGGGTGAATTCACGGCGGCGAACCTGCCGATGCGGTTTGCCGATCGCCGTGATGCTCCTTTCGATGCCACCTTGCTGGACCGTCACGAGGGCGGCGCTCCGAATAACGCGTGCGCGCCGAGCCCGCGCCACGACCATGAAAAACCTCGTATCTGCGCTTGCCGCCCGCGCACCGACAGCCTACAAGCGTTCATGAATAGCGAACGACGTTCCGTATTCCGGAACATGAGGACCGTGGCATGACAACGCTCGGAGCTGCCCGCGAGCCCTCGACCGCCATCGAGAAGGCGATCGACCTCCTCTTCTATTTGCACGCCAGCGGCGAGGCGCGCGGGGTCAGCGACATCGGCCGCTCCCTCGGCGTCGCCAAGTCGAGTGTCCATCGGCTGCTGGCCTCGCTCCTGCGCCGAGGCCTGGTCGAGCAGGATGACCACGGGCGCTACCGGCCGGGGATCGCGCTCATCGGCCTCGGCCTCGGTGCCCTGGAACGCGAGCCGCTGGCGGCAGCGGCGCGCCCGGTACTCGAGCGCGAATCGCGACGCACGGGCGAGACCGCCTTCCTCACCGTCGCGCGGCACGGCCGCATCATCGTGCTCGACAAGTGCGAAGGCGCGGCGGTGCTGCGCGTGGCTCCGGGCATCGGGAGCGAAGTTCCCGTGCATGCAACGGCCGTCGGCAAGCTCCACCTGGCTTTTGCGCCGGGCAGCACCCAGCTGCCGCCGCGCCCGTGGCCGACGTTTACGAGCGCGACGCCGGTCACCGACGAGGATCTGCAGAACGAGGTGACGCGTGCGCGCATCCGCGGCTGGGCCGTCAATCGCGACGAATGGATCGTGGGAATGACGGTGGTGGCGGCGCCGGTACTGCTGCGCCAGCGGCTGCTCGGATGCTTCGTCGTGGCGGCGCCGAGCTCGCGCGCCGACGAGCAGCGCGTTTCGCACCTGGCCGCAGCGGCGGTGGCGGCTGCCGCGGAGATCGGCTCGCGCCTGGAGCCGCAACGAAAGAGCGCATGAACCGCAGCGGCATCGTGCGCGGCAGGCCGCGCGTGCTGGCAAGGAGAACGACATGAAGGTGTGGCTCGATGGTCAGATCCTCGATGGTAAGGACGCGCGCATTCCCGTGACCGACCACGGGTTCCTCTATGGCGATGGCGTCTTCGAAGGCATGCGCGCGTACTCGGGACGCATGTTCCGACTCGACGACCACATGGCGAGGCTTCAGGTGTCCGCACGCGCGCTGGGGCTGACCATTCCCGGCGGCATCTCCGGCGTGCGTGCGATCGTGCTGGAAACGGTGGCGGCCGCGGGCGCACCCGACGCCTACGTGCGCCTGATCGTGACACGCGGGGAAGGGCCGCTCGGCGTCGATCCGACCACGTGTCCGCATGCGCGTGTCGTGTGCATCGTCGACACCGTCGAGCTGTTTCCTGCCGACAAGGCCGAGCGCGGCGTCACGCTTGCCACGTCCAGCCTGCGGCGTCCTTCCACCGACATGCTCGACCCGCGCGTGAAGAGCCTCAACTATCTCAACAACGCCATGGCCAAGATGGAGGCGCGCCGGCAGGGCGCCGACGACGCGCTCCTGCTCAACGCGGCCGGAGCGGTGGCCGAGGCCAGCGCCGCCAACATCTTCGCGGTCTGCCGCGGCGTGCTGACCACTCCCCCGGTGACCGACGGCGCGCTCGACGGCATCACGCGCAGGACGGTGCTCGAGCTGGCCGATCGGATCG
>DASPNH010000177.1:0-61413 GCA_035626675.1 Binatia bacterium
TGCAACGCATCGGCGATACGGCGCGAGACCTCGGCCGCCCGCGCGACGACGCCGTCGCGATCGGTCGCGTAGGAATCGGCAAGCTCGGTCAGGACGCTGCGCAGGCCGCGGGAGACCCCGCGATCACCGTCGCGCGGCGGAATGTAGGTGGCGGCGAAGAACGGCTCGCGCTGCGGCGTCATCACCACCGTCATCGGCCAGCCGCCCGAGCCGTGCAGCATCTGCACCGCCGTCATGTAGAGCCCGTCGACGTCGGGGCGCTCTTCCCGGTCCACCTTGATCGCGACGAAGCGCTCGTTGATCAGGCGCGCGATCTCTTCATCCTCGAAAGACTCGCGCTCCATGACGTGGCACCAGTGGCAGGTCGAGTAGCCCACCGAGAGCAGAACCGGGCGCTGCTGGCGCCGGGCCTTTTCGAAAGCCGCTTCCGACCATGCGTGCCAGTTGACCGGATTGTGGGCGTGCTGCAGCAGATAGGGACTGGATTCGAGGATCAGCCGGTTGGTGAAGACAGGACTGCCGTCGCTGCGCAGGTGACGCGTGCGCGCCCGGTAGGACGGCCCCTTCTCCTCTACCGCGTGCCGAAGATGCGCCACCAGTCGCGCATCCGCCTGCACACCCGGAACCTCGGGCTCGCCGCCCGGCACAGCCTCGCCGCCGCCGCACGCCATCAGCCCGATCAAGGCCGCCGGGACGAGGATCGGCCGGCCTGCAGCCCATGCCCTGGAAGCCAGACTCATCGGGAGCCGACATGATCATTCGCCGGCGGACGAAAAAAACCGCTCGGAGCCACGCTCCCGCCGGGTTAAAACCACACCATGGTCGCCCGCGCCGTATCCGCCGTTCTCGATATCGCCCGCATCCTGCCCACGCTGCGCCGCGACCCGCTGGCAGCTCTCGATGCGCTGGCCGAGCGCGAGAGCTACGACCATCACCTCGACCTGGCCTACGGCGAGGATCCGCTGCAGAGGCTCGACCTCTATCTGCCGCGCACGCAGGTCCCCGGGCGACATCCCGCCGTCGTCTTCTTTCACGGCGGGCGCTGGAGCTTCGGACGCAAGCACGAGTACCGTTTCGTGGCGCAGGCCCTGGTGGCGCGCGGCTACGCGTGCGCGGTGTGCGACTACCGCAAGTTCCCGCAGGTGTGCTTTCCCGGCTTCGTCGAGGACGGCGCGGCAGCCATCGCCTGGGCACTTTCCAATCTCGAGGGATACGAAATCGATCCGAGCCGGATCTTCCTGATGGGCCATTCGGCAGGAGGCCACATCGCATCGCTGGCCGTCATGGACCGCCGCTATCTGGAGCCTTACGGCACCAGCGGCGACACGGTCGCCGGTCTGGCCCTCCTGTCGACGCCTTTCGACTTCTACCCGATCTCCGGGCGCTCCCTGCGAGAGATCTTCGGCGAGGAGGAACGCCACCTCGAAGCCCAGCCCGTCCGCTACGTGCGCGAAGGACTTCCGCCCATGCTGCTGATGCACGGCCGCCGCGACCGCACCGTCCATCCCGACAACAGCGCCAGAATGGCCAGCGCCCTGCGCGAATCCGGCAATACGGCCCGCACGATTTTCTACGACACCCTGACCCACACCAACATCCTGGGCGGCCTCTCCCACCGAGTAGGCTTCCTGCTAGGCCCCGTCCTCGACGACATCACGCAATTCCTGCAAACCCGCCGCTAGACTCCGCGCGCTGCAAACAGTCGCGCATCTTTCTCTTCGATTCAGCACGACCCGAGGTCGCGCACAGTGGTGCACATCCGACGCGGACGGCGAGAAGCGAGTGAGTCGGGCGGGAGGCCGCCGCAGCGAGCGGCGAGCCGTCCAGCGAAGGAGATGTGCCGCTATGCGCGGCCGAGCTAAGAGAGCCACGCGGCGGACGGCGCCTCCGCAACGATGATCCACCGTTTCGAAAATGCGCCACCGACAGGGATCACGCGCTTGATGCCCAGCCCGGCGCGGCGCAACTCGACGTCGATCTGCTCACGCGAGAGGTGGTTCCTGGGAAACCTGGCCTGCAGGCCCATGCGGCGACGGATGCGCTGCCACGCAAAGCCCATGCCTTCACGGTGCTGATACTCGACGACGACCCAGCGCCGGCTCACGCGACGCATCTCGCGTAGCGCGCGAAGACGGCCTGCGCCGCGGACGTGGCAGAGGAACTCGAGGCAGACGACGGCATCGAACCCTTGCGTGTTGAACGGAAGCGTTCCGGCATCGCCGCGAACGAAGCCGCGAATGGCGGTGCCGTTCTTGGATTGGCGTGCCGCTTCCAGAGCGACGGCCGAGATGTCGAGGTTCACGATGGTCCGCCCGCGACCGCGCGCGAGCACCTCCGACCAGCGGCCATTGCCGCAGGCCACGTCCAGAACCGTGCGCACCTTGCCGAGAGAGCGCAGTGCCTTGGTGACGGCGACGCGCTCGTCGCGACGAATGTCGCGACTGTCAGCCTCGCCGGGCTTCAGTTGTTTCCCCGCCATCTGCCTGAGGATTTCCTGCTCCTGTCGGGTGCCCCAACGCCACCGACGCGTGCCGCATGGAAATCGGCGGACCCTACCAATTCGCTACGCGCCGAGTCAATCGCGCATGTCCGGATCGAGGCGCAGAATTCTCGCCAGGATGAGCTTCATCACCTCGTTCGAACCGGCGTAGATCGGCATCGCCCGCACGTCGACGTAGTCACGGCAGACGGCGTACTCGTTCATGTAGCCGTAACCGCCGTGGAGCTGGACGGCGTCGTAGGCGACGGCGTTGGCGAGGTCGCTCATCCACCATTTCGCCATCGAGACCCGCCGCGTGATGTCCTCGCCTGCCTCGAACTCGTCGATGACCGCGTCGAGGAACGTGCGCCCGATCTCGACCTCGGTGGCGCGCTCGACGATCTTGAACGCATTGTGCTGAAAGCCGCCGATCGAGCGTCCGAAGGCCTTGCGCTCGCGAACATAAGGCAGTGTTTTTTCGAGGATCTGCTCGGCGGCCGTCTGCGCGGCGATGGCGATCATCAGCCGCTCGCGCTGCAGATTGGCCATCAGGTAGCGGAATCCCCTTCCCTGCTCGCCGAGCAGGTTGGAGGCCGGAACGCGGCAGTCCTCGAAGAAGATCTCGGCCGTATCCTGGATGTGCTGCCCCATCTTCTCGAGCTGGCGCGATTTGACGAAGCCCGGCGTGCCCTCCTCGACCACGATCAGGCTGATGCCGGCGTGCGACGGGACGGCAGCGGCATCCGTCCGGCACGCCACGATGATCAAATCGCAGTCGATGCCGTTGGAGATGAAGGTCTTCTGGCCGTTCAGGACGAAATGATCGCCGTCGCGCACCGCGCTGGTCTTGAGAGCAGCCAGATCGGACCCGACAGACGGCTCGGTCATGCCGATGGCGGTGACGATGTCACCGCTGGCACACCCGGGTAGCCACCTCGCCTTGTGCTCGTCGCGGGCGAGCTCGGCCAGATACGGGACCGTGATGTCGGAGTGGACCGAAACCCCGGTCTGCAGGCCCATGAAGCCGGTGCGTCCGAGCTCCTCGCAAAGCACCACCGAGTAGCCGAACTCGGCGGCCGAGCCTCCGTACTGCTCGGGCAGCCATGGGCACAGGAAGCCGTGCCGTCCCATCTCCAGCCAGAACTCGCGCGGAGTGCGGCGCGAGGCCTCCCATGACGCGAGCTTGGGGACGATCTCTTTTTGCAGGAACGTCCGCAGCGCCGTGCGAAAGGTCTCGACCTCGGCGGTGCGCCAGCGGGCTGCGGGCATCAGCCGACCTCGCGGGCAAGCTCGCCGTAGCGATCGAGCATGGGCATCAGACGGTCGGCGCCCTCGGAAGGAAGGCCGAAGACGGCACGCGCAACGCCGATCTCCTTGTACTTGCGCAGTACGTCGGCATCACCGGGCGCACCGAAGACGCTGACCTCGATGCCGTTCGGATCGCGTCCGGCTTCCCTGGCCGCCTCGCGCAGCCGTGCAAGGTCGCGCTCGACGTCGGTGAAGGCACCGATGGGAATCCATCCCTGGCAGTACCGCACCACCCGCGCGATGCCCTTGGCACCGTGCGCACCCAGAATGATCGGAGGATGCGGCTGCTGCACCGGCTTGGGCCAGCTGAAGATGGGATCGAAGTCGACCGTTTCGCCGTGATACTCGGCCTTCTCCTGCGTCCAGATCGCCTTCATCGCCTCGACGCGCTCGCGCAGCACCTTCCAGCGGTTGCCGAAAGCGGTCCCGTGATTGGCCATCTCCTCGACGTTCCAGCCGCCGCCGATGCCGACCAGGGCGCGGCCGTTGGAGATACGGTCGAGCGTGGCGATCTCCTTGGCCAGCACGATGGGATCACGCTGGATGACGAGCGCGATCCCGCTGCCGAGCTTGAGCGTCTTGGTCACCGCCGCGCAGGCCCCCAGCGTCACGAAAGGATCGAAGGTGTCGTAGTAGTGCTTGGGAAGGTCCCCGCCGCCGGGAAACGGCGTGGCGCGCGAGACCGGAATGTGGGTGTGTTCGGGGAACCACAGCGATTCGAAGCCGCGCGCTTCCGCCTCGCGTGCCAGGTCGGTGGCGGGCATTGCGTATTCGGTCACGAAAATGGTCAGTCCGTAGTTCACTCGCTCACCTCGCGGCTTTTTTCGCCTGTCAGGATGCGGGAAGGTAGGCGAGAGAGGCGCGCAAGACAACGCGCTCGCACGGGAGAGACGAATGAACACCAACGGTGAACCCGTCCATGTCGGACGCGACTTCGGCGGGCGCGAACTGGTCGTCGACCGCGCGCTGGTGGACCGCTATCAGGCGGCGCTTCGCCAGCCCTTGCCCCTTTACGACGAGGTCGCTCCGGCCCTGGTCCTGCACTCGGAGTGCTACGAGGACCTGAGCTGGTACCTCGCCAACTTCTGGGGAAACCTCCATGCGCGCCAGGAGTGGGAGCTGTTCGCGCCGATTCCTCTGGGAACGCCGGTGCGCACGCGCGGCTTCATCCGTGACCGGTACCGCAAGCGCGGCCGCGACTACGTAGTCAAGGAGACCTGGGTGCTGGACGGCGGCGGCCGCCTGCTCAACCGTGGCCTGACGCATCAGAGCTTCGTCATCGACAATGCCAGCGCCGGCTCGGTGGCCGTCGACAAGGAACGGGAGAAACGGACCGATCGCCGCTTCGAGATCGGAGGGCGAGGAGCGCCCCTGCAGCCGCTGGAGCACACCGTCACCGAGGAGGTCTGCATGGCCTTTTCGGGCCCCACCGAGAACTACCACACCAATCGCAAGGTCGCGCAGGCGTTCGGGTTTCCCGACATCGTCGTGCAGGGAATGCTGGCCGTGTGTCTGTCCTCGGAGCAGCTCACGCGCCGTTTCGGTCACGGCTTCCTGGCCGGCGGCAAGATGGACGTCCGCCTGGTCAACGTGCTGTGGGCGGACGAGACGATCCGCGCGTGCGCCGAGGAGGTCGAGGAAGTCCCCGAGGCGGGCCGGACCCGCGTACACCTGGACGTCTGGGTCGAGAAGTCCGACGGCACCAAGGTCATCGTCGGGACCGCCAGCGCTGTGCGCTGAGTATCGAAGCACATCGGCCGGCGCGCCGGGCCACGCCGCATCGCGGCGCGGGGCATCGCCTGCATTTCCGTGCACCTGCGCGCAGATTTTGCATTGACTGTGCAAGGTCTGGCGAATATGGAAGACGCGTAGATTACCAGGCTGGGGTTCCGGGGAGGGAACATGGCAAATTCATGGAAGAATTGGGCACTGGCTCTGGCGCTGACCGGCGCCGGCGTGCTGGCTGGTCAGGCGGCGATCGCTCATCAGGGCGACCACTGGCCGATCGGCGGTGACATGCTGAAGATGAGCTACAACGGCGGCAGCGCCAACAAGTTCATCTTCAAGAGCAAAGGGCAGCTCAACATCAATGCCAGCAGCATCGTCAACGACCCGACCGAAGAGCGCAGCACGCTCGTCGTTCGCGGCACGGGTGCCTATGCCGGTTCGACCGGCATCATCGAGCTGAACGAAGACTTCTGGACACGTGTCGGACCGGCCGACGCGCCCACGGGCTGGAAGTACAAGAACCCCAGCATCCTTTACGGTCCCTACAAGGGCATCCAGAAGATCAATCTGAAGAGCGGTGCCAACGGCGGCGCAATGCAGATCGTCGCCAAGGGCATCCAGTGGCCCTTTGCCATCGTCGGCCCGCAGGACGCCGTCCAGGTCACGCTGACCATCGGACCCTTCTCGTTCTGCGCCGAATTCTCGGAGGACCGTCAGGCCGAGTTCTCCGTCAACGAAGAAGGCCGCGTATCCGCGCGTGCCGCACTGGCACCCGGCGACTGCGCCGCGGTGTGCGGCAACGGCGTCACCGAAGTCGGTGAGGAATGCGATGACGGCAACCTCGAAGACGCGGACACCTGCTCCAACCTCTGCGTGGGCTGCAACCCGGCCGACGCCGAGTTCGACAGCACCTTCGAGGGCATCCAGAAGCTGTTTTTTGACAACGGCTCCGCCTACTCGTGCGCCAATGACATCTGCCACGGCTCGGCGATGGAAGGCGGCCTCGACCTTCGCGACGGTGCCTCACACGACAGCCTGATCGGCATCGCGTCGACGATCGATCCTGCCACCGACCGCGTCTTCCCCGGCGACCAGGACAAGTCGATGCTGTACCTGAAGCTGGCAGCCAAGACCCTGACGCCGGACGACGACGGCGTCGCGCCCGACTACGACCTGGTGCCCGGTACTCCCATGCCCTCTGGCGGCCTGACCATGACCGAGGATCACCTGGAGGCCATCCGGCTGTGGATTCGCGGCGGCGCGCCCGAGACCGGCGTCGTCGAAGGCACGGCCGAGCTGCTCGGAAGCTGCCTGCCCGAGCCGACTCCGCTCGACATTCCGCAACCCGACGTGCCCGATCCCAGCATCGGTACGCAGTTCGCGCAGCCCGGCTACGTGCTCCAGTCGCAGTCGGAAGTGGAAGGCTGCGTGGCCAGCTACTACGACCTGAGCGCACCCGGAGCGGTGCCAGCCAACATGCTGGTCGACTGCCCCGGCGCCTTCCCTGGCACCAACGATCACGGCACCAACGCCGGCAAGTGCTTCACCTACAGCGGCAACCAGCTGTTCCAGGACGCGCAGTCGCACCACTCGATCATCCACATCTACTCGGGTGCGTACGACTACACCGATCCGGGCTGGGGGACCTGGCACTGCTATGGCGGGCCGACGCCCGGTGCGGCATGCAATCCGGCCAACGCCGGCTCCTGCGGAAGCGGCGGCGTATGCGGCGGCACGTTCGCCGAGGCGGTCGCGTGCCTGGGATACGGCGCGCCGGATGCGAGCACGTTCGGCAACAAGATGCCGCAGTTCTCCGGATCGCAGGAGTCGACTGCGGACTTCGGCTTCCCCGACGGCGTCTACAGCGTTCTGCCGCTCAAGGGCCTGATCGTGTGGAACTCCCACGCCTTCAACCTGACCTCGCAGGACACCGAGATGGAGGCGTGGATCAACCTCGCCTACACCAACGATACGCAGTGGCCGGCCGAGGGACTGTTCGACTCGCGCTACATCTTCACGCAGGAAGTGCCGCCGTTCGAGCAGCGCGAGTACTGTGCCACGCACACGTTCGCCCAGGACACGCACCTGTTCCATCTGTTCTCGCACACGCACAAGCGCGGCATCCGCTTCCAGATGTACCTGCCGCCGCAAACGCCGTGCGGAAACGGCGGCAACACTCCCGAGGGATATCTGCGCACCGATCCCAACTGTGCGCCGGGCGATCTCGACGATCTGTTCTTCGAGAACTACGACTACGCGGATGCGGTCAACCTGTATCCGGACCCGCCGATGGTGTTCGAGGGCTCGGTCGCCAATCGCACCATCAAGTTCTGCGGCCTGTTCGACAACGGCTTCAACGACCCCGCCACGGTCAAGACCAAGTCGGGATCGCCCGAGCCAACCGGCTCCGAGCTGCTGCCTGGCGGTCCGTGCGATGACACCGCGCGCTGCGTGGCCGGGACCCGCGCAGGCCTCGATTGCGAGGACAACGGCGACTGCCCGGGCTCGACGTGCGTGCTGAGCGACAACCAGCGCTCACGGTGCCTGGGCGGAACCAACAAGGGTGAGATCTGCGACGGGAACGACGCGGAATGTCCCGGCTCGGTCTGCGACGCGTGCACGCTGCTCGGCGGCGTCACCACCGAGGACGAGATGTTCATCCCGATCGGGACGTTCTACATTCCCTGATTTCGAGCGACGCGGCCTGCGCACACGCGCAGACGCCGAAACGGACGCCCGGCTTCGCAAGAAGCCGGGCGTTTTTCGTTGCGCCGATCCACCATGACCAGAGCCATGAGCGGGAAAGAGGGCGCAGCTGCCCCCGCTGAGGAACTTCTTGCAGCCCGGCCGGCGCGGCCGCTCGAACACTCCATGACTCGCCCCGTCAAACCGACGTGGCACGCACCTATCGTCCTCGCTCGCGGCTCGGTCGAGTCTTGATGTACACGTTCGGCTCGCTCGCGCTCGTGCTAGTCATTTTCGTCGCGCTCATCGCTTTCAACTGGCACCGGCTCGGACCCTTCGTGGTCGCCGCCATCTCGGACGCCACCGGCCGCGACCTCGAAGTGCGCGGGCCGGTCGACGTGACGATCCTGTCGTGGAAGCCCCACCTTCGCGTCGAGCAGGTCTATTTCGGCAACGCCGACTGGAGCAAGGACGAGCACATGCTCGAGGTCGGCAAGTTCCACATCAGCCTGGCGCTGCGACGTCTGCTGCGGGGCGATATCGTCTTTCCCCGCATCCGCATCGAGGACACCGTCGCGCGCCTGCAGCAGCGAGCCGACGGAACCAACAACTGGACGTTCACCGCCAGCGAGGCAGCCTCGCCCGACGATCGCTCCGAGATGCCCGCCATCAAGCGGCTGCATCTGCGCAACACGCGCGTCCTCTATTCCAAGGAAGGCGCACCGCAGTCGGCGATCGACCTGGATCTGGACAGCGCCACCGGACGCCTTTCCAAGAACGTCCAGATCGTCGGCAAGGGCACCTACCAGAAGCTGCCCGCGCGTCTGACGCTGAAAGCCGGCTCCATCAAGGAGTTGCAGGACGAATCCAAGCCGTTTCCTCTCGATCTCGTCGTAGCCGCCGGCGAGACCAGCGCGACCGTGAAGGGACAACTGGTCGGCGCGCGCGACGGCACCGGCATCGAAGCCACCATGAAGGTCGAGGGTGATTCCCTCTCCAAGCTCTACCCGCTCATCGGCGTCGTCTTCCCCGAGACGCCTCCCTACACGCTCGGCGGCCGCCTCGCCCACGAGGGCGAGGTGTGGACGTTTTCGAACTTCGACGGACGCATGGGCGACAGCGACCTGTCCGGTGACATCCGGATCGACCTGGCGCCCAAGCGCCCCAAGATGACGGCCGACTTCCACTCCAAGAAGCTCGACTTCGACGATCTGGGCGGTCTGGTCGGCGCGACGCCGAGCACGGCGCCGGGCGAGACGGCCTCGGCCGAGCAACGCGCGGAGGCCACGGCGGAAGCGGGCGATGGCCGCGTGCTGCCCAACGACCCCGTCGACGTACCGCGCCTGCATGCAATGGACATCGATGCGCGACTGCAGGCCACCAAGGTCGTCGCGCCCACTCGGCTTCCCATCGACAGGCTGGATCTGAACATCAAGCTGGAGAACGGCACCCTGCGCACGACGCCGGCTGCGTTCGATGTGGCCGGCGGCCGCGTCAACCTGTTCTCGACGCTCCACTCGGATCGCCAGCCGCTGCGCATGGAAGCCGATCTGCATGCCCGCAACCTGCTGGTGCAGCGCCTGCTCGGCGATACCCCTTTTACCGACGAGACCCGCGGACGCCTCGGCGGCGACGTCAAGCTGGCGATGCGAGGCGGCTCGCTGCGCGAGATGGCCGCCACTGCCGACGGCAAGGCGCAGCTGGCGATGTCGGACGCGCAGGTCAGCCACCTCCTGCTCGAGCTGATCGGCCTGGACATCATGGAAGGCATCGGCGTGATGCTCAAGGGCGATGAGCCATTGGGAGTCCGCTGCGCGGCCTTCGACCTGACGGTCGAGAACGGAAAGGCACGCAGCGAGCTCTTCGTCATCGACACCAAGGACACCAACATCACCGCCGATCTCCAGCTCGACCTCGGCACCGAGCACCTGGACTTGACCATCGAGCCGCATCCAAAGGACGTCAGCCTGCTGGCACTGCGCCAGGCTCTGCGCGTCGAAGGCCCGCTCGAGAACCTCGACGTCTATCCGGATCCGCTCAAGCTCGGCCCCGTCGGCAGCGGCATGCAGAAGATCAACTTCGTGCTCGCGCCGATCGTGGGATTGCTGACGCCCTTCGACCTCAACACCGAGCAGGGCGACAACGGATGCGGCCAGTTCCTGCGCGAGCAGACCGGCCGCGGCCCGGCCCAGGCCAGCGTCGGGGGCCAGGGAGCCGGCGCGCCGGCAAGCCCGGATCCGGACGACGCCGACGACAATGCGGTCACACGCGCGGTCAAGAAGATCGGCGAGGAGGCCAAGGACCTGGTAACGCCCGACGATGCGCAGCAGAAGGCCGAGAAGCAGGCGGAGGAAGCGGCGGCCGCTGCCGAGCCGAAACCCCAAGCCGAGGAAGGCAACGCGCTGACCCGAGCGGTCAAGAAGATCGGCGAGGAAGCCAAGGACCTGGTCACCGACGACGACAAAGAGAAGGCACCGGTGACGAAATCCTATCCGCCGTCCGAACGCAGCGCCGGCGGCGCGCAGCCGGCACGATCGGCCAACAAGTAAACCGCGACACGGTCGGCTCGGACCGAGCCGCCGTCGTCGCGCGCTGCGCGCTCCCCCGAGCTTGCGCGCGCCTCCGAACGAAGACGCCCGCGCAGTTTCCTGCGCGGGCGTCTTCTTGCTCAGCCGTCCTGCAACGCCGAGTCTACTTGCACTTGATCGACGTCGGCTTGCTCTTGCAGGTCGATATCGAGCCCGACTTCGTGGTCAGCACACCATAAGTGAGCGTCACCGTCAGGGGCTCGATGAACGGTCCGTCGATGGCGAGGTTCTTCAGCTTCGCCTTCATGTCGATGGAGCCGGGGATGTTTTTGTTCGGCTTGAACGAAACCACGCCCGACTTGTCGACGGCCTTGCATTTGACCTTCTCGCCCTTGGTCACACACTCGGCGGCGCTGAACGACTTGGTGCCGCCGGTGCCGGTCGAGTCCTCGATCGTGACGGTCACTCCTCCGGCAGCGGTGAATTCGGGGTCGTCCTCGAACGTGGCCTTGGCGCCAGCCTTGCCGTTGGCCTGACCGGGCTTCTGCGCCTTGAGCGAGGCACGCAGAACGTTGAGGGTATCGCCCGTGACCTCGTCCTCGTCGCAAACGCCGGACATGTCGAGGTCGGTGCCGCCGCCGTCACAGACGCCAGCCTGACACGTGTCGGCGATGGAGCAGGTGACGTCGTCGCTGCAGCCGGTGCCGTTGGACAGCGGCGTGTTCATGCAGCCGCCGGGCTCGTGGCAGTCGTTGTCGGTGCACTGGTTCTCGTCGTCGCAGTCGAGCTGGGTGCCCGCCTCGCACATGTTGGTATCCAGGTCGCACGACTCGACGCCGTTGCAGACGAGCCCGTCGTCGCATTCGGAGTCGAACAGGCAGGCCACGCAGGCGGCCGGCTCGGTCAGGAACGGAGTGAAGTCGACTGCGCCGACGACCGTGTCGCAGCCCGCGGTGCCGGGACCCGTTTCGCAGCCCCAGTAGTTGTCCTCGGCATCGACTTCCGGGGAAGCGCCGTTGGCCACGCCGGCATTGCTGTTGTTGGCGATGGTGTTGTCGTTGATGCTCAGGATCGTATCGCTGGCCAGGCCGCCGAGCGCGGCTCCCGTCGCGTTCCAGATGCTGACGCCGTTCTCCCAGCCCTCGATGCGGTTGCAGGAGACGTCGATGATGGTGTCGGCCGGGGTCGTGCCGAACGTCGCATCCGTGGCGCGCAGGTAGATGCCCGAGGACGGCGGCGCGCTGCCGGCTCCGTCGATGCCGCCGCCGAGAAGGATGTTGCCGGTGATGGTCAGGGGACCGTCGCCGCGCAGCAGGATCGCGTGCGCCGCCTGCGTGGGGCCGAACGAGCCCGAGAACGTGACGGTGTTGTCGCGGATGGTGACGCCGCCGTGGCTCAGGCTGGCCAGCAGCCGGATGTCGATGGCGCCGATGAAGGTGGCGGTGACGAAATCGCCGACGTCCTGCGTGATCTCGTTGTCCTCGATCACGATGGGCTCGTCGATGCCGTCGCCCGCCTGCTGGATGACCTCCACCGACTGATTGGCCGTGCCGGTGAACGTGTTGCCGCGAATGGTCACGTTACTGAGATCGACGCCCGACGTATTGAAGAACTTGAAGAGCAGGATGCCGCGGAAGTTGTCGGTGAACGTGTTGCCCTCGATCAGCGAGTTGGTGATCTCCTCGGCGTAGATGGCCGAGTCGCCGGCGTCGTTGCCGTTGCGCGTGAACGTCGAGTCCGTCACGGACAGATCCGTCAGCGTCGAGGTCGCGCCGTCGTTGGCCTGGTAGATGCCGAGGCCGGTGTTGTCCTCGAACAGCGACTCGGTCACCGTCAGACCGTCGACCGTCGAGTTGGATGCCATGCGAATGCCGTTGACGCCGTCGACGAACTCGCTGAACGACACGGTCGTATTGTTGATGTCCTCGATGGACAGCTCGATGCCGTCGCTGGTGCTGCCCGAAAAGCGCACCGAGTTGAAGCTGGTGTTGCTCACGGCCGACATTGCGGCCGGCTGGATCTTGGTTCCGTCGACCGCGCCCGAGACCGTCAGGTCCGAGATCGTCACGTTGCTGGCGCTGATCAGAAAGCCGTTGCCGCCGGCGGCGTTGATGGTCGTATCGTCGATGCCGGCGCCGTCGATGGTCAGGCTCTTGTCGACGACCAGGTTGTTTTCGTTGAACGTGCCGGCGCCGATTTCGATGGTATCGCCGCTGGAGGATGCGGCGATGGCGGCGGCGATGGTATCGCAGCTCGGGGTGACCACGGTGCAGTTGTTGGACATGTCGCCAGGGACGCTCCAGGTCACCGCGTGGGCGGCGCCGGCGCTGAACGCCAGCACCAGCGTGGACAGTGCCAGACGAAATGCGTGAGATCGGAAACGATCGGTCATGGGATCCTCCTGTTCGAAAGTGAGTGGCAGGCTTACCACCGGGCGAACTGGCTGAATAGTCTCAAAGCGAGACGGAGCAAAACGGATTTTCGCCGCGTCGACGCGCCTGAGTGGGTGCGTGTTGACGGGGAGGCATACCTGCCGGACTCGGAGTCGCCGGGACTCGAGTCGCCCGGCAGGTATGTCCTCTCGGTCTTTGGTGAAAGATGAAGTGGCTGGCGTCCTCGGACGACGTCGCCAAGCGGAACGATCAGGAACCGTGAGGCTGCGGCGCGCGCAGCAGGATTTCCTGAGCAACCGAGCAGCACAGCCTGCCTTGCCGGTCGAAGATCACGCCTCGCGCCAGGCCCCGCGCGCCGGAGGCGGCGGGCGAGTCCTCGACGTAGAGCCACCAGTCGTCGACGGCGAAGTCTCGGTGGAACCACATCGCGTGGTCCAGGCTGGCTGCCATCACACCCTGATCGCTCCAGTGAACGCCGTGGGGGCGCATCACGGTCTCGGTCAGCGTGTAGTCGGATGCATAGACGAGCACACAGGTGTGCAGCAACGGATCGTCAGGGAGCTTGCCGTCGGCGCGCATCCAGACCATCGCTCGTCCGTCCTCGCCTTTGTTCGGCTTCCATCCCGGCGGATCGCACCATCGCATGTCGATGGCGCGCGGCTCGATGGCGCGTCGCGGCAGCTTGCGGTCGAACGCGGCAAGCCGCTCGGCCTGGGTCGGCAGCGTCTCGGGATCGGGCGCATCGGGCATCGGAAGGCTGTGCTCGAGGCCGGGCTCGGCGATCTGGAAGGAGGCCGCGATATTGAAGATGGCCTCGCCATGCTGGACGGCCACCACGCGGCGCGTGGTAAAGGACTTGCCGTCGCGGATGCGGTCGACCAGGAACAGGATCGGCGCGTGCATGTCGCCGGGGCGCAGGAAGTAGCTGTGCAGCGAGTGGACACGCCGGCCGTCGGGAACGGTTCGCGCGGCCGCCATCAGCGACTGCGCAGCAACCTGCCCGCCGAACACGCGCGGGCGATCTTCCTTGGGACTGAAGCCGCGGAAGATGTTGACCTCGAGTTCCTCGACATCGAGCAGCTCGACGACCTGATCCAAAAGCGGATGCGGCATACAATGAGGTGGATGGGGTCAGGTACTGAAAACGCGGTTCTGCCGCGCAGCGGCAAAACCGCACTTTCCGTACCTGACCCCGTTCCTTACGATTACGTTCCTTCTGATTACCAGACCGTCGAGAACCCTGCGTCCGGGATGTCGAGCGCGCTGCGGTCGCCGCTGGTGATGGTACGGCAGCGGTCCAGGACGTTGGGCAGGATGAAGTTCGCGTAGAACTTTCCCGACATCACGCGGCCCGCGTAGAAGTCGAACTCCTCCTGGTTCTGACGATCGTCCTGCGTGCGCTCCTCCTCGGCGATGACCGCCGCTTCCAGCAGAAGGTGGCCCACGGTCACCTCGGACATGGCCTCCAGGAACGGCGAGCAGCACAGCGTCAGCTGGTCCAGTTTCGACGTCATCATGAACTGCATGAGCGCGCCGCCGGCTTCCTGGAGCGCGCGTGATGCCTCGCCCAGCATCTGCACTTCCTTGCCGACGGCCAGATCGTCCTTGTAGCGCTCGACGAAGCCGGTGATGTCGCCGAGGAAGTCGCTGAGATCCTGCCCCGCCCTTCCGCGCAGCTTGCGCACTACCAGGTCCAGCGCCTGGATGTGGTTGGTTCCCTCGTAGATCGAGAAGATCTTGGAGTCGCGCAGGTACTGCTCGACGGGGTTGTCCTTCACGTAGCCGGCGCCGCCGTAGATCTGGATGGCCAGCTCGCAGACGCGGAAACTCTGATCCGAGCAGTAGGCCTTGACGATGGGAGTCAGCAGATCCACGCGGCCCTTGTAGAAAGCCGCCTCGTCGTGCTTGCCCTCGGCCGTCAGCGCCCGGTGCATGTCCTCGTTGAAGGCCAGCTTGACCGTCAGCGCGCGCATGCCCTCGATCTTCGATTTCATCTCCATGAGCATGCGGCGCACGTCCGAGTGCTCGATGATCGGGACCTTGGGCGCCTGCGGGTCCTTGAAGCGCTTGACCGAGGTGCCCTGCTTGCGCTCGCGGGCGTAGTGCAGCGCATTCAGATAGGCCGTCGCGGCCACCGCCAGCCCCTGCACGCCGACTTCGATGCGGGCGCCGTTCATCATGTGGAACATCTGCTTCATGCCGACGTTCTCCTGCTCGCCGACCAGATAGCCGATGCAGTCCCCGCCCTCGCCGAAATTCAGCACCGCGGTGGTGGAGCTGTTGATGCCGAGCTTGTGCTCGATGGACGCGGTGACGACGTTGTTGAACTCGCCGACGCTGCCGTCGTCGTTGACCGAGTACTTGGGAACGATGAACAGCGAGATGCCGCCCGTGCCCTCTGGCGCGCCCTCGACGCGCGCCAGCACCATGTGGACGATGTTCTGCGACATGTCCTGGTCGCCGCCGGAGATCCAGCACTTGCTGCCGGTGATCTTGTAGCGGTTGCCGTCGATGCGAACCGCCTTGGTCTTGGCCGCGCCGACGTCCGAGCCGGCCTGAGGCTCGGACAGGCACATCGTCCCGGAGAAGCGGCCATCGAGCATCGGAGGAAGGAAGCGCGCCTTGTCCTCGGGCTTGGAGAAGTAGGCGACGAGCTCGGCAGCACCGTGGGTCAGGCCCGGATACATCGAGAAGGCGGTGTTGGCGCCCGACTGCAGCTCGGCAAGGATGACGCCGATGGAGGAAGGCCCCTGGAAACCGCCCTCCTCCAGCGACAGGCGCCAGTTGGGCAGCCCCATCTCGTAGAGCTTGTCCCAGGCTTCCTTGTAGCCCGGCGGCGTTTTGACCACCCCGTCCTCGAGCTTGCAGCCGATACGGTCGCCGATCTGGCTCAGCGGCCCGATGATCTCGTTACAGTAGCGCACCGTCTGGTCGATGACCTGGTCGCATTCCTGGCGGGAAAGATGGCCATAGAACTGGTGGTCGAAGAGCTGCTGGATCTTGATGTGCTCGTAGAGGGTGAACTGGATCGAACGCAGGTCGGTCTTGAAAAAATTGATCGCGCCGTCGGCCATCGCCGATGTCTCCTTGGTGCTGGTCCCCTCACCGGTCGCCAGGCCCCCACAGCCTCGACGGCGACTCGCAGCGGAGCCTGGTGTCGTTTCGCCGGCCGGGAGCAGCCCTGCCGAGCCGCGCGATGTTGGCGAAGATGCGAGGCCCGAGCAAACGCGTTTACGCACTGCGGCGATACCGGATGGTACGGCGATCCCGTAAGTCGTGCGCGGTTTTGCAACCCGACTATCTCTCGGTCGCCCTTCGCTGCCGCAACTTTTTGCGCGGACTGTCGCAACCGTGTACCTGCCAGCTGGCGTTCGTCCTATCTTCGCAAGACGCGCCCTGACCGCTTGGCGCCGACTTTCGTTTCAAAACTCCATGCGGTCTCGCCCCGTCCGGGGCGGCCGCGACCGAGGAACCGTGCAGCCCGATTCGCCCGCCCCGCTCGATACCGGGATCGAAGGCCTCAACCAGATACTGCGAGGAGGCCTTCCTCCGGGACAACTCTACCTCCTGGAAGGTCACCCCGGCACCGGCAAGACCACGCTGGCCATGCAGTTCTTGATGGCGGGGGTGCGCAACGGCGAATCGGTCCTGTTCGTGGCCTTGTCCGAGGATGAGCGGGAACTGCGGGCATCGGCGGCCTCCCACGGCTGGGACCTGGCCGGCGTAGACATGCTGGAGATCGTGCCGGGCGAGGAGAACCTGAGGCCGGACGCACGTTACACGATGTACCATCCGGCCGAGGTGGAGCTGGCGGCCACGACCAAGATGGTCCTGGCCGAGACCGAGAAGCGCCGGCCGTCGCGCATCGTCTTCGATTCGCTCTCGGAGCTTCGCTTGATGGCCGAGGATTCGCTGCGCTACCGCCGGCAGATCCTGGCGCTCAAACACCATTTCACCAGGCTCGGCGCCACCGTGATCCTCATCGACGACCGCACCGGCGATGAGAAGGAGATGCACTTGCACAGCCTGGCGCATGGCGTGATCTCCCTCGAGCGCGTGGCTCCCGAGTACGGGACCTCACGCCGCCGGATGCAGGTTGCCAAGCTTCGCGGACGCGCCTACGCGGAAGGCTATCACGACTTCTCGATCGTATGCGGCGGGATCCAGATCTTCCCGCGGCTGATTGCTGCCGACTACCCAGGCGTCTACTTGCGCGAGGAGGTCAGGAGCGGAAGCGAGGGACTCGACAGCCTGCTCGGCGGCGGGCTGGCCAAAGGCACGAGCACGCTGATCCTGGGCGCGGCGGGTACCGGCAAATCCTCGCTGGCGGGTCAGTACGTCTGTGCTGCAGCCGCACGCGGCGAGAAGGCGATGATCATGATCTTCGAGGAGTCGCTGCCGACCTTCGTCGAGCGTTCCCGCGGTCTGGGCATGGACGTGACCGCGCTACAGACCGCCGGCCGGCTCGAGGTCCAGCGTGTCGATCCCGCCCAGCTGACGCCGGGGGAGTTCTCGCATCTCCTGCGCCAGGCCATCGAGCATAGCGACGTCACCCTCGTCGTGATCGACAGTCTCAACGGTTATCTCAACGCCATGCCGAACGAGCGCTTCCTGACGCTCCACCTGCACGAGCTGCTCAGCTACCTGAGCAGCCAGGGCGTCACCACGCTGCTGACGATGACGAACCACGGTCTGGTCGGCGCTGACATCAACGTGCCAGTGGATGCGAGCTACCTGGCAGACAACGTCCTGACTCTCCGATACTTCGAGGCGTTCGGCCAGGTCCGCAAGGCGATCTCGGTCATCAAGAAGCGCACGGGCAGCCACGAAACCTCGATCCGCGAGATATGGCTGGACGGACGCGGCATCCACATCGGCGAACCCATCCGCGAATTCCAGGGAGTTCTGACGGGTACGCCCATGGTTGCGGATCGCCAGCTCGGGGGAATCCAGGCGCGCAATGGTGACGGCGATCGACGCTGAACGCATCCTGGTCCTGGCGCCCACGGCCGCGGACGCGGATATCAGCCGCTCGGTCCTGGACGACGCGGGCCTGAGCTGCCGGCTATGCACGAACGTGGCGGAGGTGGCTTCGGAAATGGCCGAAGGCGCAGGTGCGATACTCCTGACGCCGGAGGTCCTGTCCTGGCCCGATTCCTATCTCCTGGCCGAGGCGCTGCATCGTCAGCCAGCCTGGTCCGACATCCCCATCATCATGCTGTGCACGTCGGGCGCGGATTCGGCCGCGGCGAACATGGCCACCGAGCTTCTCGGCAACATCACGGTGCTCGAGCGGCCGGTGCGGGTCAGCACACTGGTCAGTGCCCTGCGCACGGCCGTTCGCGCGCGTCACCGGCAATATCAGCTGCGCGACCATCTCGACGAGCTGCACCGCGCCGACACCTCGCTGCGCAGGCAGACCAACCGCCTGCGGCTGCTGTGGGAGACCGCCTCCGTGCTGCTGACCAGCGAAGAGCCGGAGACGATGATGCGCACGCTCTTCCACAAGATCGCGCCGCACTTCGGCCTGGACGCGTATCTGCAATTCGAGTTCGAGGAGAATTGCGACAGCCTGCGGCTGGAGTCCAACGAAGGCCTTGCACCCGAGCTGCAGCAGAGTCTGGCTCGCCTCCCGATGTCGGCGTCGATCTGCGGCACGGTCGCACAGCAGCGCCAGCCGATGGCGTACTCGAACATCCAGCAGAACGTCGATCCGATGCTCGACAACCTGCGCAGGTTCGGCTTCCAGGCCTACGCGTGCACCCCGATGATGGCAGACGACCGGCTCTTCGGCGCGCTCGCCTTCGCCAGCAAGCAGCGGGCGCGCTTCGACATCGAGGAGATCGAGTTCCTCGAGACCATCACCCGCTACGTCACCGCCGCCTACGAGCGCGTACGGCTCATCGACGAGCTGCGCGACACCGACCGCCGCAAGGACGAATTCCTGGCGACGCTCGCCCACGAGCTTCGCAACCCCCTGGCTCCCATCCGCAACGCCCTGCAGATCATGCGCCTTACCGAGAACGACGCCGAGGCCAGCGAGCAGGCGCGCACCATGATGGAGCGCCAGCTCGGACAGATGGTGCGTCTGATCGACGATCTGCTCGATGTCAGCCGCATCACCCGCGGCAAGCTGGAGCTGCGCAAGGAGCCCGTCGAGCTGGCAGCCGTCGTCAAGAACGCCATCGATACGGCGATGCCGGCCATTCAGGCCGCAGGCCATGAGCTGGTGGTGGAGCTGCCGTCCTACTCGATCCTGCTGGATGCAGATCCCGTGCGTCTGGGACAGGTGTTCTCGAATCTGCTCAACAACGCCGCCAAGTACACCGAGCGTGGAGGCCGGATCTGGCTGTGCGCGCGCCACTCCGATCGCAAGGTGAAGGTTTCGGTACGTGATACCGGCATCGGCATTCCCGCGCAGGCGCTGCCGACCATCTTCGAGATGTTCACGCAGGTGGAACGGTCCCTCGAGAAGTCGCAGGGCGGTCTGGGAATCGGACTGACGCTGGTCAAGCGACTGGTCGAGATGCACGGCGGCAGCGTCGAGGCGCGCAGCGAAGGCGTGGGCAGGGGAAGCGACTTCGCCGTGACGCTGCCCGTGACCAGCGCGGCGTCGGCGGCCATCGTGACGGAGTCGGCCGAGTCGCCGCAGCGACGCTCGGCGTGCCGCATCCTGGTCGCCGACGACAACCGTGACGCCGCCGAGAGCATGGGCACGATGCTGCGGCTGATGGGCAACGACGTGCGCACCGTGCACGACGGTGCCGAAGCCGTCGAGGAGGCCGAGGTCTTCCGTCCCGACGTCGTGCTGCTCGACATCGGCATGCCGCGCCTGAACGGCTACGAGGCGGCGCGTCGAATACGCCAGGAGTGCTGGGGCAAGGCCATGCATCTGGTGGCACTGACGGGTTGGGGCCAGAGCGAGGACAAGTCGCGGGCGACCGAGGCCGGTTTCGACCGCCACTTCACCAAGCCGATGGATCCGGCCGATTTGGAGCGCATCGTCTCGGGTCTCAAGCTCGATGGTGACCCGCGCGCTGCCGACCCGGACGTGGAAGCGTAAACGAGAAGCTGGCGCCGCCGCCGCTCTGGCTGTGCGCCGATACCGTCCCGCCGTGGCGCTGGACGATGCGCGCGACCGTTGCCAGGCCGACTCCGGTCCCGTCGTATTCGTCGGGGTGAAGCCGCTCGAAAGGCTTGAACAGCTTCCCGACGAAAGCCATGTCGAAGCCCACGCCGTTGTCGGCCACCGTGCACTCCACCATGTCGCCGGCGATGCGGCCGCGAACCTCGATGCACGCCCGCTCGCGCGTGCGCGTGAACTTCCAGGCGTTGCGCAGCAGGTTGTCCAGGGCCAGCCGCACGAAGGCGCGGTCGCCCACGACTTCGGGCGTCGGGTCGATGCGCACTTCCACGTCGCGGTCGGGCTGCTCGGCGCGCAGCTCTTCGGTTACCAGGCGCGCCAGCTCGCCGAGGTCGACCGGATCGTAGCGAACCTCGCTGCGTCCGACCCTTGCCAGCGTCAGCATGTCGTCGATCAGGCCATCCATCCGGTTGGTGGCCCGCTGGATCTTGGTCAGATGCTCGCGAGCGGCGGCGGAGACGCCCTCGCCGAGCTCTTCGGAGAGCAGATGCGCGAAGCCATGGATGGCGCGCAGCGGCGAGCGCAGATCGTGTGAGACCGTATAGCTGAAACCTTCGAGCTCGCGGTTGGCCAGTTCCAGCTCCGAGGTGCGGTCGCGCACGCGGCGCTCGAGCTCGCGATGGAGCGACTCGAGCTCTTCGTCGCTTCGACGCGCATCCTCCAGCCGTGCAGCCATCGCGCGCCGCGAGCGCTCGTAGACGCCGGCGACGTACACGGACAGGCCGAGCACGTTATAGACCGTCAGGTTCAGCGGCGAGACCGCCCACGCCCCGTCGAGGCCGTAGGTGAGCAGGCCGTTGGCAAGGCAGCCGGCCAGCCATATCGAGGCGAACGCAGCCTGCG
This sequence comes from Binatia bacterium, assembly GCA_035626675.1. GTDB lineage: Bacteria > Desulfobacterota > Binatia > UBA1149 > CAITLU01 > DASPNH01. The sequence goes on from DASPNH010000177.1 coordinate 21,109, forward strand.
CCCACGGTCCCCACGGGACCAGCGTCGCCGCGAACGGCACCACGGCTACCGTCAGCACCGGCAGCACGACCGTGTCGTCGCGTAGCTGCGATAGCGCCAGGGCGACTCCGACAACGAGTATCGCCGCAAAAAAGCCGATGCCGAGAACCTGTTGGCGCGGGCGCGGCCGGCGAAGCGCCCACCAGCACGCCGCCAGACCGAGCACGCGCCCGGCGTTGAGCTCGAAGCGCAGCGCCGCGCGCTCTTCCAGAGACAGCATCGCGGCGAAGGTGTAGAGCGCCAGCGCCACGGTGATGAAGAAGATTCCCTGGCGCAGCCTCTCGCGCAGGTCGGGAAGCAGCAGCGGCTCGAGCGCCGCATGGCGGGCACGCCTCTGCGCTGCCAGCGTCTGCGAAGGCTCCTCGAGGCCGGCCTGACCGCTCATGCCGGCATGGGCTCAGACGAGCTCGTCGGCGGCGCGCCGTGCGCGAACGAACTCGATGACGATGGGCAGCACGGACACGGCGATGATGCCGAGGATGACGATCTCGAAATTCTTCTGGACGAAGGGAACGTTGCCGAAGCCGTAGCCGGCGTAGGTGATGGAGGCGACCCAGATGATGGCGCCGACCACGTTGTAGGTGGCGAACTTGGCGTAGGTCATGCGTCCGATACCGGCCACGAAGGGCGCGAAGGTTCGGACGATGGGAACGAAGCGCGCCAGGACGATGGTCTTGGCCCCGTACTTTTCATAGAACGCGTGCGTGCGGTCCAGGTGCTTCTTCTTGATGAAGCGGTTGCCCTCGCGAATCTGATCGCCGAGCGCAGCGCCGATCGAATAGTTGACGCCGTCGCCGAGGACCGCCGCCGCGATCAGCAGCACCACCACCAGATGCACGTTGATGCTCTCGGGCGCTACGGTGGCCACGGCCCCGATGGCGAACAGCAGCGAGTCGCCGGGCAGGAAGGGCGTGACGACCAGGCCCGTCTCGCAGAAGATGATCAGGAACAGGATCGCGTAGATCCAGGTTCCGTACATCGCGACCCACTGCGGCAGGGCATCGTCCAGGTGCAGGATGGTGTGCAGGAATTCGGTGATCCATTCCATAGAGCGGGCCTAAATGGCAGAGGTACGGGACCGTGGCAACGAGGACGCGCGCCCTTCATCGCAAGCGGACGACGCGCCTTGCGCGACGCGAGGGCGAATGTTCCGCGGCAAGGGGGCGGCGAATCAGGCGCCCTTCCAGCCGTCGAACAGGTCTTCGAACCCGTACTTGTGGTGCGGACCGATGACCGCCATCTCGAAGATGCCCTGCCCGCTGCGATCTCCGGCGCGCACCTCGCACAGGGTCTCGGTGAGCCAGCCGTGCAGGATTGCCGTCTGTGGGTCGGTGGCGTCCCATACCTCGTCTTCCACCTTCAGCTCGCCCTGGTACTGGCCGTGTGACCACGGACCGCGATAGCCGATGGCGGGCATGAGGAATCGCAGCTTCGGAGTGTACTGGAGCTTCAGCCTCTCCACGCCGAGGTCGAGCGTGACCTCGGCGCCGGCAAACCGGCGCGTGCCCGGCTCGAAGCGAAGATCGTGATCCACTCCCACCGCGTGACGGGTGCCGCCGCCCGGCGTCAGCACGGCGCCCGACTGATGCCAGCGCTTGCCATCGGCGTCCTCGCTGACCGTGTAGAGCACGCCGATGTCGCCGAGATGGACGGGCGACCAGTTCCAGAAGAACTGCATGCGCTCGGGGCGGTCGACGAGTGCGCCTTCGGCTTCGCTCTCGCCCACCGGGCGGATGCCCCAGCTCCGGTCGCGCGCCGAACGCCACGCCCCGCCTTCGACGGTGAAGGTCTGCTGCCCGACCCGTATCCAGCCTGCAGGGGTGCCGAGCTGGGTCAGGCGCGTGTAGTCCATGATGGTGCGGCCGAGCGGGTTGCGGCGCAGGAAATGCGGCTCCTCGTAGGCATCGGTTGCGGCCTCGAACGTGATGTCGAAGGACAGCGTGCGCTCCGGTGCATCGCAAGCCAGCCGCAGCCGTCTCAGACCTTCGATGACGTCGACGCGGATCGGACCGACCTGCGTGACGTGGCGGTCGCCCCTGAGCGTCCGCGATGCGCGTACGATGTGATGCATGCCTCCGCGCACGCCGCAGGCGAACGCATCCATGACGCCGAGGTTGGGGTAGACACCGAGCCCGAACGCCAGGAACGTCTCGCAGGCGCCGTCGTGCACGTTGAAATAGTAGCGATCGTAGAAATTGCGGTCGCTGGTGACGACGCGATCGATCGGCCACGGAGCCTGATGCAGCGGGTAGTCGTCGTATACAGTCAGCATTGGCTCCTCCGCGTAAAAAGAGACCAGGCACCTTTTCGGCAGCCGAAGAAGGGTGCCTGACCCATTTTTTAGCGCACCAGGTCGCGCGTGATGTTCTTCTGGTGACTTTCGAGCGTGCCGCCGCCGATCTCGTTCAGCTTGGCGTCGCGCAGGAATCGCTCGACCTTGTATTCGGTGGTGTAGCCGTAACCGCCGAGCACCTGCATGGCCGCATCGGCCACGCGCTTGGCCATGGGTGCGGCGAACAGCTTGGCGGCGTCGGTGCCGACGCGATTGCGGCTGCCCGGCGTCACGCGCGCGGCCTCGCGGTAGATCAGGCAGCGCGCCGCCTCCAGCTCCGCGAACGAGTCGGCGATGTAGCGCTGGATCTGTCCGAACCCCGCGATCGGCTTGCCGAACGCCTTTCGCTGTCCCGCATAGGCGATCATCTCCGAGACGCAACGATCGGCGATTCCCAGGCTCATCGCGGCAAGGCAAAGGCGCTCCAGCTCGAGGTTTCGCATCATGCAGGTGATGCCGCCGCCCTCCTCGCCCAGGCGGTTGCCGACCGGCACCTCGCAGTTGTCGAACATCAGCTCGCACATCGTCGAGGCGCGCATGCCCATCTTCTTGATCGGCTCGCCCGTGGAGAAGCCGGCCATGCCGCGCTCCACGACGAAGGCCGTGATGCGGCCGCCGACCTTGGCATAGGTCAGGATCGTGCTGGCCTCGTAGCCGTTGGTGATGAACATCTTGCGGCCGTTGAGCACGTAGGCATCGCCGCGCCGCTCGGCGGTCGTGGCCATGCCGAGGACGTCGGTGCCGGCGCCCGGCTCGGTCATCGCCATGGCGCCGACCCATTCTCCGGAGACGACTTTGGGCAGGATGCGCGCGCGCTGCTCGTCGCTGGCCGCGTTGTAGAAGTTGTTCACGAACAGGACGTAGTGCGCCAGGTACGCCAGCGTGAATCCCGGGTCCGACTTGGCCAGCTCGTGATGCGCGATCACCGCCGCCACCGCATCCATCCCCGCGCCGCCGTCTTCTTCGCCGACCGTCAGGCCGAGCAGGCCGAGCTCGCCACAGCGGCGCAGGAGCGGGATGTTGAGCGTTCCCGTATGGTCGTGATGCTCGGCCTGCGGCTCCACCTCGGTCTCGGTGAAACGCCGAACCGTTTGGCGCAGCATCGCGTGCTCGGGAGTGGGGTTGAACAGAATGTCTTCGGTGTACACCGCCGTCGTCATGGCCGGCCTTTTGACCCGCGCCGCGCCCTGCAGCAAATGCCGCATCGGTGGGCCGGCGGCGCATCCCTTCCGGTAGACATCCGCTCCGGCCGCGCCGATATCTGGGCTCGCAATGGATTCGGGCACGTCCATCAACGTCACGATCGCCATCGACCTGGAACCGGACGCGCGCATGATTGCGCGCAACGAGTCGGGCGCTTGGCGCGGTTTCGAGATTCTGGCCGAGGCGCTCACCGCGCTGCGCGCGCGGCTGCCTGGCAAGGACGGCCAGGCCGCCACGTTCACGTGGCTGATGCGGATGGACCCGCAGATCGGTCTCGCCTACGGCGACGCCGCCTATGGCGTGCGCCGCTACCGCCGGCTGATCGACGGATTCGAGGCCGCCGGCGACGATCTCGGCACGCACGTCCACCTCTACGACTGGGACCTCGACGAGCAGCGCTGGGTGACGGATTTTTCCCGGCCCGAATGGGCGCGGACATGCGTGGACGAAGCAGTCGGCACGTTCCGCGATCTGTTCTCGCGACCGCCGAGAGCGCATTCCTTCGGCGATCGCTATTGCTCCGAGGCCATTCTGGATCAGCTCGAGGAGGCTGGCATCCAGTGCGACATGACGACCGAATCGGGCCTGGGCTGCGTGCACGAAGGCTTCCCCAACGAGCTGCACCGAGGCGAGATCCCCGACACGCGCCGTGCTCCGCGCGACGTCTGGCGTCCGGCTCGCGACCATTGGCTGCGGCACGATCCGGACGGGGGCCGCCGCCTGCAGATGATGCCGATCAGCACCTACCGCTTTCCGCAGTTCTTCGAGGCCGGCCGCTGGCTGGACATGCAGCGCCGGCGCCGGCGCGGCCGTCCGGGCAGCATGGACGAGCGTGAGCAGCGTTACGCGCGGCTGTGCCTCGAGCACCGGTCCTACGTGTTCCGCTACGGACTGCGGCAGCTCCGGCAGGAGTTCGCGCCGCGCCATCTGCAATTCGTGCTGAACTCTTCGCAGGCGCGCGACGCGGCCACGCTGCGCCGCTACTTCAGGAGCATCGAGTATCTGTGCTCGGCGCCGGGAGGGCGGCGCTACGAATTCGTGTCGGCGATGGGCTCGCTGGCAGCCGTGTAGTCCGCCGACGCCGGAGGCCCGGCCTGCGTGCTCTGCGGCTCGGCATCCGCCAAACGGACGCCTCCCCCCTGGCGCCAGAATCGCATTTCCAGCGACACGCGCGTCATGTCCGGATTGAGGTTCACCGCGCCTCCGTGGATCAGGTAGGGCGAGAAGACCAGCACCTCGTTCTCGCGCGGGTTCGGCCGGATCGCGCGGAGCTCCTTTCTGGCGCCCGTGACGGCGGGAACAGTGAAGGCGACGCCATTGACGAGGGCGCCCGATGCCGTTCGTTCGATGTCGGACTCCTTCCATCGGTGGCTGCCGGGAACGATCGGCAGGGAAGAGCCCTCGTTGCTGCCCGCCAGCGGCACGTAGATGTTCACCGCGTTGCGCAACCGATCGAGCCATACGTCGCGATGAAGCGGGTTGTTGTCGTTCGAATGCGGGCGGGTGACCCGCAGGCAGAACACGCTCGCGGCCAGCGACGGGCTGAACGCGGTCAGGGGTTTTCCGCAGATTTCCGAGATTCTCGATTCGACCAGCCGCGTGTCGATGGGAAAGAGCGAGGTCTCGAAGCATTTCCGGACAGTCTCGATCATTGCCGCGTAGCACTCAGGGAACTCGGCGGCGACTTCGTGCAGGCGGGTGAGCTCGGTTTCGGGCCCGCGATACCCGGCATCGACGAGCAGCGCATGGATCAGACGGCGCGTCCCATCCTGCAACGCGCGAAACTCGTTCGGATCGAGGAACGGGGCGACGGTGTAGCCACCGCCCTCCCAGGGACGACCAGCGGTCAGGTCATCGTCTTCGGCGAGCAGTATACGTTCGTCGCCGTAGGTGATCGTGCCCTCGACGTCGATGGTTACCCGCTCGCCTTCGATGTCGAACTGCACTTGCATGGATGGCCTGATGACGGATCGCGATGGCTGATCCAGCCGTCGCTAGAAGGGGAAGCACTGGTTGAACAGGCCGAAGTCGATGGCCGGCGACGTGCTGCTCGTTCGTGAGGCCTTGATCGAGCAGGTTCCGTTGTAGCCGGCCTGGAACGGGAAGATCGGCCCGCAACCCTTGAGCTTGCCGCTGACGCCGTTCTTTTCGTCGAAGAGCTTCACCTTCAGGAGGATGGTCGCGACGGGAAGGTCGGGATCGAACACCGCATCGTCGGCGAAATAGGTAGGCATGACGAACGTGGCCGACCCCTTGGTCGTTCCGCCCACCTTGGCGATGTTCGAGCCGCACAGGCCTCCGGACCCGCGGTCGCGGCGACCAGTAGGACCGACACGGCGCAAGTCAGGATAGGTTTCATCGGTGTCTCCTTCTACTTCAGCGAACGGAGGGGTTTGGTCGTGCCGTGCGCGCTACCGTTAGTAGCAGAACCTGCGTGTCTGCGTACAGTTCAAACGCCGGCCAGGAGCGTCCCGACCATTCGGGCGGGCAACATGGACGAACCTCGCCGGGCTCGGCCGCAGCGCCCTACCGGCGAAACGTGACGCATCCAGGCAGGCAAGAACACGAACCGAACCGATCTCGATACCGCTCGCCGCCTCTGGACCGCCCCGCCACCCGTTAGATGCATGCCACGCGACAGGTCGCTCGGCTTGCGGCACAGGACGAAGCTCGGCACGTGGCGTTCGGCTCGGCCCATCTCGGCAGTCACCTCCAAGGAGACCCGTCGCTGCGCGATCGATTGGCGGCGGCCGTCGAGCGCCGGCATGCAGCGCGGCGGCCGCGCCTGGTCTTACGGACAGACCACCGAGACGACCTCGACCTCCGCATCGACAGGCTCAGCCTTCGGCGAGAGAGCCGTGACATCCTGGATACGGATGTCCTCCGGCTCCAGGTCGGTATTGGTGGCATACACGCACTCGGCCAGTGTCACGGGTCCAGCCAGACCCTCGGCGCTGGTCACCCCGATGTCGAGAATCTTGTTGGCGTGATCGTTCGAGAACGTGAAGTCCGCATCGGCAAGTGACGTGCACTCCACCTCGTCCCCGTCGCCGACGAAGAGGCCGAAGACGAGCTGATAGTTGGCCTGGAAGGACAGGCTGGCGATCGCCTCCTCGCTGGTCATTCCGAAAGTGACGTCGCACTCGAAGAGTTCTTCGGCAGTGGTGGTCGTCGTGCTGGTGGTCGTCGTACCGTCGCACGGGCAGTTGAGCTGGACGTTCTGACCCACGGCCTTCTTGAGGCACAGGAGGGCGTCGGTCGTGGTGACGGGCAGCGTGCCCTTGGGAGCGCAGATGCACTGGGGCGTGCAGGTCTCGCTCCCGACCGCGGTGCGCAGGATGAACAGGCAATCGGAGGCGGTGGGTGATGCACCGTTGGAGGAAGGCTGCCCGCAATCCCCGTTCGCTGCGCGGCCGGACACCGGCACGCCCAACGACAGAAAGCCCAGCACGAAGAAGAAGACGCTCGATGTGACGTTCACCTCGGACCGTATAGCGACCTGAAGAACGCGAGTCGACTCGGCAACACCGATTTACGAGGTACCACCTTTTCGGGTCCGCGTTCCGTCAGCCGCGGGCCGTCAGGACGGAATCGGTCGATGGTCGGCGTGTCTTACGGCTTCAGCCGCGGCACACCACTCTGTTCGTCGTCCTGCAGCTGGCCGGGACGAAGGAATGGCAATCGTCCGTGCCCGGATCTTCGCCGAAGAGCAGCGACAAGCCGAGACTGCCCGCGCTGGCGGCTGCATTGACGCCGGCACGGCGGATGCTGATGCGTACCTCGGCCCCGCCGTCGGCGTCCATGTGCAGCCGCACGCGAATGCGCGCCTCGGCGATGGTCTGCGAGGCGATCCAGACGCTCTCCTCGTCGTCGCTGGCAACGAAGGCGCTGGCAGGCAGGACCTCGGTGAAGTAGACCGTGCCATCGCCGCCGAACAGGCGAATCGTCAGGCCCGTCTGCGTGATCGAGCGCTGGAAGCCGTGCTTGTCGAGGCGCAACGCGGCGATCAGGCGGTCCTGAGTCGCGCCCTCGCGCAGCGAGAGCGTGATCCGGCCGCGATCGGTGCGGCGGGTGTTCTCGGTGCTGCAGCGAGCGGAAGCATCGCAGATGCTCTGCGCCGTGCAGAGGTCGCCGTCCTCGCACTCTGCGCCAACCAGTGTGCCGTGCACGCATCCCGTCTGGGCGTTGCAGAGGTCGGTGGTGCACGGATTCTCGTCGTCGCATTCCGCGTCGACGGGCACGACGTCGCAGGAGGAATCGGCGCACGTCTCCTCGGTGCAGGCAACGTCGTCGGCGCAGCCAGGCTCGTGGATGCACTTTCCGGTAAGCGCATCGCAGCGATCGGCCGTGCATTCGGTGCCGTCGTCGCACAGCGTAGCTTGCGGGTAGCCCGCCGTCTGGGCGATGCAGCCCTCGTTGACGCAGTCCGCGGTGCAGCCGTCACCATCGGTGATGTTGCCGTCGTCGCAGCTCTCGCCTGGCTCGATGCGGCCGTTGCCGCAGGGGGCACAATGCGGCGCGTGGTTGCCGGCGTATCCGATGTCCGGCGCCGGCTCGACCTCGCCAAGCAGGACGGGCGGGCGATCGGGAGAGCCACCCGTGATGCCGTTGGAGTCGTCGCCCGGACCGACCATGCGGCTGCCGGGCTCGGCGATGAAGCTCTCGTTGAAGTGCACGACGTTGTAGCCGTGATCGAAGCTCGTCATGTCCGCGGTCGACTCGAAGCGCACGCGACAGCCGGCCAGGTACAAGCCCTCTCCATACTCGGCGCCGCCGCCGCGGACCTTGCCCGACAGCACCACGTCGTCGCCGTAGACGTTGATCTCGCCGCCGCCGCCGTAGGCGCCGTAGTAGTTCTCGAGAGTATCGGCGCGCACGTTCATCTCGCCGGCGATCAGGACGTCTCCTGGCGTGCTCAGCCGCAAGCGGCCGGCGTTGACGCCGGTGGCGCGAACGACGCCGGTGGCGCCGATGGAGCCGTCGCCGTACGCATTCAGATAGACGCCGCCGGCGCTGCCGCACCACCCGGCGGCATTGGCGGAAAGGACACCGTCGATGCGGAAGCCGCGCGCCAGGTCGAGCTCGAAGTAGCCGCCGAAAGGAATGCCGTCCTGGCAGTCGTCCTGCGGGCTGTTCGCGGAGGTCACGGTCTTCTGCTCCAGGATCAGGTCGCGGCCGGTGTTGATGTCGGTGTGACCGCCCCGCCCTGCCTCGAATCCGCCGTAACCGCCGTAGCCGGGGTAGTGATAGAAGTAATGCCCGGCATTGGCCGTGAAGAACGTCAGGTCTTCGGTCGGACCATGCGGCAGTACCCGCAGGTCCCTGCCGGCCACGAAAGTGCCGTCTCCGCCTGCGCTCGAATAGGTTCCGCTGATGCCGTCGCGAAGGACGTTGTGTCCGATGACGATGTCGCGGCCGGCATTGATCGTCATGTCGCCGCCATTGTAGTGGCCCTGCATGTCGACCTGACGCTGGACCGTCACATCCTGCTCGGCGTAGATCGTCAGGTAGCCCGCGTAGCCGGGAGGGAACGGCCTGCCATATCCGTAGTTCCCCTGCGGGATGGATTGGCGGATGTTGGTCGCTCCGTTGATCACCACGTCGCCCTGCAGCGCATCGATGGTGAGCTCGCCGGCATCGCCCTCGGGGCCCGAGCCGTTGAGCGAAACCGAGGCATTGATGGTGACGTCGGTGGCGGCGCGCAGCACGACGTCGGTGCCGCGGTTGTGGTCCGCATCGACCTTGGCGTCGAGCAGGATCGCTCCGCTTCCGACGCTGCATGTGCCGAAGCCGAGCGCGGCGCACTGCACGTCCTCCAGGCAAGGCGTTGCCGGCGACCCCGAGCACGCCCGACGCGCGGTGATCTTGAGGAAGTTGCCGTAGTCCTCGTCCAGGCCCTGCAGCGCGATGCGGCTGGCCGGGCCGTCGGCGACGAAGCCGCCGGCCACAATGGTGGCGCGGCCGAAGCGCAGCTTGCCGCCCTGCAGGATGCGCACCGTGCGCAGTCCGAAGTCGAAGGTGTCGGCGCTGTCGATGGTGACCGTGGTCGAGATCTGGCAGGGGTTGGCGTTGGCGGAACACACGTCGGCGGGCGATGCCGCCCGCATCTCCTGCGCAGACGCCTGCGACGCGACGGCCAGCAGCGCTCCCATCGAGGCGCAGCGTATGCCGCGCATGCGAGCTCGCCGGGGACGCGCAGCGGCCGCGTCGGGTTGCGCCGCCAATTGGCATTGCCCGACGCACCTCACGGCACCGCCTCCTTGCGGCCCGTGTACCGCACGTCGCGACGCCCATTGCTTCCGCTGACGATGCTTTCGGTGCCTGCCGCACTTCCTTGGCCGAACAGATGCTGCGGAGCCAGGATCCCCACCCCGCCGTTGTAGCGCGCCTGCACGGCCTCCAGCGTCGCGCGCCCTGCCCTGACGACGATGCCATGCTTGCGGTTGCTCACCGCGGCTCCGTCCACGACGACGCCGGCGGCAAACAGCGACAAGCCGTTGCCGCCGTTGCCGACCGCCTGCACCCTGGCCAGACGTCCGCCGGCTCCGCTCAGCCGCACACCGTCGCCGCCGTTGAAGCTGGAGGTCACGTCGATCAGGACCACGCCGCGTCCGCGCAGGCTCAGGCCGTTGCCGCGCGCGCCCTTGACCTCGACGCCCTCGATGCGGGCCACGGCGCCATGGCGCGGCGTCGCGATGCCAATGGAGAACCCGACGACCTCACCGTATCCGCGACCGCTGCCGGCGCCGCGGATGACGGCTCCGCTGGCGCCGCCCGACTCGACGCGAATGCCGGCACCATAGCGCTCGCCGCGCAGGGCCAGGCCGTTGAGGTCGAGGGTGATCGAATCCGCCAGAGGCGAAGCGGCCACGATCAGGCCTTCGTAGGGACATACCTGGCGCACGACAGGATCGTCGGGCCGAAGGCGCGTGTCCGACGTCACGACGTCGCCGCACGAGCACGGAACGCGCGCACCGGCGACATCGTCGCCGCATTCGCGAGCAAGTGCCGGGGAAAGGGAAACGAGCAGTACGGTGAGCGCCAGCAGGAGACTCGAGACACGCGCGGCACTCGTCATGGCGGGACTCTATGTCCCAGGTCCAGGATTGGTCAAGGCGCAGGTACCGCGCGGTGTTCCGCAGCGATTACGACGTCTGCATCGAAGTCAGTCACACGCTGCGCCGCCTCGCCCTTCGTCCGCTCTGGCCGATACGATGCCGGGCGCCGGAGCTGCGCCGGCGTCGAGGTTCGAACCGCAACGGCACGCCTTGCACGAACCACGACCGGCCGGCATTGTCCGCGAAGGCTTTTTTCCAGGAGGTTCGCGTGCGAAAGACGACGATCGTGACATTGGCCCTGTTTGGTGCGTGCGTTGCGCCAGCGCTTTCCATGGCCGCTGGTGTCGGAGAAGGCGGCTGCGTGACGAGTCCGACGGCGCCTGTCTATTCCGACGACGTCGGCGAAAAGGTCATCGCCACCAAGGAAGCCGGCGAATGTGTCGCGGGGATCACGATTCGTGGAGGAATTCTTCGAGAGCCGGCTTTCCACGAGGCTTCGGGGCGACTGCGCGTACAGTATTTCGCGGGCAAGGATGCCAAGGGCATGCCGCGGATCGGCTGGATGCAGGCCACCGACATCCAGCGCTTCACCTACGAGTGCGGCTGCGGTTCCAATGACAGGGCCAAGGAGGACTGCACGGCCTTCTCCGGCGGGTTCGTCCAGACGTTCAATCCCTGCTTCAAGGCCGGACGCGACAAGGTCATGAGCGCTGCTGCTTCGCCGGCGCCGCGAGCGGCCGCTCCTTCTGGCGGCGAGAGTCTACAGAACGAGGACGTCGTGTCGCTCGTCAAGGTCGGACTCGACGATGCGCTCATCATCTCGAAAATCAAATCGGCCAAAACCACGCGCTTCGACCTTTCCACCGCCGGCCTCGTCGCCTTGAAGAAGGCCAACGTGTCCAACGCCGTCCTGGACGCGATGATGAAGCGGACGAATTAGAGGCTCGTCAGGCCGGGCACCCGACACGAATCAGAGCCGAAACGCGTCGACTCGCTTCGCTAGCCCATCTGACCTGCCGCATTGCGCGCCGTCACCGTCTGCGTGGCGTTCTCGCTGCAGGTGGGCGGCGAGTAGGTGACGCGCGAGTACGGCGGCACCGACTCGGTAAGCCACACGTTGCCGCCGATCACCGAGCCGCGTCCGACCACGGTGTCGCCGCCGAGGATGGTCGCACCGGCGTAGATCGTCACGTCGTCTTCGAGCGTGGGATGGCGCTTGTTGCCGCGGATGACGCTGCCGCACTGGTCGCGCGGAATCGACAGCGCGCCGAGGGTCACGCCCTGATACAGCTTGACGCGGTCACCGATCTCGCACGTCGCGCCGATCACCACGCCGGTGCCGTGATCGATGAAGAAGGCCTTGCCGATGCTGGCGCCGGGATGGATGTCGATGCCCGTCTGCATGTGCGCGTGCTCGGTCATGATGCGCGGGATCATCGGCGTGCCGTGCAGGGAAAATTCGTGCGCGATCCGGTAGCAGGTGATGGCCTCGATGGCCGGGTAGCTGAAGATGATCTCCTCGAGACTCTCGGCAGCCGGATCGCCGTCGTAGGCCGCCTGCAGGTCCAGTTGCAGATCGGAGCGGAGCTCGGAGATCCTGCCGAGCACCGAGAGGACCACGTTCTCGCTCCAGAGCACGTCCTGCTCTTCGGGAGAGCCTCCGCGCAGGCGGCGGTAGACGACGGCGCGGGCGATCTGCTCGACCAGAAGCTCGAAGGCGTCGTAGACGTGCTCGCTGATGTAGTGACGCAGGTTGGCTTCGTTCAGGTCGCGCGTGGAGTAGAAGCCCATGTAGATGACGTGCTTGAGGTGCTCGAGGGCCTCGACCACCTTGCGCGAATTCGGCAGTGCCGCGCTTTCCAGGCTGTCGATGCCGCGGCCGGCGCGGTAGCTCTCCACCGCCACGGCGATGACCTGCTCGAGCCGCTCGTGGCTGCGGGCGCTGGTTCGTACGTTGCTCATCGCTTCCTCGATGCGGCGCGCGTCCGCCGACGTGCGGGCACGTCTAGCGGGGTCGCCGCTGGCTTCCCGGCACCGGGAGTATAGGCCGCGACCTGGCCGATGGACACCTCATTCTGGCGAACCGGCCAACGACGAAGCCGGGCGGGCGGCCAGGTCGGCCAGGGGCTGGCCGGTGATGCGGTAGGAGATCCAGCCGCGAACGGGCACGGCGCCGAGAGAGTCGTAGAAGTCGATGGCGCGGCGATTCCAGTCCAGCACCGACCATTCCAGGCGTCCGCAGCCGCGCTTCACGGCGAGCCGTGCCAGCTCGATCAGCAGCGCGGTGGCGAGGCCGCGTCCGCGAAACGCCGGCTGCACGAACAGGTCTTCCAGAAAGATGCCGGGGCGGGTCAGGAAAGTGCTGTACGACGAGAAGAACAGGGCGTAGCCGGCGCGCTCGCCGCCGATCTCGCCGATGAGGATTTCGGCGTAGCGGCGTTCGCCGAACAGATGCTCGCGCAGCGACTCTTCGCTGGCCTGCATCTCGTGCAGGAGCTTCTCGAACTCGGCAAGGTCGCGGATGCACGCGAACACGAACGCGACGTCGTCGCTCGTCCCCGCGCGAACCCGCAGCGCCGCCGAAGCGTCAGCGGCGGGTGGACTGGGCATCCTGCAGGACCTGGAACGTGATGCTGTCGGGAGATGCCGCCTCGACGTTGACGATCAGGCCCATGATGTCGACGGTGCGCGAGCCGGCCGAGAACGGAAGCTGCTGGGTGAAGTTGGCGCGGTCCGAAGCATCGCGGCCGTACTCGCGGTAGGTCAGCACGAAGTTGTCTCCGCGCGAGCCGGGCCGGAAGCCCGAATAGACCACGTCGAAGTTAAGGTAGCCCGGACCGCTTGCGACGAAGCGTTCGACGGTCTCGAACTTGAACATCGGACGCCCCTCTTCGATCGGCGAGTCGGGCGCGACCTCCTCGAGCGGAATGCCGCCGGCGGCCAGCCCCTGCGACTTGGACTTTCGCCATGCCACGTAGGCGCCCTTGCGCAGGACTCCGCGTCGGTCGGCCAGGACGTAGATCTCGGTTCCGGGCTCGCTCGGCATGGCGATGGCGAAGTAGTCGCCGTCGGGCGTTCGCACGGCGCCGACGATGTTGAAGCCGGCTCCCGCAGCGCCCTTGACCGCCGCCAGAGGGACGCGCCGGCACGGGATCGGATCGTCGCCGAACATGCGCCGCCCGCAGGTCTGCTCGAAATCCGTCAATGCGGTAGCGCGGCCGACCCGCTCGGTGACGGTGTAGTTCTTGACGCTGATCATCGCCTCGCCGGCACGCGACGTGTACGTCTCACCGATGTGGTAGCTGCGGGTGAAGACGTTGCGCTGACTGTTGACCAGGGGCGAGAGCTGCAGGCCTTCGGGCACACCCGAGCCGAGCAGGGCATCGGGAGCGAGCTGCTGCAGGTCGTACATGCGAGCTTCGAGCGTGCCGCAGCCGGCCAGGAGCGCGCAGCCGAAGACCGCCAGCATCCGGCCACCAATGCCCCGCGTCCTGCCCGCATTGCCGAGCGTTGCCACCCTCGCCATGTACCTCTCCTGCCGCTGGGCGGCATAAGTCTCGACGCATCTTGTCGGCGCCGGAACGCCCATTTACCGGGGAGGGTCCTTGCAGGTCAATCCGTCAGCAGGCGGGTAGCTCAGTACTTGGCTTCGAATCCGATGCACGCCAGGTAGCGGCCGCGCTCGGAAGGAAGGAGAGCGCTGGAGTCGTGGATCTTGCTCAGGAACGACGCACGCACGCGCAGCCAGTCCGAGATGTTGTGCCCGATCTCCAGACGGATGCGGTGGCGTTCCTTGTCCTGCCCGAAGCTGTCCGTCGAGTTGTTTCGATAGCCGTAGAAGGCCCGTGCGCCCACCGAGCCGGGAAGGTTCCAGCCGAGGCCGGCTTCGAGCTCGCGTCCATCGCGCGTGCCGCGACCCATGGTCGGATCGCCGGGCATGGAGTCGAAACGGATCCCGAAGGACGCTTCCAGTCCGGGCTTGCCCAGTCGCAGGACCTGGCGGGTTCCGGCGCTGTAGCCGATGGCGCGGCGAAGCACGTCGAAGGAGTGCGCGTCCTCCTCGGCCGTCCACTCGACGCCGTAGCCTTCGACATAGCCGAAGCTGCCGGTGGGAATGCGCAGGCCGGAAGCGCTGGGAACGGCCTGGGAGCCGGCTTTTGCGCCGGGATCGTCGAACCGGTCGTGCTGAGGCAAAGCGTCCGCGACCTGGTCTGTGGTCAGCAGCGACGGTCTCTTCGGCGCATGCGCCGGCAACGTCGCCGGAAGACTCGAGGTGATGGCAGGCCCTTGATGCTGAGCCAGCGCTGGCGGCACCGGCCACAACAGCGCGGCCAGCCAGATCGCCGTGCTTGCAGTACCTACACTCATCGTCCTCGTGAACACTTGCACGAGGTTAAGCTGCACCCGCGTTCCGCATCATACAAGAGCCTCACGATCCTGACCGACGCCGAGGTGACGATCCTGCGTATTGCACGCTGTTTCCCACATCCTCGATCCTGGCTGCCCGGCGCGGATCGCCGCACCGGCCGCGATTGCGTTGGGGGGGCATGCCTGGGTTATGCTGCGCGTCATGCTGGAGCAGGCCATCTCGACTTCACCGCGGTCGCCGCAGGGATGCGCCGTCGAGGTCGTCGAGTTCGACTTCGCCAGCAAGAAGCTGCGCCCCTTGGACCTCCAGTGCTTCGGCGAAGCCATGGAGCGGGGCTGCTACTGCTGGATCGACATCGACGTTCACAGCGACGAGGAAGCTGGGCCTTTCCTTGCCGACCTCGAGCTCGTCGACGGGCCGCTCCTCCAGGAAGTCCTCTCGCCCAAGGCCGATACGCGGCTGAGCCGCTTCGACCACCACCTGTATCTGGCCCTGACCGGCTGCCGCATCGAGAAGGGCCAGACCCTGCGCTTCGAGCGGCTCTCGGTCGTGGCCACCGAGCACTTCCTGCTGACCGTCCATCACGGCCCGGTGCGGTTCCTGGACGAGATGAAGCGCGAGTATCGCTCGGATTTCGTCCGTTTCGCCAAGGGCCCCAGCTTCCTGCTCTATGAGCTTCTCGAGCACCTGACCGAGAACTACATCGCGGGACAGGCCTGCCTGTTGTCGCGGGTCGAGACCCTGCAGGCTCGGCTGATCGGCGACATCGACGACTCGGTCTTCGCCAGCGTCTCCGAGCTCGGCAACGACGTGCTGGCCTTCCGCAAGGTGCTGGTGCCGGCGCGCGGGGTCCTGAACGAGCTGGCCATTCGCAAGTCGACGTTCATCAGCGACGAGACCCGTCCGTTCCTGGCCGGCATGGAAGCCACCCTCGAAAGGGTCCTGGCAGACGTTCTGGCCGATCGCGAGATCCTTTCGGGCTCGCTCGACCTCTACATGTCGATGGTCAGCCACCGCACCAATGCCGTCATGAAGCGGCTGACCGCAGTCAGCGTCATCTTCCTTCCGCTGACGTTCCTTTGCGGCGTCTACGGCATGAACTTCCGCGTGCTGCCCGAGCTGGAATGGCAGTACGGCTACGCCATGTTCTGGGCTCTGGCCGTCGGCCTGGCCCTCTCGCTGCTGTGGCTGCTGCGACGCGGCAAGCTCCTTTGACGACGCGGCTGGCGGGCGCCCTTGCCCTGGCGTCGCTGTGCCTGTGGTCTGCTGCTGCCGGATGCGCGGGGCGGCAACGGGCGAACCCGTGCAGCTGGCAGGCGATCGAGCCTGCGCTGGTCGCGCTCGAGCGGGTCGATGGGCGCATCGGTCAGGACATGCGGTATGCCGGACCGGACAACTTCCTCGGCCGCCGCGCCGAGGGCTACGGGGAGCCCGTATGCCTGCTGTCGTGTCCGGCCGCCTTTGCGCTGGCCGAGGTCGAGTCGGGACTGCGGGCGCGCGGCCTTGGCCTGCTCGTCTTCGATTGCTACCGGCCCCAGCGCGCCGTCGAGGATTTCGTGCGATGGGCCGGCCAACCCGCCGATGGCCAGACCAAAGCCCGCTATCATCCTGGCGTGCGCAAGGACCGGATCGTGCCGGAAGGCTACATCGCCGAATGCTCGGGGCACAGTCGCGCCAGCACGGTGGACGTGACCGTCGTCCGGTATGAGCACGACGGGCGTGCCGTCCCCCTCGAAATGGGTACGCCCTTCGACTTCTTCGACCCGTCCGCTGCCACCGATTTTCCCGCCATCGACCAGGTCGCTCGCGCCCATCGCGATCTGCTTCGGTCGGCAATGGAAGCCGCGGGCTTCCGCAACTATCCCAAGGAGTGGTGGCACTACACGCTGGAGAACGAGCCGTACCCGGCTACCCACTTCGACGTTCCGGTCTCCCGCTCGAGCGCGATCGATTCGTGCGCGCGGCCGTCCTCGTGAGAGCCTGCGCCGCGCTGGCGCTTTGGGCTGTGCTTTCGGCTGGCGGCGCCTTCGCCGCCGGTGCCGTCACGCCCGAAGAGGCCGCCGAGCAGCAGCGGCTGTCGCAACAGCTGCTGAGTCAGTTGCGCGCGGCACTGGATGCCAGCCGCACCGATGCCGCCGCGGCAGCATCGGTGCGCGGCATCGACCTGTCGGCGCTGCGTGAGCGCACTCGGACGCAGATCCGTAGCAGCCTCGGCAAGCCCACGACGTGCGACCGCGCGCCCTACTGCGAGACCAGTCCGGCATGGGTCTACGATTTCTTTCCGGAATCGGCGCCGAAGGATGTCGGCCGTACGCAGCTCCTCATCCTGTTCGATGTGGACGGGCACTGCGCAACCGCGCGATGGGAAACGGCCTCGGAGGCGAAGGAACCGTAACGAAGCTGCCGCCGCGGCGAGCGCTTCGACGTGCGATCAGGGCTGCACGCGAAACGGATCGCGCAGAAGGAAGGTCAACGCCGCCGGGATGCGAAGCTTCCACCATGTCTCGTTGTGCTGGTGGCCTTGGGCCGAGACATGGAGCAGGTCCTGACCCTGCATCCACCCCTTGGCCAGCAGGACCTGTTTCAACGCCGCTACCGGACCGGTGGTTCCGGCACCTTCGGAGCTGCCCGAATCGAGATAGATGCGCAGCGCTTCGGGCCCGTTCTCATCGGCCTCGATCTGATCGACGACCACCTGATCGTCCCACCACAAGGAAGGCGACAGCGCTGCTACACCGGCAAATTCCTGGGGTCTGGTCCACGCGCCGTAGATTGCGACGAGACCCGCCAGGCTGGTGCCCCCAAGGAAGCCCGGCGCCTGCTCATCGACCCGGTAGCTCCGGATCGGGTAGTGCTTGGCCGTGTTCTCGTCATAGCTCGGAGGAAGATACACGGCGACGTCGCGCGTGTTCCCGAGGATGGTCGAGGAGAAGTCTTCCAGGATCTCGTAGTCGCCTTCGGTCTCGAAGAAGAACGGGTAGATGTCGATGTCGGACGGTGCCGTCACCTGCCACGGCGTGCCGCGGGCATCGATCGAATCGTCGATCCAGGCCTTGAACGTCACCTCGCCCTCGGCCCGGTCGAGATTGCACGTCCACACATCCGCCTCGCCGCGCGTGCACGGCGCGCCGGTGTTCTCACGGAGTCCGGCGCCGCTGCCGCGAAGCGAGATCCATGCTCCTGCGATGCGGGATAGTGCACGCGAACCAGCGTGCATGGACATGACAGATGCACGCTCTGGCCGACGGCTCTCTTCAGGCATAACAGGCTGTCGGAGGCGGTCGTCGAGGAGCCACCCAGCGGCGCGCAGGTGCAGGAGATGTCGCAGGTTGCGCTGCCGACCGCGGCCTTGAGAATGTAGAGGCAATCCGAAGCCGCCGGCGACGAGCCTGCCGTGATCGGCTGGCTGCAGTCACCGAGGGCAGCGAGGGCGGGCCGGGAAGGCAGGAACAGAGGGAAGGCCAGTAGACACGCGGCCAGGCGTGGCAATGGGAGAGGCATGTTCCTGGGCTAGCACGCGGCGCCCCGGCCAGGCAGACCGGCGACGGAAAAAGCGCAGTCAGCAACCCTGATGCGGGCGAGCCTTGCGCAGGTTTGCCGGTTCCGTCGAGCCCGATGCTCGGGTAGCCTCGCGCTTCGCGTCCGCGCCCGATGCGCGCGCAATCTTTTCGGGAGGTACCCTTGGCGCCCACAGCGCCCGATCGATTCGAGATCGTCATCGTCGGCGGCGGGCCCGCCGGCCTGGCAGCGGGCTCGCAGGCGGCGCGGCGCGGCGTCTCGCACGTCGTGCTCGAACGCGGCCGCCTGGCCAACACGATCTTCAAGTACCAGAAGGGCAAGCACGTCATGGACGAGCCGCCGGCCCTGGACCTGCGCGACGATCTCGCCCTGCCCTTCGCGGCCGGCACCCGCGAGCAGGTCCTGGATGGCTGGTCGCGCGGCACGGCTTCGGCCGGCACCAATCTGCTGACCGGAGCCGAGCACGAGGTCGCGCGCATCGAAGGCGGGCAGGGCGACTTCACGGTCACGCTGAAGAACGGCCGCCGTCTGAGCGCCGGCTCGATCGTTCTGGCCATCGGCCTGCAGGGAAACCTTCGCATGTTCGAGTGCGAGGGGGCGCACTTCGGGCACGTCACCTATCAGCTCGACGATCCCGCCGAGCACAAGGACAAGCGCGTGGTGGTGGTCGGCGTCGGCGATGCCGGAATCGAGAACGCGCTGGCGCTGAGCGAAGGCAACGAGGTTGCCGTCGTCAACCGCCGCGACGATTTCGCGCGCGCCAAGCCGCGCAACCGCCAGGCCATCGAGCAGGCCATCAAGCAGGGCGTGGTCACGCACTACACCCATGCCGAGGTCGGGCGCATCACCGAGTCCGGCGTGGTGCTCGACACGCGCGAAGGCGAGATCGAGGTGCCGTGCGAGTTGCTGATCGGACGGCTCGGAGCCGTTCCTCCGCGAAAGTTCCTGGAGGGACTCGGCATCGTCTTCGCGTCCGACCACGTCTCGGCCGTGCCTTCGATCTCGCCGAGCTACGAATCGAACGTGCCCGGCGTCTACCTGGTCGGTGCCATCGCGGGCTATCCGCTGATCAAGCACTGCATGAACCAGGGCTACGAGGTCGTCGAGCACATTCTCGGCAACCACGTCGAGCCCAGCGACGAGCCGATCCTGCGCGAGAAGTTCGCCGGCCTGAAGGGCACCGTCCGTGAGGTTCTCGAGCGAATCCAGCAGCGCCTTCCGGTCTTCCAGGGCATCACCACCATTCAGCTGCGCGAGTTCCTCGTCGACTCGGCGGTGCACACGCCCGGGAAGGGAGCGACGGTCTACCTGCGCAACGATTTCACCGACAGCTTCTATTCGATCCTGGACGGCTACGTCGAAGTGGTCGTGCCTTCGGGCGATGAGGCCACCGACACCAACTGCAAGCAGGGCGAGAGCGAGACCGAGCAGCGACGTTTCCGCGTCGGGGCCGGCGAGTTCTTCGGCGAGATGAGCCTGCTGTCGGGACGTCGCCGCTCCGCCACGGTGCTTGCGGGCGAAGGCTGCGTCCTGATCGAGACCCCGCGCCTGTCGATGATCAAGCTGATGAGCTCGGTGCCTGAGGTCCGGCGCGCCATCGACGAGGTGTTCATCCTGCGCAAGCTGCAGACGCAGCTGGCCCCTAATGTCCCCATCGCCGAGCTGCGCGAGCTGGCGCACCAGTCCGTCGTCGAGAGCTTCAAGCAGGGGCAGGTGCTGTTCGAGGAAGGCGCCGGCTCCGACGGCCTGCATCTGATCCGGCGCGGATCGGTCACGGTCTCGCGCCGTCGCGGCGGCGTCGATCAGGTGCTGGCGTATCTTCCGGCCGGCAACATCATCGGCGAGATGGCGATGTTCGCGCCGCACGGCAAGCGCAGCGCCACCGTGCGCGCCACCATCTACACCGAGACCATCCGCATCCCGACCGACGCGCTCATGCCGTTCGTCGAAAGGCATGCCGAGCTTCGCAAAGAGCTCAAAGAGCTGGAGTCGACGCGCCTGATCGACAACGCCGTACGCTCCTCCGACAAGCGCTCCAGCGACCTGGTCGAATTCCTCATGGGCGCGGGGGCCGGCGAGGCCACCGACATCCTGCTCATCGACGAATCGCTGTGCGTGCGCTGCGACAATTGCGAGACCGCCTGCGCCGCCACCCACGGCGGCGTCTCGCGTCTGGACCGCGAGGCCGGTCCGACCTTCGCGACCGTGCACATTCCGACGTCATGCCGGCACTGCGAGAACCCCAAGTGCATGACCGATTGTCCGCCCGATGCTCTTCGCCGTCATCCCAACGGCGAGGTTTACATCATGGACAACTGCATCGGGTGCGGGAACTGCGCGAGCAACTGTCCGTACGGCGTCATCAAGATGGCGGCCGTCGACAAGAAGCGTGCACCCAACGTGCTGCTGCAGTTGCTGTTCGGCTGGGGCGAGCGGCGAGCGCAGGAGAAGAAGAACGACCAGGCCAAGGTCGCCGTCAAGTGCGACCTCTGCATGAGCCTGCCTGCGCGCAACGATGCACCGCGCGCGGCATGCGTGGCCTCGTGTCCTACCGGCGCGATCCTGCGCGTGGCGCCCAAGACGTACGTCGATCGGCTGCTCGGAGAGCGCGGCGGGCGCTGAGGCCGGGCAGTCAGTCCGTCTCGGGTACGCAATTGAAATCGGAACAGGAGTAGCCCCGCTCGGGCATCGGCCCAGGTCGCGAGTGTCAGGGCAGCAGCGACTTGGTGCAGGGCTGGCACATGGTCTTGCTCGAGCTCGCCTCCAGCTCGAGGCTGCCGAACTGGTCGTTGATCTGTACCTGCAGCGGCGGGTCCATCTTCGTCGACTTGATGGTGTAGCAGCACAGGTGGTTGACCGGGTCGTGGATCCCCTCACCGTTCTTGTCCGAGGGAACACATACCATCGAGGGCTTCTTGACGTCGACCGTGTCGGACTGGTGCTCGTTGTCGAGCGTCACGTCTTCGCGGCTGTCGAACCTCGAACTCGAGATGTCCTTGACGCGGTAGCATTTGTAGTGGTCGAGGCCGCCGTAGGGCAGCGTGGTCGTGGTGGTCGGGCCAAGCGTCGTCGTGGTGATGCAAGCGGGGTGGGAGCCGCAGAATGCATCGCCGCAGTCGGCGGAGCCGTTGCAATTGTTGTCGGCACTGTCGGTGCAGATTTCGGTCACGCCGGGATTGACGCTCGCATCGTTGTCGTTGCAATCGCCGGGCGGAGCGCTTGCCTGCCCCTCGCCCGCGTCGAGGCAGTCCAGGTCGGAGGAGCTCATCACCATGCCAGTACGATAGTTGTCGTCGTCGAGGTCGGTGTAGCAGGTTTCCTGGCCGTTGCAGTCCTGGTCGATGCTGTCGCCCGGTGTCTCGAAGGCAGCAGGGTTGATGCTGGCATTGGAATCGTTGCAATCGCCGGCCGGCTCGAAATCGCGCGCCTCGCCGCTGGCGGTGCAGGGCACGTCCATGGAGTTGACAGTCATGGTCGTGCGATAGTTGTCGTTGTCGAGGTCGCGGTAGCAGACCTCGCCGCCGTTGCAGTCGTTGTCGACCTCGTTGCCGACGATCTCGGGCGCGCCGGGATAGATGGTGGTGTCGTTGTCGTTGCAGTCGGCGGGCGCGGAGATGCCGTCGCCGTCGTTGTCCGCGTGGGCCCGGGAGCCGGAGCAGAGGAACAGGGTCGAGACGAGCGAAAACGCGACGACAGCCTTGTGCAGCATGACGAACCCCCACCGCTGACGAGTCGAGGTCCACACTGGCGCCGCTGCGAAGGCTGTCAATGAGGTTCGAGGCTGAACCGGCGGTAAGCCTGAGGACTATTCGAACCGGCAGCGGTCGTGGCAGCCGTCACCCCACAACGGCGTTTCCGTCCCCACACTGCTCGGAGCAGCCGACGACGGCGTCTCCGCATCGGCACAGCTCGATGAGCGGGGCAGGCGCGTTGCGACGGGACCGTCATGGCGCCGGCGGAGCTGGCCGTGAGGAGGCGGTCGCGGGACGGAAAGAGACCTCGACGGTTCTAGGCGGCCGCGACGCATTCGTCGGCGCCCTGGCAATCCTCATCGGTCTCACAGACTGCCGCCTGCTCGGCGGTGGCTGTCGCAGCCGGATGCCGCCTTGCTGCCTGCGGGCCGGCCCGCCGCGCCTAGAAATTCCACTCCACGGATTTTCCCGGGATCGGCCTGTAGCTGAACACGGGCCCGGTGCGGATGGCCGAGGCGAGATAATCGCCGAGTTCCACGTTCTGCGCGCGAATACTGCTGATCGCATCGCGGAGGGCCTGCGTCACCGTTGCGCGGGCGTGCTCGGCCTGCGGAGTTGCGCTTTTGCGATCGTCGCCGTCAGCGAGCTGCTGCTCGAGGATGCCGATCTCGGTGCGAAGCAGCACGGCGCGCTCGCGATCGCAGGCACGGCCGGCCGCCTTGAGCTCCTCGGAAAGAGTCACCAGGCGCCGGCGCCGGTCTCGTCGCAACGAACCGTCGGGCAGATCGACGATACGAGGCGCAGCGCCGAGCGGCGATGGGCTAGAGCGCGAGGGCTTTCTAAGAACGACCAGGGCAGCCAGATCGGCAGCCGCGTACTGGCGGCCAGGATTGCGCAGCAGTTCGGCCAGATAGCGAAAGCCCCGGTGGCCACCGGCACGCGCGATGCTCTCGACGCGCCTCATCGGCAGAGCTCGCATTCCGTCGCGACGCGTACGGCAATCGGACTGCAGTTCGCCCCAAGCACGCATCGGGAAATACCACCGTGCCGCAGCCCTTGGAACTGCGCCGCGCCAGCCACGCCGTGGTCGGGGGCGTCAGCCCGCGTCGCTCTGCGATCGTCCCCGCTGCTGAACGGCCGTTCTGCGCGCAGTGATGTCCGCTGCCGACAACCCGCGCGCATGCTCCGCCGAGGCATGCGTCTCCAGCTTCAGCCCTCCGCCAAAGGTCATTGCGTAGCCGTCGTCGATGACGCCTTGTAAGCACGCAGCGTCGCCGGCACGCACGAGAGCATGTCTTCGGCAAGCGCACGGCATGCCGGCAACAGGTCTTGGGACGCAACGACGCGGTTGACCAGTCCCCAATGCTCGGCCTGCTCGGCCGAGACGTAGTTGCCGGTAAGCGAAATTTCTTTGGCGCGATAGATCCCGACCGCGCGCGACAGGCGCTGGCTCAGACCCCATCCCGGAACCAGTCCGACGCGGGCATGCGTGTCGGCGAAGCGCGCTTGCGTAGACGCGATCAGAACGTCGCAGGCCAGCGCGAGCTCGAAGCCGCCGGTGATCGCAAAGCCGTTGATCGCACCGATGACGGGGCAGTCCATGCGCGTGTCCGCATCGACCACCGGCGGGCACCGGCGACCGCCGACTCTCGCTCGGCATCGCCGGCGTCCTGGCTGCCGACCTCTTTCAGATCGAGCACTGCGCAGAAGGCCTTGCCAGCGCCGGTCAGGATGACGACTCCGACAGCGGTGTCCTCGCGCAGCGCAGCGAAAGTCCCGACGAACTCCGAACGCAGCGCGCGAGAGAGTGCGTTCATCGCATCGGGGCGGTTCACCGTGACGGTGACGATTCCGCCGTCGCGCTCGGTAATCAGAAGAGGTTCGGACATGACTTCCCTCCGACGTTGGGACGGGACGGCATGCCCGGCGGGCTCGGCGTCGCCGGCGAGTTTCGTCGTCGGACGGGCAAACGCTCCCGTCCGCCAATGCCGAGCAGTGGCTCGGACTCCCGGAACTGCCGTCTGCGCCCCGTGACTAGCGCAGCATCGAAAAGATGGCACACGATCCGCTCCGTCTGGGTAATGCTTCCGGGAACCCATGGCAGGAATTTCCCGAACCTGCCTACGATCGGGCGGATGGTGGCACGCCAGACGCGGCAACTGATCCGTGTGCGGGAGCGTGGCCGCTGGGGCGCGCTGCTTCCATCATTATTCCTATTGGTCGCCGCGTCGATCGTCGGCGGATGCGCGAACCCGGACGAGGAGCGCAGAGCGGTCGCGCAGGTGCGCCCCCCACAGACGCAGCCATGGGCGCCGGTTACCAACCAGCCGCCTCACGAAGAGGACGGGCAGTGGACGATGCCTGCCAAGAACCACGCGAGCACGCGGTTCAGCGGCCTCTCCGAGATCCATACCGAGAACGCACGCACCCTGCGCCTTGCGTGGACCTTCTCTACCGGCGTGGTGCGCGGGCACGAGGCAGCGCCGATCGTCGCCGGCTCGACGATGTTCATCGTGACGCCCTACCCCAACATCGTCTACGCGCTCGATCTGAGAGAACCGGGCGTGCCGGTGAAGTGGAAGTACGAGCCGAAGCCGGCCGCCGCGGCACAAGGCGTGGCCTGCTGTGACGTTGTCAACCGCGGCGGCGTCTACGACCAGGGACGCTTCTACTTCAACACGCTCGACGGCCACTCGGTCGCGCTCGATGCAGAGACCGGCGCGGAGATCTGGAAGGTCAAGCTCGGCGATATCAATAAGGGCGAGACGATCACGATGGCGCCCCTGGTGATCAACGGGAAGGTGCTGGTGGGCAACAGCGGCGGCGAGATGGGCGTGCGCGGCTGGCTGACGGCGCTTCGCATCGAGGACGGGAGCACGGCTTGGCGCGCCTACAGCACCGGGCCCGACGCGGACTGTCTGATCGGCGCCGACTTCAAGCCATTCTACGAGCAGGATCGCGGCAAGGACCTGGGCGTCTCGTCGTGGCCGCCGGAGGCCTGGAAGACCGGCGGTGGAACGGTGTGGGGATGGATCTCCTACGATCCGGAGACCAATCTCGTCTTCTACGGTACCGCCAACCCCGGACCGTGGAACCCCGACCAGAGGCCCGGCGACAACAAGTGGACATGCGGCATCTTCGCGCGCGACGCCGATACCGGCCAGGCACGCTGGTTCTATCAGTTCAGTCCGCACGATCTTTTCGACTGGGACGGCGTCAACGAGCAGATCCTGACCGAGCTAGAGATCGGCGGGCAGCGCCGCAAGGTGCTGATCCGGCCCGAGCGCAACGGCTACGTCTACGTCATGGACCGCACCACTGGCGAGGTCCTGTCGGCCACCGCGTTCGTGCATAACACGACGACCAGGGGCGTGGACCTGAAGACGGGCAAGCTCGTGCACGTCGAGGAGAAGTCGACCGGTTCCGGCAAGCTGATCCGCGACATCTGCCCTGCGGCGCCCGGCGCGAAGGACTGGAATCCTTCGGCGTTCTCGCCTCGCACCGGCATCCTCTACATCCCGCACAACAATCTATGCATGGACCATGAGGGCTACGAGACCAGCTACATCGCAGGAACGCCGTTCGTGGGCGCCACTGTCAAGATGTACGCGGGACCGGGCGGGATGCGCGGCACGTTTACGGCATGGGATCCGATCCAGGCAAGGCCAATCTGGAAGCTCGACGAGGATCTGCCGCTATGGAGCGGAGCCCTGGTCACCGCCGGCGACGTCGTTTTCTACGGGACGATGGACGGCTGGTTCAAAGCCGTCGATGCACGCACTGGCGCGGCGCTGTGGCGCTTCAAGACAGGCTCCGGAATCGTCGGCCAGCCCGTCACCTACCGCGGCCCCGACGGCAGGCAGTACGTGGCCATCCTGTCGGGCGTGGGCGGCTGGGCCGGCGCCGTCGTTGCCGGCGATCTCGACGTGCGCGACGCGTCGGCTGCACTCGGCTTCGTCAACGCCGTGCGCGATCTGCCGCAGAAGACGACCAAGGGGGGCATGCTGTATGTCTTCGCGCTTCCTTGAGGCGGTCTTCGAGGCATCCGTTGCCGCCTCGCTGGCCGCGGCGATGCTGATTGCCGGCGACGCAGGAGCCCAGGCGGCGCCGCCGCTGCGCGTCTGTGCCGATCCCAACAACCTGCCTTTCTCCAACCAGCAGCAGGAAGGCTTCGAGAACCGCATCGCCGAGCTGGTCGCCGGCGAGCTCGGCACCACGGTCGAGTACACGTGGTGGGCGCAGAGGCGCGGCTTCATCCGCAACACGCTCGGCGAGGAGCGTTGCGATATGGTCCTTGGCGTGCCTGCGGGCCTGGAGATGGTCACGACGACCCGTCCGTACTACCGCTCGACCTACGTCTTCGTCACGCGCGCCGACATGGCGCCACCGCCGGCCTCGCTCGACGACCAGCGGCTGCGCACGCTGCGCATCGGCGTGCAGATGATCGGCGACGACGGAACCAACACGCCGCCCGCGCACGCGCTGGCCCGGCGCGGCATCATTACTAACGTTTCGGGCTACCTCGTCTACGGCGATTACAGCCTCCCCTCGCCCGCCGCCGCCATCATCGAAGCGGTGGCGCGCGGCGACATTGACATCGCCCTGGCGTGGGGCCCCATGGCCGCCTACTTCGCCGCAAGGCAGAAGCCCGCGCTCACGGTTGCACCGATTGCGCCCGAGCGCGGCGAGCAGGCCCTGCCGTTCATCTTCGAGATCGCCATGGGTGTGCGCAAGGCCGACGCCGAGCTTCGCGATGCGCTGCAGGCAGTATTGGACAGACGCCGATCCGACATCGACGCCATCCTCCGCGAATACGGCGTGCCGCGCAGCGACGCTGGCGTCAGGCCTGTGGCGACCTTCACGCCGCATCGCCGGGGCGCCTCGTGAGCGTTGCGACCGCAGCGGTGGCTATGATGCTTTGCGCGCTGGCAGCGCCGGGCTGCAAGCGCGAAGAGCGCGCGTTTCGCGTCGAGCCTCCGCAGGCGGCCATCGCCGTCGGGACGCGTCTGACTTCGCTACAGCCCGGCACTCCCTTGCCGGCACGGTCGCAGGAGAACGAGTACGAGAAGAACGCGTTCGCGATGAACGAGGGCAAGCGTCTGTTCCAATGGTACAACTGCTCGGGCTGCCACGCCATGGGCGGCGGCGGCATGGGGCCGGCGCTGATGGACGACAAGTGGATCTACGGCAGCTCACCCGACCAGATTTTTTCGACCGTCGTCGAGGGTCGTCCCAACGGCATGCCCTCCTTTGGCGGCAAGATCCCCAATTTCCAGGTCTGGCAGATCGCTGCCTACGTGCGCTCTCTCAGCGGCAACGTCGATCAGATCGCGGCGCCCACGCGCAACGACAACATGCACGTCAAGACGCAGGAACAGTCGGCTGAAAAGGTCGCGCCGGCGGATTCCGCTCCGCCGCCCCCGCAATGAGCGCTTCGCCCATTCTGCGGGCGGCGGTCATCGCTGCATGCAGCGCGGCCGTCTCGTGCACCGGCAGCCACCACATGCTCGACGGTGCGGGCGAGCATGCTCGCCGCGTTGCCGAGTTGTGGTGGCTGATGTTCGGCGTCCTTGCCGTCGTCTACGTGCTGGTGTGCGCAGCGATCGTCGCTGCGGTCGTGCGCGGCCGGCGCAGCCCGGCCGACCTGCGCATGGTCGCGGCTTCGCCGGCGCAGGAGCGGCGCATGATCATCACGGTATCGGCAACGGTGGCAGCCACGGCCGTCATCCTGTTCGCCTTCCTGGTCGCCACGTACTCCACGAGCGACGCGCTGAGCTCCCTGGCACGCACGCCTGCCGACGTCACCATCAAGATCACCGGCCAGCAGTGGTGGTGGGATGTCGAGTACCAGGACCCGGTGCCGAGCAACACGGTGACGACCGCCAACCTCATGCACATTCCGGTGGGGCGAACGGTCCAGCTGATCCTGGTCTCCGCCGACGTGATCCACAGCTTCTGGGTGCCCAACCTGGCCGGCAAGAAGGATCTCATTCCGGGACATCAGAACACGATGTGGCTGAAGGCCGAACGCACCGGCCGCTTCGAGGGACTGTGCGGCGAGTTCTGCGGGCTGCAGCACGCCAACATGCGTCTGACCGTGGTCGTCCAGAGCGAGCAGGACTATCAGGCGTGGCTGCAGTCGCAGCGTCTGGCCGCCGCCGAGCCTTCCGGCGATCTGGAGCGCCGCGGGCGCGAGGTCTTCGTCCGCGGGCCATGCGTCATGTGCCACTCGATCCGCGGCACCGACGCCGCCGGCTTCGTCGCGCCCGACCTGACCCATGTCGCCAGCCGTCCGCGCATCGGGAGCACGGTGCCGAACACCCGCGAGCATCTGCTGCGCTGGGTGCGCGATTCGCAGGAGATCAAGCCCGGCAATCGCATGCCGCCGCTAGCGCTCTCGCACGAGGACCTGGATGCCGTCGTCGCCTACCTGGAGACCCTGAAATGAGGCCCGCCCCTCGCGGTAGTGGCCCAAGCGAGCCGGCTGCGCGGACGGCCGAGGAGGCATCGCTACACCAGGAGTTACAGGAGACCTGGAGCCGCGATCCCGGATTGCGGGGATGGCTCGCATCCAACGACCACAAGGACATCGGCCGGCGCTTCATCGTCACCGCGCTGATCTTCTTCGTGCTCGGAGGCCTGCTCGCGTTCCTGATGCGCCTGCAGCTGGCACATCCGAACGGGACCGTGCTCGGGCCCGACCTCTACAACCAGATCTTCACGATGCACGGCACCACGATGATGTTCCTGTTCGCCATCCCGGTGATGGAGGCGGTGGGCATCTATCTGGTGCCGCTGATGGTGGGCACGCGCGCCATCGCCTTCCCGCGCCTGGCCTCCTTCAGCTACTGGATCTTCCTCTTCGGCGGCGTCGCGCTCTACACGTTCTTCTTCCTGAACATCGGACCCGACGCCGGCTGGTTCATGTACACGCCACTGTCGGGCCCGGAGTTCTCGCCCGGCAAGCGCGTCGACATCTGGAGCCAGCTCATCAATTTCACCGAGATCTCGGCGCTGTCGGCGTCCATCGAACTGATCGTGACGACGTTCAAGCTGCGCGCACCCGGCATGTCCATCAACCGCATCCCACTGCTGGTGTGGGCGATGCTGGTGACGTCGTTCATGGTCGTGTTCGCGATGCCGTCGGTGATGACGGCCAGCCTCTTTCTGACCACCGATCGCCTGGTGGGAACGCATTTCTACAATGCTGCCGAAGGAGGCGACCCGCTGCTGTGGCAGCACGTGTTCTGGTTCTTCGCCCACCCCGAGGTCTACATCATCTTCGTTCCGGCAACCGGTTTCGTCTCCAGCATCCTGCCGGCGTTCACGCGCCGTCCGGTGTTCGGCTACACGGCTCTTGTCCTATCGCTGATCGCCACCGTCTTCATCGGCTTCGGCCTGTGGGTGCACCACATGTTCGCGACCGGCATCCCCCAACTCGGCGCATCCTTCTTCACGGCGGCCACGATGATGATCGCCATCCCGAGCGGCATCCAGGTGTTCTGCTGGATCGCCTCGATCTGGAGCGGAAACCTGCGGCTGAGGACGCCGATGCTGTTCGTACTCGGCTTCCTCTTCCTATTCGTGCTCGGAGGGCTTTCGGGCGTCATGCAGGCCTCGGTGCCTCTGGACCTTCAGGTACACGACACCTACTTCGTGGTCGCGCACTTCCACTACGTGCTGATCGGCGGCGCGGTCTTTCCCCTGTTTGGCGCGCTCTACTTCTGGTTCCCGAAGGTGACCGGACGCATGCCGGGCGAGAAGATGGGCAAGCTCAGCTTCGCGCTCATGTTCGTCGGCTTCAATCTGACCTTCTTCCCGATGCACGTTCTCGGCCTGGAAGGCATGCCGAGGCGCGTGTACACGTATCTTCCCGAGACCGGATGGGCCGGCGAGAACCTGCTCGCCACCATCGGAGCGATCACGCTCGCTACGGGCTTCCTCGTCACTCTCGTCAACGCGTGGTGGAGTATCCGCCACGGCGCACCTGCCGGCGAGAATCCTTGGGACGCCGATACGCTCGAATGGACGACGCCCTCACCGCCGCCAGCCTATAACTTCCTGCACGTCCCTGTCGTGGACAGTCGCGAGCCTGGATGGACGCGCACGTCGGCGTCGCCGATCGTGACCGGAGTTCGAAGCGACTGCCGCGAAGTCCTGCTCACCAGCCTGGATGCGGAGCCCGACAGCCTGATGGAGCTGCCCAACCCATCGATCTGGCCGATGGTCACCGCGATGGCCGCCGGCACTACCTTCGTGCTCGCCTGTTTCACGCCGTGGGCAGTTCCGATCGGTACCGTGCTCGGTGGTATCGGCCTGATCGGCTGGGCATGGCCGAAAAGCGAGGACGACGAGTGCGAGCCGCCTCGCGTCGAGGACATGAGCGAGCAGGAAAAGAAGGAGGGCGCACCGCGCGTCCGGCTATGAGCACACGCGATCAGATCGACGTCTCCGTCCTGCCACGCTTCACTTTCGGCCCGCGCGGGCTGATGTGGTGGGGAGTCGCCAGCTTCCTGGCAATCGAGAGCACGATGCTCGGCATCTGCCTGGTCTCCTACTACTACCTGCGCGATCGCGCCTTCGAATGGCCGCTGGCGCCGACGATGCTGCCCGACCTGCTGGCGCCGACGGTCGGCCTCCTCGTGCTGCTGATCAGCGTCCTGCCCATGCTCTACACGGAAAGGGCCGCCAAGCGGCTCGACACCGCGGCCACGATCCGCGGCCACGTTGCGTGCGTCGCAATCGGCCTGCTGATCATCGCGGCCCGGGTCTGGGAGTTCCGCGGCCTGCACGTCGGCTGGGACACCAATGTCTACGGCTCGGTGGTGTGGATCATCATCGGCGTGCACAGCTATCACCTCTTCACCGAGGTCATGGAGACGACAGTTCTCGGCCTGCTGTTCATGCTTGGGCACACCCACCCCAAGCTCTTCGTCGACGCCACCGACAATGCGCTCTATTGGTATTTCATCGTGATCATCTGGGTCCCCTGCTACGTGACGCTGTTCCTGGTGCCGAGGCTGGGATGACGATGCAGACTGGCGCGCAGCAGACCTTTCGCCATGGCGGCGGCCTCGCCGCGCTGTTCTACGGGCTGCTGGCCGCTCCGTTCGCCCTCGGCGCACACATGTTCGTCAATTATGCATTCGTGCACTGGGCATGCGCGCGCGTGGACCACGGCTGGCTGGGCGCCGTTGCCGCGCTCTTCCTGCTGATTTCCGTCAGCGGCGCGGCGGTGGCGTTGCGCACGTGGCAGCGGGCGGGCAGTGACTGGCCCGACGCTTCCAGCGACGTCGTGACACGCTCGCGGTTCCTGTCCGCGATCGGTCTAGGCGTCTCCGTAATGACGGCGCTGCTCATCGCGGCGCAGTGGCTGGCGATGGCCTACATCGACCCGTGCATGCGGTGACGTCGTGAAGCTCGCGCTTACGCTTCCCGAACATCCACTGCGGATCACGACCGCTCTTGCGCCAATTGTGCTGGCCCTCGTCTCCGAATCCGGCGCGCACGGCCAGGCGGCCGAGCCCGCTGCCGACCTTTGGTGGCAGTGGAGCCGCGACCCGTGGGTGCTGGTACCATTGGCGGTGACCGCGGTCCTGCACGTTGCAGGCGCGACGCGACTCTCGCGCGAATCGTCTCCGGCGGCGCGCCGAGTGCGACGCGTCGACAACACGATGTTCTGGCTCGGCTGGATCGCGCTGGTGATCGCGCTTGCCTCGCCGCTACATCCGCTCGGCGAGGTGCTGTTCTCGGCGCACATGACGCAGCATGAAGTCCTGATGCTGGTGGCGGCGCCATTGCTGGTGCTCGGCCGCCCGCTGCCCGCGTTGCTATGGGGCCTGCCCGCATCCGGCCGGCGCATTCTCGGCCGCGCGGTTCATGCTCCGGCGCTCGTGCGCCCATGGCGCCTACTGACGCTGCCGCTGGCGGCGTGGCTCGTCCACGCCGTGGCGTTATGGATCTGGCACGTTCCTGTGCTGTTCGAGGCCACGCTTCGCAGCGACCTGATCCACACGCTCCAGCACGCGAGCTTCCTCGGATCGGCGTTGATCTTCTGGTGGGCGCTCGTTCATGGCGCACGCACGGCGGCCGGGTATGGCGCGGCGGTGCTCTATCTTTTCACGACCTCCGTCCACAGCGGCGCACTCGGTGCTTTGTTAACCTTCGCGCGGACGGTTTGGTATCCGACATACGCGACCACCGCCTCCTCATGGGGAATGACGCCCCTGGAAGACCAGCAGCTCGGCGGCCTCATCATGTGGGTCCCGGCTGCGCTCGTGTACCTGCTGGCCGGCCTCTTGATGGTCGTCGGCTGGCTGCGCGAGTCCGAGAGCTCGGCGCACCGGCGCGACGTGTCCCGCAACTGTGCGGTGACGAGGCCCGCGCCCGACACCGCCGCCTGAAGGCTTTGGCATCCGAACGCTCCGCGGTTTTTGGCGACCAGCAGGCACGCATGCACGAGGACGCCCCTCATGCTGGCGGCAATCGGAAAAAGACGGTGAGAAGGGGGTGCTGAGCTCTTGCGCATCCGATCGTGGCTCGCAGCATGGCCAAAAACCACCGGAGGTATTTATGGCACTCGATCTATTGCACGAGAAAGGCGTCCCGCTCGATCGGCAACGCTTCACGTGGCGCGAGCTCGTGGGCAGGCCGATCAGCAAGCTCAACGACGATGCGTTCACCAGGGTGCGCGTCATCCTCATGAATGGTGTCGAATCCGAATCCGTGGCGTTTCTCCACAACCTTGCGCGTTTCAACGCCGACCTGCAGAAGCCTGCCGGCCTGGTGCGGCGCGTCGACCATCATCAGGCGACGATGATCAACTGGCTGATGTCCCCCGACCACTCTCCGCTCGAGACCACCATCGCCTACGAACAGGTCGCCATCGAGGTCACCGCGCACGTCGCGCTGCACGAGCCGGATCCGTATCTGGCGCAGGTCTATCGCTTCGGCCTGCTCGAGGACTTCGATCACCTGCATGCCTACAGCGCGCTGCTGGACCGCCTCGAAGGCAAGGATTCGAACACGATCCTGCAGGGCTACTCGGACGTGCTGCCGGGCCGCAGGACGGTCGAAGAACACCGCTCGCCCGAGGACGATCTGCGCCTTCCGTACCAGAAAATGTCGGCGCACCCGCTGAGCAAGCTCAACGCGCTGACGATCCTGGCCGGCGAGCAGCAGACGCGAAACTACTACATGAACGTCGGCCCGATCTTCTCCGACCCGGTGGCACGCCAGCTCTACGCCGAGATCGCCTCGATCGAAGAGCAGCACGTCACGCAGTACGAATCGATCATCGATCCGACCGAGACGTGGCTGGAGAAGTGGCTCATCCACGAAGCCACCGAGGTCTGGAACTACTGGAGCTGCATGCAGAGCGAGACCAACACGCGTATCCGCGGGATCTGGGAGCGATTCCTCGATTACGAGCTCGGCCAGCTACAGGTGGCCATCGAACAGTTCCAGCGCATCGACGGACGCGACGCGGCCGAGGTCCTGCCCGAGCAGTTGCCCGATCCCATCGCCTACGAGAGCCACCGCAAGTTCGTGCGCGACACGCTCTCGGCCGAGGTGAACCTGCGCGCCGACGGCGCCGAGTTCATCGACGTCGAAGACGGCGAGCCCGAGCGGACGCTCGAGTATCGCAACTACATGAACTCGGAGGGGTCTCCTTCCGAATCGGTGCGCACCAGCTATCAGTGGCAGCCGGGCACCGAGCTGATGCAGCGGGCCATCGCGCTGGCCGAAGACAGGAGGATCCATTGAGCAACGCGACCAAGCCGACCGAGATCGGCCACAACAAGACCGGAATCGCCACGTCTCCGATCGGATACACCAGACTCTCCGCGCTCGGCGAGGGAGAGCCCACGCCAGAGACGAGCGCGCTCTACAGCATGCGCCTGTCCTTCAGCGGCGAGGCCGATCCCGTCGGCACCATGCCCCCGCCGATGAAGCTCAAGGGCCTGGCCAAGGACATGATGGCCCGAATGAAGGGCGAGCAGGCCACGGTCCTGCTCGACAAGCTCGGCGAGCGCCTCGCGTACGAGCGCACGGGCGTACGGCTCTACGACGCCCTGCTCGTCAAGCTGGCCGCCTCGCACACCCACGATCCCACGGTCACGGCCGAGGCCCTGCGCGAGATTCGCGACGACGAGCTTCGTCACGCCGGAATCCTGGCCTCAGCCCTCGAAAGCCTGGGCGCCGATCCGACCGCGGTGACGCCGTGCGCGGACGTCATAGGAGTCCAGGGCTTGGGCTTCATGGCCGTGCTGACCGATCCCAAGACCACGCTCACCCAGTGTCTGGGCACGATGCTCAGCGCCGAGCTGGCAGACCTTGCCGCGTGGGAGCTCCTCATCGAGCTGACCGACCAGCTCGGCCATGCCGAGCTTGCCGCCAGCTTGCGCGAGTGCGCGCAGGAGGAACTGCGACACGAATCACAGGTCCGGGCATGGGTACGCACGGCGGTCCTCGGACAGGCCGACGATGCGGCCGATCCGGAATCTTCGACCACGCACTGACCTTTCCGCTGCCACCGCATGACGCGCGCCGGGGCCTCGCTGTGAGGCCCCGGCCGCAGGTCATGCGGCACAAAGCTTTCTGCCCAGCGGCAGGTTCCTTGAAATTCGACGCTCCGGTAGGTTCGCCGTGGGGTGCGCGCTGCGCTCGCACGCCAGGGCAGCATGGCCGTCCACGAATCCTTCTGGAGCTACGCCCGCTTTCGCTGGCTGAAGATCTCCGTAGCGCTGCTTGCCGCGGCCTCGGCCGCCTATCTGCTCAGCGGGCCGGCACGCGACCGCAGTGGTGATACCGCAGTCGGCTATGCCCTGGGGACCCTGGCCGCAGCTCTGATGCTGTGGCTGTCGTGGTTCGGAGTGCGCAAGCGTTCCTACCACGCCGCCGGAGCACCGCTTCGCGGCTGGCTGTCGGCCCACATCTACCTCGGCGCCATCCTGATCCTGATCGTACCGCTGCACTGTGCCTTCCAGTTCGGCGCCAACATCCACACGGCCGCCTACGTGCTGATGGTGGCGGTGATCGTCTCGGGCACGGCCGGCGTCGCCTACTACACGGCGATCCCCGAGCGCATGACCGAGAATCGGCCAGGCGAGAAGCTGGCCGCTCTGCTCGAGCACATCGCCGAGATCGACGTCGAGTGCCGCAACATGGCCGAGGCGCTTCCCGATTCGATCGCCCGCGCCGTCCGCGTCTCCATCGAGGAGACGCGACTCGGCGGCGGGCTGCTGCGCCAGATCTCGGGGACCGACCCGCGCTGCGGCACCGCGCGGGCGCTCGCGTCATTGAGTGAAGAGGCCGCTCGCATGGAAGGACCGAGACGCGGCGAGGTCCAGCGCCTTCTCGAGATCCTGAGCGTCAAGCGCTCGCTGGTGGCCAGAGTGCGCAAGGATGCGCGCTACAAGGGCCTGCTCGATCTGTGGCTGACGTTCCACGTTCCCCTGGCGATGGCTTCCCTGGTTGCCGTGGCGGCGCACGTCTTCGTCGTCTTCTATTACCGGTAGGACCATGCGCGCGCGCATCTCCTACGTCACCGTCAAGCGCTCGGGTACGCGCGCCGTGCGCGACGTCGTGCTCGACGTCGAGGTGGTACGCATCGGGCGTGGCACCGACAACGAGGTGCAGCTTGCCGGCCTGTCGGTCGCGCTCGAGCATGCGGCCATTCATCTGCGCCAGGGCAGGCCGTGGGTCGAGACCGTGCGCGGCGACGATCTGCGCGTGGGCGGCAGCGTGGTCTCGGCGCGCGCGCTCGCGCCGGGCGACGTTCTTCGCATCGGTGCGCACGAGCTTCGCGTGCGCCGTCCGGCCGCCGGCGAGGACCTGGCGCTCGAGGTCGAGCAGATCGAATCCTCGCAGGCAGCTTCGGTCGAGCTCGCCGAGCGGACGCGCCTCGGAATTCATCGCGGTGCCATCACGCGCAGGCGCCTGGCATGGGCGGCGGCGCTGGCATCGGTGGCCCTGTTCCTGCTGCTGCCGTGGTGGTCGCAGAGGAATGCGCCGTCCTTCGACCCCCGACATCCCGAGCACGAGTCGTCGGCCGGCGCGCGCGTGCTTGCGTCCTCGTGGAGCAGCGGGCCTTTGTCGGCGGCGCACGCGCACTTCGGCGACCGATGCGCGGCCTGCCACACCACCGGCTTCGAACAGGTCGGCGACGATGCATGCACGGCCTGCCACAGCGTCGGAGCACACACCGGCGAGCCGAGCCATGCGGGACTGAGGATTTCGCGCTGCGCCGATTGCCACCAGGAGCACCGCGGCGGCCAGATGCTGGCGCAATTCCCCGATTCGACCTGCTCGCAATGCCACGGCAATCTGCGCGCCTCGCATCCGGAGACGCAGCTTCTGGATGCCTCCGACTTCGCCGATGCGCACGCCGAGTTCCGGCCGGCCATCCTTACCGAAGCCGGCAGCACGCAGCAGAAGCGGCTCTCGCTCGAAGGCTCGCCGCGCGAGCAAAGCGGTCTTCGCTTCCCGCACCAGAAGCATCTGGCCGGCCCGCTGAAGTCGCCGCGCGGCGAGGTGACGCTGCACTGCGGCTCGTGCCACCGCACCGACGCGCGCGGCGAGATCATGCAGGCCATCGATTTCGAGCGCGACTGCCGCAGCTGCCATCTGCTGTCGTTCGACGAGCGGGCGCCCGACCGCCATGCCGTCCACGGCGCGCCGGCCGCGCTGCAGGACGATCTGTTCGAGTTCTACGCCACGCGTGCGCTGCGCGGCGAAGAGATGGACGAGAGCGCGCCGCTGGCTGCGCGGCGCCGGCCCGGCCGCGAGCTCAGCCCACAGGAGAAGGCCGGCGTGATCCGCTGGGTCGGCGAGAAGACCGCACGCGTGCAGCGATTGCTGCTGTCGGAGGAAGGTGCGTGCGCCACCTGCCACGTGCTGACGCGCGACGAAACGGGCGTCACCGTCGTGCCTGCGCGGCTTATTCCGTTTTCGGGCTCGGAGCGCTGGATGGGCAAGGCCATCTTCCATCACCAGTCGCACGCGGCGGTGGCGTGCGAGTCGTGTCATGCCGCGCGCACCTCGGCTTCGGCCACCGACGTGCTGTTGCCGGGCATCGCGCGCTGCCGGGAGTGCCACGGCGGCGGCACGCCGCGTCTGGGCAAGCTGACCTCGCCGTGCACGAGCTGTCACGATTTCCACCGCCAGCGCTTCGGCGTCATGCGCGCCGTCGACGCGGCCAAGGCGGAGGCCGGATCGTGAGACGACCTCACCTCCCTTTCTTGAGGGGACAGTCCCCTTATCTTCGCGCGGCGTCTTTCTTAAGGGGACTGTCCCCTTATGCACCTGCGATGGCACTTTGCCTCGCGGCGTGCGGAAGCGGCGGTTCGAGCACGACCGGGCCATCGGCGACCTGCGATGGCACGTGCACGCAGCGCGCGCTGGCAGCGGCCGATGTCCGCGACGTGGTCGGACGGGCGGTGGCCGAAGCCGAGCGGCTCGGCGTGGCGGTGACGGTGGCCGTCGTCGATCGCGTCGGCAACGTGCTGGCCGTCTTCCAGATGGACGGCGCGGCGGCCAACACGGTGATCACGAGCCAGCGCGACGTCTCGACGGGCCTGGAGACCCTCGTGGTTCCCACCACGCTGGCTGCCATCTCCAAGGCCGGGACGGCCGCGTATCTGTCGAGCCAGGGCAATGCGTTCACCACGCGCACCGCCAGCCAGATCGTGCAGGAGCATTTCAATCCGGGCGAGAGCGGACGTCCCGGCGGTCCTCTGTTCGGAGTGCAGTTCAGCCAGCTTCCCTGCGGCGACGTCGTCACGCGCTTCGACGACGACTGCGCCGACGACCGCACGGGGCCGCACCGGCTGCCGCTTGGTCTGTCGGCCGATCCCGGCGGCATTCCTCTGTACATGGACAGCACGGGGCCGGCCGGCATGAGCGGACGCGTTCCCGTCGGCGGCGTCGGCATCGAGCTCGGATGCGGCGCGCTGACGTGCGATGCGCTGACGGCGGCAGCAGGCTCGGACGCAGTCGTGGGTCTGGGCGTTTCGGTATGTCCGTCGTTCGAAGCGTGCCGGGACACGCCCGAGTCTCTGTACACCGTCGACCCCGTGATCCTCGACGTCGACGAGAACATCGAGGAACGCATCGCGTCCGCGGCCGCTGCGAGCCGTGAGGCTCCTGCGAGCAGACGAGCCGATCGCATCTTCGTCGACGGCAAGTCGTTGCGCTTCGCCGACGACGAGGATCACGGCGGTGTTCCCGGCCAGGCGTGTGCGGACCTCGACGGCGTGTTCGTCGCGGTCGGCGGCTTTACGAACGTCCGCTCGTGCGCGGAGGTCGGCGCCGGCGTCGCGATCGGCACGATCGCTTCGGGGGTGCGTTCGGTTGCAGCCTTCGGAGATTCGGGACTGGCGGCCGAGATTCTCGTCGATGCGGCGGGTGCGCCGCGCTACGCCGCCACCAGCACTCCCAACCCGGGCAGCCTGACCGCGGTCGAAGTGCAGACTCTCCTGGAGCACGCCCTGTCCGTGGCCGACAGCCTGCGAGCGGCGATCCGCAACCCACTGGACACGCCGGCGCGCGTGACGATTTCGGTGGTGGACGTCGCGGGCAATGTCCAGGGAATCGTCCGCTCGCCCGACGCTCCGGTCTTCGGCATCGACGTCTCGGTGCAGAAGGCGCGTGCCGTTGCGCTGCTGTCGGCGCCGGACGCGGCCGACCTGTTGTCGCGCTTCGGCGGGCGCCGCTACTACGACGCGACCGTGGACTTCCTGACCGGCCGCGCCACGTTCGGTGACGAGAACATCGATGCCGGCGATGTCCTGACCGGCGGCATAGCGTTCACTGCGCGCGCCATCGGCAACCTGGCGCGGCCGTTCTTCCCCGACGGCATCGACCGGCGCGACAACGGCCCCTTGTCGCTACCGCTCGAGCAGTGGAGTCCCTTCTCGACCGGACTCCAGCTCCAGCTCGTAGTGACTGGCATCGCAGGTGCGCTGGCCAACGCGGGCAGCGAGCCATCCTGCATGGAGCCGCAGCCGCTACCCGAGTGCAGCAACCGGATCCCGCAGGCCCGCAACGGCATCCAGATCTTCCCGGGCGCGGTGCCGATCTATCGCGGCAACGTGCTGGTCGGCGCCATCGGCATTTCCGGCGACGGCATCGATCAGGACGACGCCATCGCATTTCTCGGTCTGCATCGCGCGTCGCTCGAGCTCGGCACCATCGACCATGCGCCGCAGCCGATGCGCGCCGACCGCATCGAGGTCGAAGGCTCCAACCTTCGCTACGTCAGCTGCCCGGTGCGGCCATTCCGCGGAAGTGACGAGATGAGTCCCTGCGATGGCAAGTAGCTCGCGAGCGGCAGCCGGCGCGTTGGCAGCGCTGCTATCGGCCGCAATGCTTGCGCTGACAGACGCCGGGCCGGCGCTGGCGCAAAGCCGTGCCGGCGACGCCAGGGACGCGGTCGAGGACTCGCACGCACGAGATTCGACTTCGCAGGACGATGCGCGCTCGCAGCCGATCGCGGATTCCGCCGCGTCACCGCAGCCGGCGCCGCAAACCGCGCCGGATTCGACCGCGCCGTCCGAGACGGAGCCCTTGCGACGACGCCCCGGCCAGCCCGAAGAAGCTCCACGTCCCGTGCGTCTTCCGCCGCTGCGCGCGGTCGAGGGCGATCCCTTCACCGCGATCCCGGATCGCTGGCGCATCATGGAGAACCTCGGCGTGCGCGAGCGCTGGTTCGATCCCTACAACCAGAACACACTCAAGGCCGACCGTCCCATCCAGCACCTGATCCCGTTCCTGGGGCCTCAGTGGTTCCTCAATCTCGGCGTCATCTCCGATACGCTCCTCGAAGGCCGCCGCATTCCGGTCGGGGTCGGCGGGCAGGCCACCGACGATCCCGACGACCTGGACGTCTTCGGCACGGGCGATCAGCTCATCGCGGCCGAGACCGTGATCGTC
Organism: Binatia bacterium; assembly: GCA_035626675.1. GTDB lineage: Bacteria > Desulfobacterota > Binatia > UBA1149 > CAITLU01 > DASPNH01. The sequence goes on from DASPNH010000177.1 coordinate 61,255, forward strand.
GAGACCTCGCTCCTCAAGGGCAACACGACGTTCCGGCCGCCTGACCACGAGATCCGCATCGTGCTGGCCGGGCAGTACAACGACCTGACGGTGGGAGAGCGCGGCATCGTCAACGTCAATCCGAACAAGGGCGAGCACCGCAGCGACGGACATTTCGGC